>DASPTB010000288.1:0-29301 GCA_035623615.1 Actinomycetota bacterium
CGGTACACGTCGACATGGGTGACGGGAACCGTTCCCTGGTACTCGCGCACGAGGGTGAACGTCGGCGAGACCACCGGCTCGGTCACCCCGAGCGTCCCCGCCGACCCTTGGACGAACGTCGTCTTTCCGGCGCCCAGGTCCCCGGCGAGGGTGACGACGTCGCCCGGCTCGAGGAGCGCGGCCACCGCCGCCGCGAGCGCGCGCGTCTCGCCGGCCGAACCCGTGACGAGGACGACTGCGCGCTCCACGCCCTCAGAACAGACCGAGCTGCTCTTCCGGTTCGGCGGGCCGAGCCTCGGCCATGATCGAGCGCACGGTCTGGAAGTCGTCGCGCAGCGCCTGGAACTGGGCGCTCGACTCTCCTCCGCCGTGCAGGATCGCGGCGGGATGGAACGTCGGGACGACGGTTCGCCCGCCGACCTCGAAGCGCTGCCCGCGAACGCGGCTGATCGACACCTGGCGCTCAAGCATGAACCTGGTCGCGAAGTTTCCGAGCGTCACGATCACGCGGGGGTCGATGTTGCGGATCTGGCCGTCGAGCCACGGCTTGCACGTATCGATCTCGTCGGGCAGCGGGTCGCGGTTGCCGGGCGGACGGCACTTCACGACGTTCGCGATGTACACGTCCTCGCGCGCGAGGCCGATGTCCGCGAGCATCCGGGTCAGCAGCTGACCGGCGGCACCCACGAACGGCTCGCCCTGCTTGTCTTCGTGGTAGCCGGGACCCTCGCCGACGAACATCAGGTCGGCGCGGGGGCTCCCCACGCCGAAGACGACCTGCGTCCGCCCCTGCGACAGCCGGCAGGCCGTGCACGTGGACGCCTCGTGCGCGAGCTCGTCGAGCGTCATCGTCAGGGTCTCGTTCGTCACGACTGCACCTCCCGTGCCGAGGGGAAGCCCGGAACGCCCGTCGCGGCCAGCGTGCCGCGCCGGATGGCGTCGGCGACCGCGTCGACGGCCATCGCCTCGATCGCCCGCTGGTCGGCCTCGGTCTCGCCGGTCGCCAGCGCGAACGCCGTGTCGCCGTCCCAGATTGTATGCGCGGGCCTGATCGCCGCCGAAATCCCTTCGTGGGCGGCCTGCGCGAGCAGGTGGGCGCGTTCCTTGTTGAGGCGCGCGTTGGTCGCGACGACGACCAGGGTGGTGTTCCCGGGACCCGGGACGGCACCCGGAGGGTCGCCCCCCGCCGACTCCCGGGGGGCGCGCGAGCCGGCGATCACCGTCCCGTCGGGGTCGACGATCTCGCCCAGGGCGTTGACCGCGGCGAGCGCGCCGACGGCGAGATCGCCGTCCGCGCGCGAGGACGACCCCACGCCGCCCTTCAGGCCGAACGCGGGCCCAAGGAGCTTGGCGACCGTCGCGCCGGTCCCGGCGCCGACGCTCCCCTGTTCGACCTCGCCGGCGCCGCCCGCCTCCGCCGCCTCGCACGCCGCGCGGCCCGCCGCCGGCCCCGGCCGCGCCCGCGGGTCGCCGACGCCGAGGTCGAACAGGACGGCCGCCGGCACGATCGGGACGCGCACCTCGCCGACCTCGAACCCGATCCCCCGCTCCTCGAGGAACGCCATCACGCCGTCGGCGGCAGCGAGGCCGAACGCGCTCCCACCGGTCAGGAGGATCGCGTCAACGGTTTCCACCAGCATGCCGGGGCGGAGCAGATCGGTCTCCCGCGTGCCCGGCGCGCCGCCGCGGACGACGCCCGATGCGATCGTGCCGGGCGGGGGAAGGACGACGGTGCAGCCCGTCAGGCCCTCGTCGTCCGTCCAGTGGCCAACGCGAACGCCGGGGACCCGTGTGATCACGTCCGTCCCTTCGGAGAGCGGCGGACCACGTCCAGCAGGAACTCGTCGAGGACCTCGTTGAACGCCTCGGGCCGTTCGAGCATCGCGCAGTGCCCGGCGTCGTCGACGACGTCGAGACGGGCGCCCGCGATCCGGCCCGCGAGCAAGCGGGAAACGCCGACTGGCGTCAGCCGGTCCTCCCGGCCCACGACGACGAGTGCCGGCACCCGGATCGCCTCGGCGGCGTCGGAGAAGTTGGCCGAGAAGAACGCGGGAAGAAGCGTCGTCCAGATCGAGGAGTCGGCGTGCAGCGCGGTCTGGACGACGTGATCGACGACCGCCCGCGGCGCGCCGGGCCCGAAGTTGGTGAGCCTCGTCGCAAGCGTCGCGACGTCGGCTCCGGCACCGGCCGCGAAGGACCGAAGGCGGCGGATGTCGCCCGGCCTGGTCGCGAGCGCGCGCACGAACGGCCGCGACGCGGCCTCGATGCGCGGCCAGATTCCCCGGATCCCCTCATCGACGACGTTGACGGCGGTCGTGTCCGCGAGGACCACGGCACGGACGCGCGATCCGTCGAACCACTCCGGCCGCTGCCGGACGAGCGACAGCAGCGCCGCCCCGCCCATGCTGTGCGCCAGGAGCACGCAGGGCGACGGGCCGACCACCTGCTGCATGACGACCTCGAGGTCCCGGCCGAGCGCCTCGAACGTGTAGCCCTCCGGACCCGCATGCGCGCTCCGGCCGTGGCCGCGCTGGTCGTAGAGCACGGTCCGGTGGTTTTCGCCGAAGCGCCTCCACTGGTAGTGCCAGGACGTCACGTCGAGGGCGAACCCGTGGACGAACACCAGCACCGGGTGGGCGCGCGAGCCGCGTAGCCGGCCCCCCTGGCGGGCCGTCCGCCCGTCGTACACCGCCAGCTCGGTGCCGTCGAAGCTGGTGACGCGACGCGCGCCGGGCGGGAGCTCGGCGAGCGGCGGGAGCCCTTCGTCCGGAACGGCTTGCAGCCGTCGTCCACGGGCGGACACGTAGCGCTCGGCGACGAGGCCGGCCGCGACCGTCGCGGCGGCCGCCGCCGCCGCGACGGTCGCCCGGGGGCTCGGTCGGCGCGGGCTCACGTGCCGACGTACTCCCGCGGCACGCGCACGCCGAGCCGGCACACGATCTCGTACGGGATCGTTCCCGCTCGGTCTGCGAGCTCGGCAGCCGTGATCTCCTGCTCGTCCTGACGGCCGAGCAGGATCACCTCGTCGCCCACGTCCACCGTGTCGTCGCCGCAGTCGACGAGCAGCTGATCCATGGTCACCGATCCGATCACGCGGCGGCGCCGACCGCCGATGAGCGCCTCGCCGCGATTCGAGAGCGCGCGCGGATACCCATCCGCGTACCCCACGGGGACGGTCGCGATCGTCGCGTCGCGCTCCAGCCGGTACGTTTGACCATACGAGACGGCCTCGCCCGCGGGCAGGCGCTTGACGAACGAGACGGCGCTGCGCAGCGAGAGCGCCGGGCGCAGGCCCAACTCGCTCACTTCCTCGTCCACGCCGGGACCCGGCGACACGCCGTAGAGAGCCACACCGACACGGACCGCGTCGAACAACGCGTCGGGGCGTGCGAGCCGGCCGGCGCTGTTGGCGGCGTGGACGAGCCCCGGACAGATCCCGGCTCCTCGCAGCCGGTCGAGCACGCCGCGGAAGCGCTCGAGCTGCACGCCGGTAAAGGGGTCGGTGGGATCCTCGGCGTTCGCGAGGTGGGTCCAGACTCCCTCCAGCGCCACTCCTGCCCCCAGGACCTCGCCGACGAACTGGGCGGCGCGGTCCCAGGGAACTCCGACCCGATGCATGCCGGTATCCACTTTCACCTGGGCGGCCACGGGCCGGCCGCCGGCCGCGGAGACAAGACGCGAGAGCGCCGCCGTCGTGTACAGGGTCGGGGTGAGCCCGGCGCGGAGAGCCTCGCCCTCCGAGCCGGGCGGCAGCTCGGTGAGGGTGAGGATCGGGACCTCCAGACCGGCCGCGCGGAGCTCGGTCCCCTCCTCCACGAGCGCGACGCCGAGGCGCGCGGCGCCGGCGGCGGTCGCCGCCCGCGCCACCGGCACGGCACCGTGGCCGTACGCGTCGGCCTTCACGATGGCGATGAGCTCGGCCGTCTCGGGGCGGAGCGCCGCGGCATTGTGTCGAACCGCTCCGAGGTCGACGACGGCAACGGTCGGCCGGTACCGCACAACGGGCCGCAGGCCGAGATCCGAGCTCACGGCCATTCCGCCCCGGCTCTGCCGGGGAGCCCGGCGACGGCGTCCGGAAGCAGCGACGCAACGTCGGAGGCGATCGTCCCTTCTCCCCCAAGCTCCGCGGCCAGGTCGCCCGCCGCGCCGTGCAGGAACGCGCCGGCGGCGGCGGCGTCGAACGGCGCGAGCCCGCGCGCGGTGAGCGCGGCGATCGTTCCGGTGAGGACGTCGCCGGTCCCCCCCGTCGCGAGCGCCGGGCCGCCGGTGGGATTGACGCGCGCGTTGCCCGAGGGGTCCACCACCAGCGTTCGCGGGCCTTTCAACAGGACGACGCATCGCCACTCGGCGGCTGCCTTGCGGACGTGGCCGAGCCGGTCCGCGGCGACCTCCCCGGCGCCGAGACCGGTGAGCCGCGCGAACTCGCCCGCGTGGGGGGTCAGGATCGCCGCCGACGCGCGGTCCGCGAGCGGACCCGCGTCGCCGGCGAAGGCGTTCAACCCGTCCGCGTCCAGCACCACGGGAACGGGCGACTCCGCGACGACGCGCCGCACGAGCGCGGCAGTGCCCGGGTGCCGGCCCAGTCCCGGACCGATCGCGACCGCGTCGACGGATGCGAGCCGCTCCTCGACGGCGGGCCACGCCGTCACGTCGACGGCGCCCTCCGGCGTCTCGGCGAGCGGTAGGAAGATCGCCTCCACCAGGCGTTCCCTCGCGACGGACACGACGGGCGGCGGTGCGGCGAGCGTGACGAGCCCGGCGCCGGCGCGGTACGCCGCGGAGGTCGCGAGCACCGCGGCGCCCGTCATGTCGCGAGACCCGGCGATCACCAGCACCACACCGGTCGAGCGCTTGTGCGCGTCGGCCGGCCGCCGCGGTGCCCAGCCGGCGACGTCGCTCGCCTCCACCAGAGCGAGGTCGCTCCGGACGAGATCGGACGGAATGCCGATGTCGGCGACCTCGACGCGGCCGGCGAGCAGGGCCCCGGGCGGGAAGACCACGCCGGGCTTGAGCGCGCCCAGCGTAACGGTAACGCCGGCCCGTACCGCCGCGCCGCGCACGAGCCCTGATTCGCCCTCGACGCCGGACGGCACGTCCACGGCGACGACGGGCACGCTCCCGTGCGCAAGCGCCTCGATCGCGACGGCGTGCACGCCCTCGGGCTTGCCGCGGAATCCCGTCCCGAAGATGGCGTCGACCGCGACATCGCTCCGGGCGAGCTCCCGCCGCAGGCTCGCTTCGGAGGCCGGCCGCCACCGACCGCCGCCGCGCTCGTATCGCGAGAAGTTCGCGCTCGCCGGCCCCGCGTACGCGGCCGAGTCCTCCGTCAGCAAGACCGCGACGCCCATCCCGGCGCGCTCGAGGTGCCTCGCCGCGACGAGGCCGTCACCGCCGTTGTTTCCCTTGCCGCACACCACGACCGCGCGCCGCCCGTAGGCCCCGCCGGCGAGCCCCACCGCCGCGGCCGCGACGGCGGCTCCCGCGGACTCCATCAACGAGTCCACCGACACGCCGCGGCGCTCGGACTCCCGGTCGACGGCGGCGGCCTCACTCGGGAGCAGGATCGGGAGCATCAGTCTCGCACCGCCACACAGAACGCGCCGGCCATCCGCCGCTCGTGCGTGAGGGCCACCATGACCTGCGACACCCCAAGCTCCTCCGCCCGGCGCAGGACGTTTCCCCCGAGGACCAAGCTCGGCGCGCCGGACGGGGCACGGTCGACCCGCACGTCGTGCCAGCGCATGCCGCGCACGCCACCGAGTGCCTTGCGGCACGCCTCGCGAGCCGCCCAGCGCGCCGCGAAGGATTCCTCCGGGCTCGCCTGCCGCTGGCAGTATGCGATCTCGTGCGGCGTGAACACGCGCTCGGCGAACGTCGGTCGCCTGCTCATGATCACACGGACGCGATCCACGTCGACCAGATCCACGCCGATGCCGCTGATCTCCACTTCCCTACTCGACGGTGACGCTCTTCGCGAGGTTTCGCGGCTGGTCCACGTCGCACCCCCGAAGCTTCGCGACGTGGTAGGCAAGCAGCTGCAGGGGAACGGCGACCACGACCGGCGACAGCAACTCGTGCGTGCGCGGAACCTCCAGCACGTGGTCGGCGAGCTCGGCGGCCTCGGTGTCGCCCTCGGTCACGATCGCGATCACCTCCGCGCCGCGCGCCTTGACCTCGGCGATGTTCGACAGCATCTTCGGGTAGACGTGACATTCGGTGGCGACCGCCACCACCGGCACGCCCTGCTCGACGAGCGCGATCGGCCCGTGCTTGAGCTCGCCCGCCGGGTACCCCTCCGCGTGGATGTAGGAGATCTCCTTCAGCTTGAGCGCTCCCTCGAGCGCCGCCGGATATCCGGTGTGGCGTCCGATGAACAGGACGTCGGACGCCCCCGCGTAGCGCTCGGCCAGGGCGCGGATGCGGTCGGAGAGTTCCAGCGCGTCCTGCACCTGCCCGGGCAGCGCCTTCATGAGCGTGACGCGATCGGCGACCTCCTCCGGGAACAACGAACCGCGAACCTGCGCCAGGTACAGCGCGACCAGGTGCAACGCGATCATCTGCGTCGCGAACGTCTTGGTTGCGGCGACGCCGACCTCGGGGCCAGCGTGCGTGTAGAGGACGCCGTCGCCCTCACGGGCGATCGACGAACCGACCGTGTTGGTGATGGCGATCACGTGCGACTGCTGATGTCCGGCGTGCCGCACCGCCTCGAGCGTATCGATGGTCTCGCCCGACTGCGACACGCCGAGCGTCAGCGTCCCCGAGTCGAGGACCGGATCCCGGTACCGGAACTCGCTCGCGATCTCGATCTCCACGGGCAGGCGGACCCAGTGCTCGATCGCGTACTTCGCCACGAGCCCCGCGTGGAACGCCGTCCCGCAAGCGACGACGAAGGCCTTGTCCACGCCCTGGATGCGCTCCTCCGGCATCGACAGCTCGTCGAGCTCGAGCCGGCCCCGGTCGTCGATCCGTCCGAGGAGCGTGTCGGCGATGGCGTCCGGCTGCTCGTGGATCTCGTTCAACATGAAGTCGTCGTAGCCGCCCTTCTGCGCCCGCCCGACGTCCCAGTTCACCTCGATCGGCGTCACGTGCGCGTCGGCCCCGCGGAAATCCGTGAAGACAGCGCCCTCGCGCGTGACGTCGACGACCTGCCCCTCGGCGACCGGGATCACGGTGGAGGTGCGGTCGAGAACCGCAGGGATGTCGGAGGCGAGGAGCATCTCGCCCGTCCCGACGCCGACGACGAGCGGCGAGGACACGCGGACGCCGACGAGCCGGCCGGGATGGTCGGCGCTCATGACCACGAGCGAGTAGGCGCCGGCGAGCTCGCGCACGACGTCGCGGACCGCGGCCGCCAGGTCGCCGTCCAGTCGTTCCTCCACGAGGTGCGCCACCACCTCGGTGTCGGTCTCGCTCGCGAACGTGTGCCCCGCCTTCGTCAGCCGTTCCCGGTGCAGGCGGAAGTTCTCGATGATCCCGTTGTGGATGACGGCAACCCGTCCCGAGCAGTCGAGGTGCGGGTGCGCGTTCTCGTCGGTCGGCGCGCCGTGCGTGGCCCAGCGCGTATGGCCCATTCCCGCCGACCCCGCCGGCGCGCCGCCGCTGCCCAGTAGCTCCTCGAGCGCGCTCAGCTTGCCGGCCCGCTTCACGACGGTGAGCGTGCCGTCGGCGACGGCGATGCCGGCCGAGTCGTAACCTCGGTACTCGAGGCGACGGAGCCCTTCGACGATGATCGGGAGCGCCGGATCGGGTCCGACGTAGCCCACGATGCCGCACATCAGGGCTCCATGGTACCGGCCCGCCGTCGCGTGCCCAGGATGGCCAGGGGTCAGCTCAGAGCCGTCGAAACCGCCGTCGAGATGTCCTGCGCGAAGCGGGCCGCCTCGTCCTCGGTCTGGGCCTCGACCATCACGCGAACAAGCGGTTCGGTGCCCGACGCCCGCACGAGGACGCGCCCGCGGCCGTCGAGTGCCTTCTCCGCCCGGCGGATCGCCTCCCGGATCTCCTCGCTCGCCTCCAGCCCTCCGCGGTCGGCCACCTCGACGTTGCGCAGCACCTGCGGGTAGCGGCGCATGATGGCCGCCACCTCGGCGACCGGAGCCCCCCGCGCCGCCGCCATCGTCAGGAAGCGCACCGCGGTGAGCAGCCCGTCGCCCGTCGTGGCGTGGTCCAGAAAGATGACGTGGCCGGACTGCTCACCGCCGAGGGCGGCTCCCGAGCGGAGCATCTCCTCCAGCACGTAGCGGTCGCCCACCCTCGTCTCGAGTATCGAGATCCCGGCGTCCTCCAAGGCCAGCCGCAGCCCGAGGTTCGCCATCACGGTGGTGACCACCAGGCTCTTGGGAAGCTCGTCCGCCCGGTGCATCGACACGGCGCAGGCCGCGAGCACCTGGTCGCCGTCGATGACCGCGCCGTCGCGGTCGGCGAAGATCGCGCGGTCGGCGTCGCCGTCGAACGCGACCCCGGCGTCGGCCTCGGCCTCCACGACCGCGAGCGACACGGCTTCGGGGGTCGTCGCCCCGCAGCCGTCGTTGATGTTCCAGCCGTCCGGCTCGTCGTTGATGGGCGACACCTTCGCCCCGAGCCGACGCAGCAGCTCCGGCCCGAACGTGGACGCCGCGCCGTTTGCGGAGTCGACGACCACGTGCATCCCGTCCAGCCGGCCGCCGGCCGAGGCCTCCAGATGCGCGAGATAGCGCTCGGTGGCCCGGTGCACCGGACGGATCCGGCCGATCTCGCGCCCGGTGGGACGCGGACCCTCGCCGGAGTCCACGAGGCGCTCGACCTCGTCCTCGACGTCGTCCGGCAGCTTGTAACCACTCTCGGCGAAGAACTTGATGCCGTTGTACTCCGCCGGGTTGTGCGATGCGGAGATGACGGCCCCGGCCTGCGCGCCCATGTCGCGGGTGAGGAACGCGACCGCGGGCGTGGTCGTCACGCCGAGCGAGAGGACGTCGCCGCCGGCCGAGCAGATGCCCGCCGAGATGGCGGCCTCGAGGAACTCGCCCGACGCGCGCGTGTCCCGCCCCAAGGTGATCTTCGGCCGGCGCTCGCCCAGCTCGGTCAGCGCCACCACGGCCGCTCGCCCGAGCCGAAACGCGAGCTCTCCCGAGAGGTCGCCGCCCGCAACCGCCCGGACGCCGTCGGTTCCGAACAGGCGGCCCATGTGAGTATCTTAGCCGTGGAATGGTGCGGAACGGTCGTGACGAGATCATCGACGCCCGCTCCCGGTTCGTGCTGGCGACGACCCTGCCGACGATCCCGGAGGGCCTGCTGGCGAGGGGCCTGCTGCAGGCGGAGGGCATCCCGGTGCTGACCAAGGGCGAGGGCGAGGGACCGTACCGCATGGGCCCCGTGGAGCTGTGGGTGCCCGAGGGGCTCGAGGTCCAGGCCAGGCTCCTGCTCGAGGCGCCGCCCGCGAGCGAGGACGCCGAGCCCGTCGGCTGATCGCCGCGTCCGGTTAGCCCGGCGGGATGTTCTGGTTCACGTGGAAGAGGTTCTCCGGGTCGTACGCGCGCTTGACCCTCACGAGCCGGTCCCAGTTGCCGCGGTACGAGCCGTGCACGCGGTCGAGCGCGTCCCCTTCGGCCATCATCATGTTCACGTAGCCGCCGCCCATCGTGTGCGGCCGGATCGCGTCCGAGTAGCCGACCGCCCACGACCGCACCAGCTCGGTGTTGGCGGCGTCGGGGTCCACGCCGAGGATCACCTGGCACCAGCGCGCGTCGCGATAGGCCCAGGCCGTGTCCTCCGGGCGCACGCGCGCGGCCGCGCCGTCGACCGGGTACAGGTGCATGCTCGACTTCGGCGTGGGGATTCGTGCGCCGAACTCCGCGTGCACGGCGACGGCCTCGTCGTGGATCTCGCGCACGAAGCCCGTGCGCCAGTACCACTGATCGCCTGGCGGAAACAACGGATCGAATACCGACTGGAGCGCCGTGAGGGGCATCGCCGTCACGCCGTCGAGCGCCACCTTCCCGACGGCGCGCATCGGTGCGAGCGCTTCGCCGGCCCGGTCCTCCGGGCCGGCGAAGCACCAGATCACGCCGCAGACCTTCGTCAGCTGCAGCTCCTCGGGAAAGGGCGGAACGGGCGGGACGACGAGCACCACGAAGTACCCGCCCAGTTCGTCCGGGGCGGCGCCGATGAACTCCCGGTATGCGGACAGAACCTCGGGCGTCTGGTCGATCGGCCACAACATGGGGCCGGCGACGACCGAGGTCACCGGATGCATCCGGAACCGGAACGACGTCACGACCCCGAAGTTTCCGCCACCGCCGCGCAGGGCCCAGAACAGGTCGGGCTCGTGGTCCTCATCGGTCCTCACGCTGCTGCCGTCGGCAAGCACGACGTCGGCGCCGACGAGGCTGTCGATCGTGAGTCCGAGCGTCCGCGTCAGGTTGCCGACGCCGCCCCCAAGCGCGAGGCCGCCGATGCCGGTCGTTCCCAGGATCCCGACGGGTACCGCGCCGCCTGCCGCGTGCGTCGCGGCGTCGATGTCGCGCAGCAGCGCGCCGCCCGCGGCGTGAACGATCCCGGCGTCGTCGACTCGGACGTCGCGCATCGGCGAGAGGTCGGCCACGAGTCCGCCGTCCACGCTGCCGAGCCCCGCGCCGCTGTGCCCACCGCCGCGGACGGCGAGATCGACCTCCGTGCCTCGCACGAATGCGACGGCCGCGCGGACGTCCTCGGGATCGACGCATCGCGCGATCGCCGCGGGGCGCGGGTCGAACATGCCGTTGTACAGGGCACGCGCCTCGTCGTAACCCGGGTCCCCGGGCGTGACGAGACTCCCGTGCAGCCGCTTGCCGAGGTCGGCGACCGATGCCCCGTCCATGGCGAACCCCCCCTCGAGGCCGGCCCCATTCTTCCACCGCTCGGCTCGGGGAATCTAGACTCCTGACGTGGCCGTTTGCGCGCGGTGTGGAACGACGAACGTCGAGAACGCACGCTTCTGCGTGAGCTGCGGGGAGGCGCTCGTCTCCGCCTGCCCCCAATGCGGGCAGGCCCTTCCCGGCCTCGGCCGCTTCTGTCCATCCTGCGGCGCGGCGCTGGACGCCGGACCCGCCACCGAGGAGCGGCGCAAGGTGGTCTCGATCCTGTTCGCCGACCTCGCCGGATTCACGTCGCGCTCCGAGCTCGACGACCCCGAGGACGTTCGCGCGAGGCTGCGGGAGTACCACCAGACCGTGAAGGCGCCGGTGGAGCGGTTCGGCGGCGTCGTGGAGAAGTTCGTCGGTGACGCGGTCATGGCCGTGTTCGGAGCGCCGGTCGCCTACGGCGACGACGCCGAGCGCGCGGTCCGGGCGGCACTCGCGATCCCGCCGGCGGTCGAGCGACTGAACAGGGCCAACCCGGGCCTCGATCTGCACGTGCGGGTGGCCGTGAACACGGGCGAGGCCGTGGTGACCATGGACGCGCGGCCCGGCGAGGGCGAAGCGATGGTCGCCGGCGACGTCGTCAACACGGCCGCGCGGCTCCAGACCTCGGCGCCGGTGGGCGGGGTGCTCGTGGGCGAGGGCACGTTCCTCGCGACCAAGAGGGCGATCCGATACGACGCCGTCGACGCGATCGAGGCGAAGGGGAAGCGCGAGCCCGTGCCGGCCTGGGTCGCCGTCGAGCCGTTCGCCCCGTTCGCCGGCATGCTGCCGGACACCTACTTCGTGGGGCGCGGCCGGGAGCTCGACCTCCTCGAGGACGTGTGGCGGCGCGCGGTCGACGAGTCGCGGCCTCACGTCGTCACGATCCTCGGGGAGCCCGGGATCGGGAAGAGCAGGCTCGCCGCGGAGCTCGCCGGACGCGTGTCGCGCGACGGAGGGCGAGCGTTCCACGTCCGCTCGCTTCCCTATGAGCTGAGCGCCGGCTACGAGGCCTTCGGCGAGCTCGTGAAGGAGGCCGCCGACATCTACGAGACCGACTCGCGCGAGGTCGCGCGGGAGAAGCTCGCCTCCGCCGCGGATGCGCTCGGGTTGGAGGGTTTGAACAGGACGCTGGCGGTGTTCGTGGGAGCGGGCGAGGTCGAGGTCGAGGATCGCAAGGGGCTGTTCGAGGCCGCGCGCCGTTTCGTGGAGGCCCTCGCGCGCGACCGCCCGACCATGATCGTGTTCGAGGACATCCACTGGGCGCACCCGAGCGCGCTCGACCTGATCCAGTACCTCGCGGCACGCGCGCGTGGGGCCCGGCTGGTCATGTTCGCGCTCGCGCGGCCCGAGCTGCTCGACACGCGGCCCGACTGGGGCGGCGGGCTGGCCGCCTCGACGACGATCCGGCTCGACCCGCTATCGGAGGACGACAGCCACGCGCTGGCAAACCGCCTGCTGGAGCGCCTGTCGCACGAGGACTCGCACCGGATCGAGACGGCCGCCGGAGGCAACCCTCTGTTCATCGAGGAGATGGCTGCCTGGGTGCACGAGTCGGGCGGGAGCGGCTCGACGCTGCCGACCACGGTTCGCGCAATGATCGCCGCGCGCCTCGACGCGCTCCCGAAGAACGAGAGCCAGGTGCTCTACGACGCGTCGGTGCTCGGCAAGCAGTTCTGGGTCGGCCCCCTCGCGCAGTTGGGCTCGGGCGGCGACGACCTCGTCGAGATCCTCGACTCGCTCGAGGAGCGCGACCTGATCCGCAGCGAGACCGAGTCCGCGATCGAGGGCGATCGACAGTTCTCGTTCCGGCACATGTTGATCCGGGACGTGGCGTACGAGACCCTGCCGCGGGCCGGCCGGCGACAGCGGCACGAGGTCGTGGCTCAGTTCATCGAGCGCACCGTCACCAACCCGGACGCGCATGCCGCGATCCTCGCGCACCATTGGCGGGAGGCGGGCGACGCGGAGCGCGCGCTCGACTACCTGCTGCTCGCAGCGACGCAGGCGGAGAAGGGGTGGGCGACCAACGAGGCCGTTCAGCTCTACGACGACGCGTTGGCGCTCGTGCCGAGGGACGACGCCGAAATGCTACGGACGGTGGGGACGAGGCGCGCGGTCGCCGCACTTCGGTTCCAGCACTACATCTCGGACCTGGCGCCGGGCGGCCTCGAGGGTCCGGGGGGACGGCCGGCGGCTCCTCGCTAGACGTCGTAGTCGCCGGGAGAGACATCGCCACCGATCTCCCAGACGTTCTCGATCGTGTGACCGCCGAGCTTGTCGGCGTGCTCGTAGACGATGTCGAGGTCCGGGGCGATGTACACGCAAAAGGTCCTGATCGTCCCGTCCTCTCCGACGGCGACATGACTGTGTACCCAGACGACGCCGGTCATCTGGTTCTTGACGATGTCGGCGCTGCGCTCGCCGTAGCCGTGCATCTTCTCGTCGTCGATGCGACCGAAGTTGCGCTCGATCAGGTATCTGGGCATCCCGAGTCCCCCTAGGAGGTTGGGCGAGCATAGCGCGGTCAGCGCCATGCGGGAAACGCCGGGGCTCAGCGCTTGGAGTACTGCGGTGCCTTGCGGGCCTTTTTCAGCCCGTACTTGCGACGTTCCTTCTCCCGCGAGTCGCGGGTGAGGAAGCCCTCTGCCTTGAGCGCGGGGCGCAGGCCGGGGTCGAGGTCGACGAGCGCGCGGGCGATCCCGTGCCGGAGGGCCCCGGCCTGCCCGGCGACGCCGCCACCCGTCAGCCGGGCCAGGACGTCGACGTCCTGCTCGTGGTCGACGAGTCGAAGGGGGGCCGTGATCTCCATCCGGTGTGCCCGGTTGGGGAATGCCTGCTCGAGGCTCCGGCCGCCCAGGTCGAACCGCCCGGTTCCGGGAACGATCCGAACGCGCGCGACGGCTTCTTTGCGGCGGCCCGTCCCCCCCGACCGGCCGGTGACCGGAGGCCTGGCCGGCTTCGGCTGCGGGGCGGGCTCGGCCGACGGCCCGGGAGACGGCTCCTCTGCGGCGGGCTCGTCCGCCGACTGCTCGGGGGCGGGCTGCTCGGGAGTCGGCTCGGCGCTCGCCTCCGGCGCCGGCGCCTCGGCCGTCTCCACCTCAGCCACGTGCGCCTCGGGCGTCTCCTCGGGCGCTTGCTCCTCGGGCGCCTCTTCCGGCGCCGCGGGCGTGCTGTCGTCCGCCACCTAGGACTCCTCCTCGTCTGCCTTCGCGCGCCGCGCCCGGGCTGGGACCTTCTCCTGGCCGGCCGGCGCGGACTGCTTGCTGGCGGGCTTCCCAGCCGCCGGCTTCCCGGCCGCCCGCTTCCCGGCCGGCGCCGACCTTGCGGAGGTGCGCGCGCGCGCGGACTCCTCCTTGCTCGTCCCGGCGGTCGCCTTCGCCGGTGTCGTCCGCCTCCGCGACGTCCCGGCCGCGGCCGTTTTCGCGGATGCCTTCTCCTTCGGCGCGTCGCCGGCGCTCGCGCGGCGGGCGCGCGTTCGCGTTTCCGGCGCGGCGGGCTTCTCGGGCGCGAGGGCAGGCGCCTCCTCATGCTTCGGCAGCCCCTCCCAGCGAGGCAGCTCGCCCAGGGCAAGGGGTGCCGGCTTCTGTGCCGCGTGCGGGTGCTCCGCGCCGTCGTAGACGGACAGCTTGCCGATCATCTTGCGCCCCAGCCGGTTCTTGGGGAGCATGCCCTTCACGGCCTTCTCGACCGCGAGCGAAGGGCGCTCGGCGAGCAGCCGGGCGTAATCGACCGACCGGAGCCCGCCCGGGTAGCCGGAGTGATGGTGGTACTGCTTGGTGTCGCGCTTGCTCCCCGAAAGGACGACGCCGCGGGCGTTCACGACCACGACATGGTCGCCGGTGTCGGCGTGCGGGGCGAAGATGGGCTTGTCCTTTCCCCGGAGCAGCTTCGCCACCTCGGACGCAAGGCGCCCGAGCACCGCGCCGTCGGCATCCACCAGATACCAGCGGCGCTCCACGTCTCGGGGTCTCGGGGCGTACGTCTTCACAGGTCGGTCTCTCGATTGCGGGTCCATGGACGGCCGGCGACGACGCATTGCCGGCGGCAGCCAAGCATAGCGGAAAAGCCGGCGCGCCGACCCCCTCCCGGGACCCGTCCCGAAGGGGTTAGAAGGCCCCGCGACCTGCGAAGACGGCCGGGAGGGTCTTCGCCATGATGTAGAGGTCGTAGCCGATCGACCAGTTCTCGATGTAGAAGAGGTCGAGGCGCACGTAGTCGTCGAAGGGCAGGTCGCTGCGGCCCTTGATCTGCCAGAGCCCGGTCATCCCAGGCGGGACCTCGAGGCGGTCGAGGTGCCAGTCTTCGTAGAGGGCCACCTCGTCCGGCAGGGGCGGGCGGGGACCGACGAGGCTCATGTTGCCCTGGAGGACGTTCCAGATCTGCGGGAGCTCGTCGAGGCTCCAGCGCCGCAGGAACCGCCCCACCCGCGTGACGCGGGGGTCTCGGCGGAGCTTGAACAGGGGACCCGTCGCCTCGTTCTGGTCCTTCAGGTCGTCGAGCATGGTGTCGGCGCCGACCACCATCGTGCGGAACTTCAGGATCTCGAACAGCTGCTCGTGCCGACCGATCCGCTTCTGCCGGAAGAACACCGGCCCTCGGGAGTCCAGCTTGATGGCGACGGCCAGGATCACCCACAGCGGGGCGAGCAGCAGGATGGCGAGCGAGGCGAGCGCCAGGTCGAGCGTGCGCTTCGCGGCCGCCTGGGCCCCCGACAGCCTGACGGGGCGCAGCGACAGCGCCATGAGGCCGCCGACCTGCTGCAGGGTGAGCCTGGTCGAAAGGATGTCCGAGATGTTCGCCGACACGCGCACCTCGACGTCGAGGTCGCGCAGCGCACGGGAGATCGACGTCATCTTCTTTGTCCCGAGCGCCGTCGAGGCCACGAAGACGCACTCGGCTCCGCACTCGCGAACCGCGTGGTGCAGGTCGTCCAGCTCGTAGACGGGGAGGCCCTCGAGCCGGACGTAGTCGCCGGTCGGGCATACGAAGCCGGCCGCCGTGTAGCCGTTGATGCCGGTCATGGAGTGCGCGATCCTGCGGGCCTCTTCGTTGGTGCCGACGATCAGCGTGCGGAAGGCCAGCCGGCCCTCGCGCCGCCGCCGACCCATGTACCAGTGCCAGGCGCGCCGGGAGGCGAGCACCAGCAGGATGCCGAAGATCCACGTGAGCGCGACCCAGAACCGCGAGGAGTTGGCGCGGGACCAGAAGCTGATGACCACGAAGCCGGCGACCACCATCGAGACGGCGCCGGGAATCCGCCGAAACTCCTCGGCCGGCGACAGCCTGGAGAGGCTGTAGAGGCGAAACGCCGCGAAGATCGGGACGACCAGGAACGGCGTGGACAGGATCAGCAGCAGCGAGTTGGACCCGAGGGGATGCTCCCCGAACCGGACGATCCACGCGAGTCCGATGGCCAAGAGCAGTGAGAGCACGTCGGTGAGCCCAACACCGAACGCCACCTTTTGGTAGAGGTGAACGGCCCCGCCGGGCAGGACGACCGGACGGTCGACCGCCTCGACTTCAACCTCTCGCTGCCTGACCAGCAAAGACTCTCCTCCGCCTCCAACCCCCGGAACCCACCTCAGCCCCGTCCCTCGGCCCGAACCGCAAAGGTATCAAAGGAGCATCCGAGGTCTCTCGGACCGCCCCGCACCTCCTCCCGGTCCCGAAGGAAGTCCCCACATGGGGGTCGTGTGCCTAGGTTGCACTACAACGGGCGGGGGGGGCAATAGGACAATGGGTCGAATTCCCAGGTAGCGGAACAGGGTCATTTGGCGTAACGAACCCGGAGCAGCGACAGCCCCTGCGCAGGCGCGATCGTGCCCGCCCCGGCACGGTCGCGGGCCGCGAGGATCGCGGCCACGCCGGCGGCTTCGAGCCGTCCCTCCCCGACCCGGACGAGGGTACCGACGAGGCTCCGGACCATTTGATGCAGGAATGCGTCGGCCTGCGCGCGCACGCCGACGCGCGTCCCGCGCACGTTCACCGACAGCGTGCGGAGGTTGCGGACGGTGCTCGCCGGCGGGTCGGCGGCCCGGCAGAAGGAAGCGAAGTCGTGCTCGCCGATCAGCGAACGCGCGGCGGCGCGCATGGCGGGCACCGCCAGGGCGCCGGGCCGATGCCACACGAACCTTGCCGCGAACGGGTCGGGCGTGTCCGATGTCTCGATGTCGTAGCGGTACTCGCGGCCGCTGGCACTGAAGCGCGCGTCGAACCCTTCGGGGGCGCGGCGCGCGCGGCGGATCGCGATCTCGGGGCCGAGCATGCGGTTGAGCGCGCGCCGCGCCCGCTCGAGGTCGATGTCACCCGGCGCGGTGAACGACGCCACCTGGCCTTCCGCGTGCACTCCGGCATCGGTTCGGCCCGCCACGGAAAGCTTCGGCTCCTCGCCGAGGAGCCTCCCGAGTGCCTCGGTCAGTACGCCCTCGACGGTCCGGACGCGCGGCTGGCGCGCCCATCCATGGAAATCCGTTCCGTCGTAGGCAATATCGAGCCGGACGACGCTCATCGCCGCGCGGCGGACCGGGTCACTCCTCTTCGGGCAGCAGTTCGATGATCGCCATGGGCGCCCCGTCGCCGCCGCGCTGGCCGAGCTTGAGGATGCGCGTGTAGCCGCCGTTTCGCTCCGCGTAGCGCGGCCCGATCTCGGAGAAGAGCTTGTGCACCACGTCGCGATCGGGCACGGTCCGCAGCACCTGCCGCCGAGCGTGCACGTCGCCTCGCTTCGCGAAGGTGATCAGATGCTCGGCCAGCGGCCGAAGGGCCTTGGCCTTCGCCTCGGTCGTGCGAACGCGCTCGTGTGTGAAGAGCTGAGCGGCGAGGCCCCCAAGCATCAGCTTCTGGTGCGCGGGCCCCGATCCGAGACGCGGCCCCCGCGTCGGCTTCGGCACGTCAGTCCTCCCGCAGCGACAGGTCGAGCTCCTCGAGCTTGCCCTTCACCTCGTCGATCGACTTCTGTCCGAAGTTGCGGATGTCCATGAGCTCCTGCTCGCTGCGCTGCACGAGCTCGCCCACGGTGTTGATGCCCTCGCGCTTCAGGCAGTTGTACGAGCGGACCGAGAGGTTCAGGTCCTCGATCGTCAGGGCAAGATCGCCCGACAGCGGGGCCTCCTCGGCGTTCGCCGGAACGATGTGGTCGCTCTCGGCCAGCGCCGAGAAAAGGTCCACGAGCGCCACCAGGGTCTTCCCTGCGGAGGCGACCGCCTCCTTGGCCGTCAGCGCGCCGTTGGTCTCCACGTCCAGGATCAGCCGGTCGCGGTCGGTCATCTGCTCGACGCGGGTGTTCTCGACCGAGTACGTCACGCGGCGGACCGGCGAGAAGATCGAGTCCACCGGGATCACCCCGATCGGGTCGCGAAGCTTCTTGTTGCGGTCGGCCGGCACGTAGCCGACGCCACGCTCCACGACCAGCTCCAGCTCGAGGTTCGCGCCCTTGCCGAGCGTGGCGATGTGCAGGCCGGAGTTGAGGATCTCGACGCCGGCGGGCGGTTGCACGTCGCCGGCGGTGACCTCGGCCGGACCGCGCGCCCGCAGGTACGCCGACACGGGCTCGTCGACCTCGGAGCGGATCACGAGCTGCTTGAGGTTCAGGATCACGTTGGTGACGTCCTCGGTCACCTTCGGAATGGTCGAGAACTCGTGCAGGACGCCCTCGATCTTCACCGACGAGATTGCGGCGCCGGGGATCGACGACAACAGCGTGCGCCGCAGCGCGTTCCCGAGCGTGTATCCGAATCCGGGCTCCAGCGGCTCGACGACGAACTTCGAGCGCGTCGGAGTCAGCACTTCCTCTTCGATCTCTGGCCTTGCGACGACGAGCACGGCGTTGCCTCCTTCGGCGGGGGATCATCCATTTCTCCCCACCCTCGGTTCACCTCCGCTCCGGAACTCGGGCCCGGATGCGGTCCAACGATGCGCCGGAACGGCTAGACGCGGCGGCGCTTCCGCGGCCGGCAGCCGTTGTGCGGCACCGGCGTGACGTCCTGGATGCCCAGGATCTCGAGCCCGGTCGCGGCGAGCGAGCGGATGGCCGTCTCGCGCCCGGAGCCGGGGCCCTTCACGAAGACGTCGACCTTGGTGAGGCCGTGCTCCTGGGCACGGCGGGCCGCCGCCTCGGCGGCGAGCTGCGCGGCGAAAGGTGTCGACTTGCGCGATCCCTTGAACCCGACGTTGCCGGCGCTCGCCCAGGAGAGGGTGTTCCCCTCCAGGTCGGTGATGGTGACGATCGTGTTGTTGAACGTCGACTTGATGTGCGCCTGCCCGTGGGAGACGTTCTTCTTCTCCTTGCGGCGCGTCTTCTTCTGCTTGGGCTTGGCCACGATCGTCAGCTCCCTTTACTACTTGCCCTTCTTGCGCCGCACGCCGACGGTCTTCTTGGGACCCTTGCGCGTGCGTGCGTTCGTGTGCGTCCGCTGGCCGTGGACGGGAAGGCTCCGGCGGTGGCGGATCCCCTGGTAGGCGCCGATCTCGATCTTGCGCTTGATGTCCTGCGCCACGTCGCGGCGAAGGTCGCCCTCGACCTTGTAGCTCGCGTCGATCCAGTCGCGGATCCGGACGACCTCCTCCTCGGTCAGGTCGCGGACCTTGCGGCCGCCGTCCAAGCCGAGGGCGTCCACGGTGCTCCGGGCCCGTGTCGGGCCGATGCCGTAGATGTAGCGGAGCGCGACGTCCACGCGCTTGTCGCGCGGGAGGTCGACGCCAGCGATTCGAGCCATGCCGCTCGCTCCCCTATCCCTGCCGCTGCTTGTGGCGCGGGTTCGAGCAGATCACCATCACGACGCCGTGACGGCGGATCAGCTTGCACCGCTCGCACATCTTCTTGACCGACGGCCGAACCTTCATCTTCGCATCCTTCCAACTTCGCCGGGAGACGGACCCGCCGCTACCGGTACCGGTAGGTGATCCGGCCCCTCGTCAGGTCGTACGGTGTCAGTTCCACCAGGACCCGGTCTCCCGGGAGGATCCGGATGTAGTGCATCCGCATCTTGCCCGAGATGTGGGTCAGAACCTTGTGGCCATTGTCGAGCTCCACCCGGAACATGGCGTTTGGCAGCGGCTCGACGACCGTGCCCTCGACCTCAATTGCGTCCTTTTTTGCCACGCTCCGGTTATCGCCCCGACTTTCGAACAGCGCGAACGGCCCAGGTCATTCCCGGGATCGCGACAAGTATAGGGTTCACCAGGCGACCCGTCCACCGTCCTCGGTGCTCCTGACGAGGGGTTTTGGCCTTTGTGCGCCCGTGGCCGAAGTCCCTCGAACGTCGGAGCTGGCTAGGCGCTCTCCCGCGCGGTGAGGACCTCCGGCCCGTCGGGCGTCACCGCGATGGTGTGCTCGAAGTGGGCGGACAGGCTTCCATCGGCCGTCACCACCGTCCAGCCGTCGTCCAGGACGTTCGTCCGCCAGTCCCCGACGTTCACCATGGGCTCGATGGCGACCACCAGACCCGGCCTGATCTCGGGTCCCCTGCCCGGATCGCCGTAGTTGGGAACCTGGGGATCTTCATGGAGGAGCCGGCCGACTCCGTGGCCCACGTACTCGCGCACCACGGCGAACCCGGCGCCCTCGACCAGCTGCTGAACGGCGTGGCCCACGTCGGAGAGCCGCCCCGCCGGGCGGAGCTCGGAGATGCCGGCCGCGAGCGACTCCTCGGTCACGCGCAGCAGCTTGTCGACGACGTCGGAGGGCGCGTCGCCCACGTACACGCTCACCGCGGAGTCCGCATGGAACCCCTCCCAGATGGCGCCGACGTCCAGCTTCAGGATGTCGCCCTCGCCCACGCGCTGCTTTCCCGGGATGCCGTGCACCACCTCGTCGTTGAGCGACGTGCAGATCGAGGCCGGGAAGCCGCGGTACCCCTTGAAGGATGGGACCGCGCCGGCGCTCCTGATGCTCCGTTCCGCGAGCTCGTCGAGCTGCCTCGTGGTGATCCCGGGGCGAACCCGATCCACCAGCTCGTCGATCGTGTCCGCGACGATCTTCCCCGCGCGGCGCATCTCGTCGATCTCCTCGGGGGACTTGTAGACGATCATCCGCGCGCTCCCGGCGCCCCCGCGGTCACGCGCTCGATCGTGGCGACCGCGCGGTCGGTCACCTCGTCGACGGCGGCGTCGGCGTCGAGTTCGTGGAGGATCCCGCGCTCGCCGTAGAACTCGAGCAGCGGCTGCGTCTGCGCGTGGTACACCTCGAGGCGGTGCCGCACCGTCTCCTCCCGGTCGTCCTCGCGCTGGATCAGGGGTCCGCCGCAGCGGTCGCACACACCCTCCTCGCGCGGCGGGGAGAGCTCCACGTTGTACGGGCGCTGGTCGATCGCGCACGTGCGGCGGCCGGCGACCCGCTTGACGGCGAGCTCGTCTGAGACCATGAACGCGAGGGCCGCGGTGATCGGGAACCCGCCCGCGACCGTGTGCTCCTCGAGGAGCTCGGCCTGCCGGATGGTTCGCGGGAACCCATCGAGGATGAAGCCCGTGTGCTCATCGTGCGCCTCGTCGATCGCCGCCGTCACCATGCCGACGACGACGCCGTCGGGGACGAGCTCGCCCTCCTCCATGTACGCCTTGGCCTCCAGGCCGAGCTCGGACTGCTCCTCCACGTTGCGCCGGAAGATGTCGCCGGTCGAGATGAGCGGCACGTCGTACCTGGTCGCGAGACGGTACGCCTGGGTGCCTTTTCCGGCGCCCGGGGGTCCGAGCAGGACAACGCGGACGGGGTCCCTCACGAGCTCAGGAACCCTTCGTAGTTGCGCATCATCAGCTGCGACTCGATCTGTTTCATCGTCTCGAGCGCGACGCCGACGGTGATGAGGATGCTCGTGCCGCCGAAGGGGAATGCCTGGATGTTCCAGATCGAGAGGAACACCGACGGCAGCAGCGCGATGGCGGCCAGCCACAGCGACCCGGGAAGGGTGATGCGGTTGAGCACGTTCGCCAGGTATTGACCGGTCGGGTTGCCGGGACGGATGCCCGGAATGAACCCTCCGTACTTGCGGATGTCGTCGGCGGTCCGGTACGGGTCGAACTGGATCGCCGTGTAGAAGTACGCGAAGAACACCACCAGCATTCCGTAGATGAGCATGTAGACGGGCGACGCCGTGTTCAGGACGTAGTTGTCGACGAAGTTCTTGAACCATGTCGCGTGGATCACGCTCACGAGCAGCGTCGGAAAGTACAGGATCGAGGACGCGAAGATGATCGGGATGACGCCCGACTGGTTCACCTTGAGCGGGATGTAGGTCGAGCCGCCCTGTGTCTGACGGCGGCCGACGATGCGCTTCGCGTACTGCACGGGGATTCGCCGCTGCCCCTGCTCCATGAACACGACCGCGAAGATGATGGCGACGCCGAGGGCCAGGAAGAAGTAGAACTTCGCCTGGCCGGCCTGCCGAAGGATCGCGAGGCCCTCGGAGGGCAGCCGCGAGATCACGCTCGTGAAGATCAGGATCGACATGCCGTTGCCGATGCCGCGCTGCGTGATCAGCTCACCCAGCCACATGATCATCGCGGTGCCGGCGGTCAGCGTGAGCACGATGATCGCCACGTGCTGCGGGTCGAAGATCCGCACCACCTGGAACTGGCTGTTGAACAGGAACACGAGCCCGGTCGACTGAAGCAGCGCCAGCGTCACGGTCATGTAGCGGGTGTACTGCGTGATCTTCTTGATCCCGATCTCGCCCTGGCGCTGCCACTGCTCGAGGCGCGGGATGACCACCGTCAGCAGCTGCATGATGATCGAGCTGGTGATGTACGGCATGATCCCGAGCGAGAACACGGCGAACCGCGTGAGCGCGCCGCCCGAGAACAGGTCGATGAACTGCAGGACGCTCTGGTTGTTCGGCGAGTTGAACTCGTTCTCGAGCGCCTTCACGTTGATGTCCGGAGCCGGGAGGTGCGACCCGAACCGGAACACCGCGATGATGAACAGCGTGAAGAGGATCTTCTTCCGAAGATCCGGGATCTTGAACGCGTTGACGAACGCTCTGAGCACCGAGGCGCCCCTTCAGGCTGGGGCCAACAAGTTTACCGGGAGTCGAGCAGCTGAACCGTACCTCCGGCCTGCTCGATCTTGGAGCGGGCGGACGCGGACACCGCGTGAGCCCGGACGGTGAGCGCCCGGTCGAGGTCGCCCCGGCCGAGGATCTTGACCGGCATGGACCGGCGGACGAGCCCTTTCGCGTGCATCGCCTCGGGCGTCACCTCGGAACCCGGGTCGAACACGGCCCCCAGCCGCTCGACGTTGACGACGGCGAACTCCACCCGCGTGGGGTTCTGGAACCCCTTGAGCTTGGGAACCCGGCGCTGCAGGGGCATCTGGCCGCCCTCGAACCCCAGCTTCGGGTTGTGGCGGGCCCCCCAGCCCTTGGTGCCGCGGCCCGCCGTCTTGCCCTGGCCGGCCGCGCGTCCGCGCCCGACCCGGCGGCGGCGTCTGGTCGCCCCTTCTGCCGGACGGAGGTGGTGCAGCTTCATTCGGAGACCTCCTCCACACGGACGAGGTGGGCGACCTTGCGGATCATCCCCCGGATCTCGGGGCGGTCGTCCTTGACCACAGAGTCGTTCGGGCGGTGCAGCCCGAGACGGCGAACGGTCGCCTTCTGGTCCTTGGGGTGATCGATGACCGAGCGAACCTGCGTGATCCGGAGCCTACTCGCCATCGCCGCCCTCCTCGAGGCCGAGCTCGGCGCGCCGAGCAGCGCTCGCCTCGTCGGCGGCCGCCATCGCGTCGAGCATCGGGCGCGGCGCGATGTCGTTCACGTCCTGGCCGCGGCTCTCGGCGATCTCCTCGGGGCGGCGGAGGCTCGTGAGTCCGGCCATCACCGCGTGGACGATGTTGATCGGGTTCGAGGAGCCCATCGACTTCGACAGGATGTCCTTTATCCCCGCGGCCTCGACCACGGCGCGCACCGGCCCGCCGGCGATGACCCCGGTCCCCGGCGCCGCCGGCTTCAGCAGGACGCGTCCCGCGCCGTCCTCGCCGATGACCTCGTGCGGGATCGTCGAGCCCATCATGGGGATCTGGACCATGTTCTTCTTGGCGACGTCCGCGCCTTTCTGGATCGCGCCCGGGACCTCCTTGGCCTTGCCGTGTCCCATTCCGACCCTGCCGGCCTTGTCGCCGACGACTACGAGCGCGGTGAAGCTGAACCGGCGTCCGCCCCTGACCACCTTGGCGACGCGGTTGATCGAGACCACCCGCTCCTCGTACGGGCTCCGCTCTGCGTTGCTGTCGAAGCGCCTCAAATCTGCAAGCCTCCTTCACGCGCGCCCTCGGCGAGCGCTGCCACGCGGCCGTGGTACAGCCGGCCGCCGCGGTCGAACACGGCGCGCTCGACTCCCTGGGCCTTCGCCTTCTCGGCCAGCGCCTGTCCGACCGCCTTGGCCGTCGCGCTCTTGTCCGAACCGGTGATCCCGGCATCCGACGCGGACGCGACGGTCCGGGCCGCGCCGTCGTCCACCAGCTGCGCGTAGATATGCCGGTTGGAGCGGTACACGGCCAGGCGCGGACGCTCGGCGGTGCCCCGGATCTTCTTGCGGACCCGTCCGTGACGGCGGATCCGCGACGAACGCTTGTCGACGCCCATCAGGCCGCTCCCTTGGCCGCCTTGCCGGCCTTCTTCCGCACGTGCTCGCCCTCGTACCGGATTCCCTTCCCTTTGTAGGGCTCGGGCTTGCGGATCTTCCGGATGTTGGCGGCGACTTGCCCGACCAGCTGCTTGTCGATGCCCCGCACCGTGATCCGGTTGGGGGCCGGCACCTCGAACTCGATCCCGGGCGGCGGCGGGAAATCGACCGCGTGCGAGAATCCCAACGCCAGCTCGAGGTCGGAGCCCTTCAGCGCGGCGCGGTAGCCGACGCCAACGATCTCGAGGCGCTTCTCGTAGCCGCTCGTGACGCCCTCGATCATGTTGGCCACCAGTGTCCTCGTGAGCCCGTGCAGCGAGCGGTGCAGCCGCTCGTCGCTGGGACGCTCGATGCGGATCACCCCGTCCGACTGGACGACACGCATATCGGCGTGCAGGTCGCGCTCCAGCGACCCGCGCGGGCCCTTGACCGCCACGTGCGAGCCGTCGAGCGCCACCTCCACTCCGGAGGGGACCGTGATGGGCTGCCGGCCGATTCGGGACATGACGTACTTCGCTCCTACCAGACGTATGCGAGGACTTCCCCGCCGACGCCTTGCTTGCGTGCCTGCTTGTCCGTGAGGACGCCGCCGGAGGTCGAAAGGATAGCGATCCCCAGGCCGCCCAGCACCCGGGGCACCTCGTCCCGGCCCACGTACACGCGCTTGCCGGGCTTGGAGATCCTTCGGATCCCGGTGATGGTGCGCTCGCGCTTGGGCGAGTACTTCAGCTGGAGACGCAGCGTGCGCTTGACCCCCTCGCCCTCGACATCGAAACCGGTCACGTAGCCTTCCTTCACGAGGATGTCGGCGACGCGCATCTTGACCGAGGACAGCGGCATCTCCACGTCGTCCTTGTACGCGAGGTTCGCGTTGCGGATGCGGGTCAACATGTCGGCGATCGGATCGGTCATGACCATGTGTCCCTCACCCCCTCACCACGACGCCTTGGTGACGCCGGGGATCTCGCCGGCGTGCGCCAGCTCTCGAAAACAGATGCGGCACAACATGAAGCGCCGGTAGACCGCGCGCTGACGGCCGCACCGCTGACAGCGCGTATAGGCGCGCACGCCGAACTTCGGGCGCCGTTGCTGCTTGTTCACCAATGCCTTCTTCGCCATGCTTCTCTTCCTCGCTGGTTCTCGCGGCCTATCCCGCCGCCGACACCGCGGCCATCCCCGCGAATGGGAAACCGAGCGCCCGCAGGAGTGCCCGGCCCTCGTCGTCGTGGACCGCGGTCGTCACGATGGTGATGTCCATGCCCCGGACCTTGACCACCTTGTCGTAGTCGATCTCCGGGAAGATCAGCTGCTCGGTGACCCCGATGCTGTAGTTGCCGTGGCCGTCGAAGGAGTTCGGGTCGAGGCCGCGGAAGTCGCGGATGCGGGGCAGCGCCGTCGAAAGCAACCGATCGAGGAACTCCCACATCCTGGCGCCGCGCAACGTCACCCGGGCGCCGATCGCCATGCCTTCGCGGAGCTTGAACGCGGCGATCGACTTGCGCGCTCGCGTCACCACCGGCTTCTGGCCGGTGATGATCGCCAGGTCCTCGATGGCGGCGTCGAGCAGCTTGCCGTCGCGCACCGCGTCCCCGACGCCCATGTTCACGATGACCTTCTCGGGCCGCGGCACGCGCATCGGGCCCGGGAGGCCGAGCTCGGCCTGGAGCTGCGACCGGAGCTCCTGCACGTAGCGCTCCTTGAGCCGCGGCGCCGGGACCGATTCCTTGGGTCGTTCGTTCGCCATGCCGCTCTCCTAGAACTCCGTCCCGCACCGACGGCAGACCCGGGACTTGGTCGAGTCCTCGAGGTGATGGCCGACCCGCGTCGGCTTGCCGCACGAAGGGCACACGACCTGGACGTTCGAGATGTCGATGAACTCTTCCTTGATCGTGAGACCGCCGGTCTGGCCACCTCGCGACTGCTGCGCGGGGCGCACGGGAAGGTGCCGGGTCACTCGAGCGACGCCCTCGACCATGACACGCCCCTTCTTCGGCAGCACGTTGACCACCCGGCCGCGCTTGCCGCGGTCCTTTCCGGTGATGACCTCGACTTCGTCGTTCTTGCGGATGCGCACGCTCGCCATCTAGAGCACCTCCGGCGCAAGCGAGATGATCTTCATGAACCGCTTCTCGCGAAGCTCCCGGGCGACCGGCCCGAAGATCCGAGTGCCACGCGGGTTCTTCTGCTCGTTGATCAGCACCACCGCGTTCTCGTCGAACTTGATGTAGGAGCCGTCGGGCCGCCGCCGCTCCTTGGCCGTGCGAACGACGACCGCTTTCACGACCTCGCCCTTCTTGACGCCTCCCCCCGGGAGCGCGTCCTTGACCGAGGCGACGATGACGTCGCCCACCCCCGCGTACCGCCGGCCCGAGCCGCCCAGCACACGGATGCACAGGACCTCCTTGGCCCCCGTGTTGTCCGCCACCTTGCACCTGGTCTCTTGCTGGATCACTTGGCGCGCTCCAGGACCTCGACCACGCGCCAGCGCTTGGTCTTCGACAGCGGCCGCGTCTCCACGATGCGCACGACGTCGCCCACGTGCGCGTCGTTGTTCTCGTCGTGGGCCTTGAGCTTGGTCGACCGGCGAATGATCTTGCCGTACAAGGGATGACGGACCTGTGTGGAGATGCGCACCACCACGGTCTTGTCCATGGCGTCGGATACGACGTCGCCCGTCCGGACCTTGCGCCGGCCGCGCGCCGCCGCCTCCGTCCCCGCCTCGCTCGTGCTCACTGCTTCTCCTCGTCGTCCGAATCGTCCTCGAGCATGTGCTGCTCGTGGGCGAAGATCGCCTCGTCGGTGGGTGACGCCTTGTCCTCCGCGAGCTCGGTGAGCGAGCTGCCCTTGAGCTCGCCGCTCGCGATGGCCGCCCGGCGCTCCTCGAGCGATCGCCGCTCGGCCGCGGCCACGTCGGCCTCGATCTCGCCTTCCACGTGCCGCTCGCGCAACACGGTCAGCACCCGCGCGACGTCGTGGCGCACCTGCTTCATCCGCATCGGGTTGTCGAGCTGACCTGTCGCGACCTGGAAGCGCAGGTTGAACAGCTCCTCCTTCAGCGCCTCGAGGCGCACGAGGAGGTCCTCGTCCATCATGTCGCGCAGCTCGATGGCCTTCATTCACCGACCCCCGTCCGCATGATGAACCGGGTGCGGATCGGCAGCTTGTGCGCGGCGCGCCGGATGGCCTCGCGCGCGACCGGCTCGCCGACACCGGAAAGCTCGAACATGACACGGCCGGGCTTCACGACGGCGACCCATCCCTCGGGGTTGCCCTTGCCCGAACCCATACGCGTCTCGGCCGGCTTCTTCGTCACCGGCTTGTCGGGGAAGATGTTGATCCACACCTTCCCGCCGCGGCGGATGTGGCGCGTCATCGCCACGCGCGCGGCCTCGATCTGGCGGTTGGTGATCCAGCCCGGCTCGAGGGCCACGAGCCCGTAGTCGCCGAAGTGCACCTCGCCGCCACCCTTCGCCTTCCCGCGCATGCGCCCGCGGTGCTGCTTGCGGTGCTTGATCTTCTTCGGCGCCAGCATCAGGGACGACCTCCCCGCGGGCGGGACTGGCCCGGACGTGCCGGGCGGCCGGGACGGCGCCCGCCGGGACGCTGCGGATCGGCCGGGGTCGGCGTGGGAGCGGGCACGGCGGGACCACCTTCGATCTCCCGCGCGTCGGTGATGAGCGCCCCGGTCGAGGCGCCGCCGGCCCCGCGAGCGGGGCCACCCGCGAGCGCCCTCGCGCGTGCGCGTTCGACCTCCTGCTCCTGGGGGCCGAGCTCGTCGCCGTGGTAGACCCAGACCTTGACACCGATCGTGCCCATGGTCGTCTTCGCGACGGCCGTCCCGTAGTCGATCCGGGCACGCAGCGTGTGCAGGGGAACCCTTCCTTCGCGGTACCACTCCCGGCGCGACATCTCCGCGCCGCCCAGACGGCCGCCGCACTGTACGCGGACGCCCAGGGCCCCGGCCTTCATCGCGCTCTGCACCGCGCGGCGCATCGCGCGGCGGAACGAGACGCGGCCGACGAGCTGCTCGGCGACGCCCTGGGCGAGGAGCGCGGCATCGGTCTCGGGACGGGACTCGCTGGCCGTCTGGTTCATGTCCTCGACCTTCACGTCCACGCGGCGTCCGGTGATCTTCTCGACGTCCTTGCGGATGCGGTCCACCTCTGCGCCCTTGCGCCCGATGACGATCCCCGGGCGCGCGGTGCGGATGAAGACCTGGACCTGATCGCCCTTGCGCTCGATGTCGATGCCCGAGATGCCGGCGCGCGTCAGCCGCCCGGTGATGTACTTGCGGATCAGCACGTCCTGGTGCAGCTGCTCGGCGAAATCCCTGCCCGCGAACCACTTCGACTTCCACGGGTAGATGACCCCGAGACGGAACCCGTACGGATTCACCTTATGTCCCACCGGCCACCTCCTCGCTTCCCTCCAGGCTCTCGACGACGAGCGTCACGTGCGACGTCCGCTTGCGGATCTGCGTGGCTCGCCCGTACGCGCGCGGGCGCCAGCGCTTGAGCGTCGGGCCTTCGTCGACCCACGCCCGCGAAACGAAGAGGTTCTCGGGGATCGCCCGGCGCTGCTCCGCGTTCGCGACCGCCGAGTTCAGCAGCTTTTCGAGCAGACGGTTGGGCCCGAGCGCCGACAGCCGCAGCACCCGCCGCGCGTCCTCGACGTGGCGTCCGCGGATCATATCGACCGAGCGCCGCATCTTCCGCGGCGACACCCGGATGTATTTCGCGCTGGCTCGAGCTTCCATCCTGTTCCTCTTACTTGAGCGACGTGCTGCGTTCGGTGTGGTGGCCGTGCGTGCGGAACGTGCGCGTCATCG
>DASPTB010000292.1:0-7498 GCA_035623615.1 Actinomycetota bacterium
CCAGGCAGTCGATACCGAGAACCTCTCCCTTCCGCCGCCGAGAAAGAAGGGCAACTGGTTCTGGGACATCATCAAGGGGAGCACGCAGGCGAAGGTCGGTCTCGGCGTGATCCTGTTCTTCGTGATCCTGGGGATCTTCGCCCCGTGGCTCGAGCCGTACAGCGTCCACCAGCAGTCCGGCGCGGTGTTCTGCCCGCCCTCCACCAAGCACTGGCTGGGTTGCGACGACGGCGGAATCGACATGACGTCGCTGCTGATCCAGGGCGGCCGCATCTCGCTGATCGTCGGCTTCTGCGCGACATTCGTCGCGATGGTGCTCGGCGGCGGCATCGGTATCATCGCGGGCTACTTCGGCGGCGGCACCGACATCACGCTGATGCGGATCACCGACTACTTCCTCGTGATCCCCGACGTTCCCCTGATGATCGTGCTCGCCACGCTGTTCGGCGCGCGCCTTTCGATCATCATCCTCGTGATCGGCATCCTCTTATGGACGGGCACCGCGCGGATCATCAGAGCCGAGGTCAAGAGCCTCCGGGAACGGGTCTACGTCAAACGTGCGACCGCGCTCGGGTCGAGCAACTCGCGGATCATCTTCCGGCACGTCCTGCCGCAGGTGGGGCCACTGCTGATCGCGAACACCGTGCTGACCGTCGCCATCGCGATCTTCGACGAGACGGCGCTGTCGTTCCTCGGACTCGGCGACCCCACCGCCATCACGTGGGGCAAGATCATCGAGTTCGGTTTCCTGCGGACCGCGGTCTCGGCCGGCGCCTGGTGGGCGATCGTCCCTGCCGGCATCTGCGTGGCGCTCGTCATCATGGGGTGCTACTGGCTCGGACAGTCCATCGAGGACGCGCTCAACCCGAGGCTGAAGGTCGCCCACCTCTCACCGAGGACGTTCCGGCTGCGCCCGCTCGTCGGCCGCGGGAGCGACGCGCTGTGAGCCTGCTCGAGATCCGCGACGTCCACGTCTGGTTCGACCTGCCGGAGGGCAAACAGCTGCACGCCGTCCAGGGCGTGAGCTTCGACCTCGATCCGGGCGACCGAATGGGCCTTGTCGGCGAGTCGGGATGCGGCAAGACCACCACCATCCTCGCGGTGATGGGACTCCTGCCCGCCAACGCCACACTCGCCGGCGAGGTGCGCCTGGACGGCGAGAACATCATCGCCGGCGGCGAGGACTCGATCCGTCCCCATCGGTGGAAGGACATCTCGATGGTGTTCCAGGGCGCGATGAACGCCCTGAACCCTGTGAAGACCGTCGGGACGCAGATCATCGAGCCGATGGAGCTCCACGGGGTGGCGGAGGGCAACGCCGCCAAGCTCGCCGCCGGCGAGCTGCTCGAGCTCGTCGGGATCCCCGCGAGGGCCGCCGAGCGGTATCCGCACGAGTTCTCGGGCGGCATGCGCCAGCGCGCCGCGATCGCGATGGCGCTCGCGAGCCAGCCGAAGGTGCTGCTGGCCGACGAGCCGACAACGGCGCTCGACGTGATGGTGCAGGCGCAGATCCTCGAGCTGCTCGTCGGCCTGGCCCAGGACCTCGGTCTCGCCCTGATCCTGGTGACGCACGACCTGCCCGTCGTCGCGCAGGTCTGCGAGCGGGCCTCGGTGATGTACGCCGGCAAGATCATCGAGCTCGGCCCGATGGAGCAGCTGTTCCACGACCCCCATCACCCGTACACGCGACTGCTGTTCGCGGCGACGCCGGACCTGTACGGCGACGAGGAGGTCCTGTCGATCCCGGGCGCGCCGCCGCGGCTCGACCGGGAGATCGTCGGCTGTCCGTTCGAGCCGCGCTGCGACTCGGCGTTCGACCGGTGCAAGGTCGAGCTTCCCGAGCTGAAGAGCGTGGGAGTCGGCCACGACGCCGCCTGCCACCTGAACGATCTCGTGAAGGCGACGACCGGCGGGGGCGGAGAGGGCGGGCACGGATGAGCCAGGACCAGCCCGCCCCGGCCACCACGACCGCCTCCCCCGATCAGGACGGGCAGTCGACGGAAGAGCCGGCAGCGCCCGAACGCGCCCCGCTGCTCGAGGTCCGGGACCTGCACACCACCTACCCGATTCGACGAGGCATGATCGGCGCCATCCGGCGGCTGCCGCGCCAGTGGGTGAAGGCGGTCGACGGGGTGTCGTTCAAGCTGGACACAGGCGAGATGGTGGCCCTCGTCGGCGAGTCGGGCTGCGGCAAGACCTCGACGGCACAGACGATTCTCCGCATGGTCGATTCGCAGTCGGGCTCGATCCTGGTGAACGGGCAGGACATCACCAAACTCGAGCACAAGGAGATGCGTCCGCTCCGCCGAAGCATCCAGATGATCTACCAGGACCCCTACGAGTCGCTCGACCCGAGGTTTCGAGTCGGGCAGACCATCGAGGAGCCGATGCTCATCCACGGCGTCGGGAAGGACGACAACGAACGCCACGAGATCATCGTCAACGCGCTGATCCGGGCCGGGCTCACGCCGCCCGAGCTGTACATCGACCGGTACCCGCACGAGCTCTCCGGAGGCCAGCGGCAGCGTGCCGCGATCGCCGCGAGCCTCGTGCTCGACCCGGAGCTGCTGGTGGCCGACGAGCCGGTGTCGATGCTGGACGTGTCCGTGCGCGCCGGGATCCTGACGCTCCTCGACGGCCTGCGGCGCTCGGGCAAGATGGGCATCGTGATGATCACCCACGACCTGTCAACCGCGGCGCACTTCGCCGATCGCATCGCGGTCATGTACCTTGGCCGCATCGTCGAGCAGGGCCCTGCCAAGCAGGTCGTCCGCAACCCGCAGCACCCGTACACGAAAGCGCTGCTGTCGGTGGTTCCCAAGCGGGACCCTCGCGACCGGACGGTTCCCCAGATCCTCCAGGGCGAGACGCCGAACCCGGTCAACGTTCCTCCGGGCTGCCGGTTCCACCCCCGGTGTCCGGTGGCCGAGGCCCGCTGCAAGACCATCGATCCCGAGCTCCACGTCGTGAGCACCGACGAGTCCGAGCACGAGGCGGCCTGCATCCTCGTCTAGGCTGTGGGCATGGACGCCGGCACGACGCAGAGCAGCCTGGCCGCGGTACCGCTCTTCTCGGGCGTCTCCGCAGAGTCACTCGTGCAGCTCGCCGCGATCGCCACCTCGGTCGAGACCACGCCGGGCCAGGTGCTGATCCAGCAGGGCGCGGCCGGGTCGGGCCTGTTCGTCATCGAGGAAGGAACTGTGGTCGTGGAACGCCCGGGGCGGGACGAGGTCGAGCTCGGGCCGGGCGAGTTCTTCGGAGAGCTCGCGCTGCTGACCGACGAAGGGGTTCGGGTCGCGCGCGTGCGTACCAAGACCGCCGGTCGCTGCGTCGCCGTTCCCCGCGCCGCGTTCGTCGACCTGCTGCACCGGGAGCCCGCCCTCGCGGTGTCGCTGCTCTCGGTTCTCGCCGAGCGGCTCGCGGCGTCCTCCGCGTAGCCGGCCCTACTCCTCCCCCGACGCCGACTCGGTCGTCGAGCGGCTCTTGATCTCCTCGACGACCGTGGGGTCGGCGAGCGTCGTGGTGTCGCCGAGCGCGCGGTTCTCGGCGACGTCGCGCAGCAGCCGGCGCATGATCTTGCCTGAACGCGTCTTCGGCAGCTCGGGCGTGAAGACGATGTTGGCCGGCTTCGCGATCGGTCCGATCACCTTCGCCACGTGATCGCGGAGCTCGGCCATCTTCTCCGGCGATCCCTCGGCGCCGCCCTTCAGCGTCACGAACGCGACGATCGCCTGCCCCGTGATCGGGTCGTTGCGCCCACAGACGGCGGCCTCCGCGACCTCCGGGTGGTCGACGAGCGCGCTCTCGATCTCGATCGTCGACAGGCGATGGCCGGACACGTTCATCACGTCGTCCACGCGCCCCATGAGCCAGAGGTCGCCGTCCTCGTCCCGCCGAGCCCCGTCGCCGGCGAAGTAGACGCCGGGAAACCGCGACCAGTACGTCTGCACGTACCGGTCGGAGTCGTTGTACAAACCGCGGAGCATCGACGGCCAGGGACGCTTCAGCACAAGGTACCCGCCGGCGCCGGGCGGTACCTCGTTTCCCTGGTCGTCATACACGGCGGCCTCCACGCCCGGGAACGGCCTCGTCGCCGAGCCGGGCTTCAGCGTCGTGATCCCCGGCAGCGGCGTGATCAGGATCATGCCCGTCTCGGTCTGCCACCACGTGTCGACGACCGGCGTTCGGCCCCCGCCGACGTTGTCGCGATACCAGACCCACGCCTCGGGGTTGATCGGTTCGCCGACCGAACCAAGTAGCCGGAGCGACGAGAGGTCGTGCGCCTGCGCGTACTGCGGTCCCCACTTCATGTGCGTGCGGATCGCCGTGGGCGCCGTGTAGAGCACCGACACCTTGTAGCGTTCGACGATGTCCCACCACCGGTCCTTGTCGGGGAAGTCGGGCAGACCCTCGTACATGACCGAGGTCGTGGCGTTCGCCAGCGGGCCGACGACGATGTAGCTGTGGCCGGTGATCCAACCGATGTCGGCCGCGCACCAGTACACGTCGTCCGGCTTGATGTCGAAGATGTAGAAGTGCGTCGTCGAAGTCCCGACCAGGTAGCCTCCGGTCGTGTGGACGATCCCCTTCGGCTTGCCGGTCGTCCCGCTCGAGTACATGAGGAAAAAGAGGTCCTCGCTGTCCATCTCCTCGCACGGGCACGTCGACGGGTCGTCGCTCTCCCCGTCGACCACGTCGTGCCACCAGACGTCGCGCCCTTCCTTCCATGCGACCTCGTTCTCGCCGCGACGGAGCACGATCGACGTCTTCACGCCCGGCGCCGACTCCAGCGCCTGGTCGGCGTTCGTCTTCAGGTCCGTGACCGCCCCTCGCCGCCACGCGCCGTCCTGCGTCACGAGGAACTCGCACGCCATGTCGTTCAGGCGCCCCGACAGCGAGTCGGGACTGAACCCCCCAAACACGACGGTGAACGGCGCGCCGATCCGCGCGAGCGCCAGCATCGTCACCGGGAGTTCGGGCACCATGCCCATGTAGACGCCGACGTGGGTTCCCTTGCGGATGCCCAGCTTGCGAAACCCGTTGGCGGCCTTCACGACGAGATGCTGCAGGTCGGCGTACGTGATCGTCCGCCGGTCACCGACGGGCTCGCCCTCCCAGTGGTACGCGACCTTGTCCCCAAAGCCGTTCTCGACGTGGCGGTCGACGCAGTTGTACGCGATGTTCAGGGTGCCGCCGAGGAACCACTTCGCGTACGGCAGCTCCCACTCGTACAGCCGCTCGTACGGCCTGAACCAGCTGATGCGCGACCGGGCCTCGGTATCCCACAGCTCGTCGAATTCCTTGTCGTACAAGGCCTCCGTCGCGTTGGCGTGAGACGCGAAATCGGGCGTGGGTGTGTACCGCCGCTCCTCGAGGAGCAGGGTGTCGATGTCCCGGGGTTGCGCGTCGTCCGTCATGTGCGAATGCTCCTTCTTCGTATGGTTCCCATCAGCTCCCGCCCCTACCAGCTCACCGCGTCCTCGTCGGCGTGGACGGGCTCGCCGTCGACCAGCGTGAGCACCACCCTGGCGTCGCCCGCGTATCCCGCGCCGGGCGCGAAGATGTCGCGGTCGAGGACGCACAGATCGGCCAGCTTGCCGGGGCGAACGGTCCCCGTCTCGTCGTCCAGGTGGTTGACGTAGGCCGAACCGATCGTGAAGCCGCCGATCGCGCTCTTCAGGCTCAGAGCCTCTTCCGGGTAGAACGCCGGGTGGTCCCGCGTATCGGGCGCCACGCGGCGCACGGCGACCTCCATCTCGAGCAGCGGGTTCGGGGTGCTCACCGACCAGTCGCTTCCCATCGCGATGACGGCCCCGGCGCGCTCCAGCGAGCGGAACGGATACTGCCAAGCCGCGCGTTCCGGCCCGATGAACGGGATGGTGAGGTGCTCCATCTGTCCCTCGTTGCACGCCCACAGGGGTTGCGCGTTGGCGACCGCGCCCACCGTGCGGAACCGCGGGACGTCGTCGGGGCGGATGAGCTGGATGTGCGCGATGTGATGGCGCAGATCCTTCCACCCGTTCGCCTCGCGCGCCGACTCGATCGCGTCGAGCGCCTCGTGGACGGCCCGGTCGCCGATCGCGTGGAAGTGGCACTGGAAGCCTTCGGCGTCGAGCTGCGCGACGTAGCGCTTCAGCGCCACGGGCTCGACGAACGACTTGCCGTTGTCGCCGGTCGGGTGGCCGTCGGCGTCCAGATACGAGTCGGTCATGCCGGCGGTGAAGTTCTCGACGATCCCGTCCTGCATCAGCTTCACGGACGTGGCGCGGAACCGCCCGCGCGAGTAGTCGCCGCGCCGCTCGATCAGTTCCTTGATCTGATCCTCGCCGCGCTCGCGCTCCCACCAGAGCGCGCCCACCACGCGCGCGGTCAGCCGGCCGTCCTCGGCGAGCCGCCGGTACGCGGGCGCCGTGTCGTCCCGGACGATGGCGTCCTGCCACGCCGTGATGCCGAGCGAGTGCAGGTACGCCTGGGCGCGAAGGATCGCCTCGACCCACTCATCCTCGGTCGGCTCGGGGATCAGGTCCTCGACGAGGCGGTTCGCTCCCTCGTGCAGCGTCCCGTGGGGCTCGCCGTCGGGGCGTCGGATGATCACGCCGTCCTCGGGGTCGGGCGTGTCGCGCCTGATGCCGGCCATCTCGAGCGCCCTCGAGTTGACCCACGCGCTGTGGCCGTCGCGGCTCGCGGAGAACGCCGGCCGATCGGGAACGGCCTCGTCGAGCAGCTCCTTGGGCGGGTTCCCGCCCTCGAAGGCGTCCATGAACCATCCGTCGCCCACGACCCAAGGGGCGCCCGGATTGGCCGCTGCCCAGTCGCGGATGATGCGGACGTACTCGTCCGCGGTGAAGACGTCGTGCAGGCTCGCCTGCGCCATTCCCTGCCCGGCGTACGCGGGATGGATGTGCGCGTCCTGGAACCCCGGCAGGACGAGACCGCCGCGAACGTCCACGACGCGCGTCGCCGGGCCCTCGAGATCGCGGACGTCGGCGTCGAACCCGACGGCGGCGATCCGCCCCCCGCGCACGGCAACCGCGTCGGCCCAGCGTCCCACGGCGTCGGCCGTGTACACACGCCCGCCGCGCAGGATCAGATCGGCCGCGCCGCCGTTCGATTCCCGAGCCGTCACGAGCCCGAGGTTAGTGGACGAGGCGGGCGAGCACCAGCCCGACGGCGAGCGCGACGATCCCGATCCACAGCGCGCGCAACGCCCCCTCGGGCGCGGCCCGCAGCGCGCGGGCGTCGAGCGGTTCGACGGTCCCGTCGCTCATCACCAGGCGGCCCTCGACGGACACGACGCTCCGGCGCAGCCGCCGCACGGGCGTCGAGAGCGTCCGCTGTGCCTCCGACAGGAGCGCGCAGGCCGCCGCCACCACGCAGGCCTGCCAGCGAAGCGTCCCCGTCTGCGCGAACGCGCCCGTGATCGCGGGGAACGCGCCCCATGCCAGCGCGAACCACAGGTTCGAGTGAAACGCGCCGCCGAACAGCTCGAGGTTGTACG
>DASPTB010000005.1:0-18830 GCA_035623615.1 Actinomycetota bacterium
TACACGTTCCCGCAGCGCATGTACAGCCGCCTGCGCGAGCGGGGGATCGTCGCCCGCAAGGTCTGAGCGCGTGCCGGCCAGAGCCCCTGCTCGTTCTGTTTCTTCCCTCGCGCGCGGTCTCCGACCGACCGTGAGCGCGAGGTTCGCACCTCCGTCGTAGTGCTCGCCCGCGCCACCCCCTGGAGTCCTTCTCTGTTGCTATCCCTCTGGGCCTCCCACCTCGTAGCCCAGCGCCCGCATCGTGGGCTCGATCCGTCCCAGGATCCCAGCGATCTCCTCGCCGTGCGTGTCGCGCCATTTGTCGCGCCGGGGCGCACTGACGGCGGTGCGGGAGACGTGCTCATCGAGGTCGGCCGCCCACGACAGGACCTCGCTCTGCTGCGGGAGCCCGAGCGACGAGAGCAGCCGCGAGGCCGTCTCCCGCGGCGCGTCGAGGAACTCCTCGTAGCGGACCTCGGTCCACTGGTCGGCGGGTATGGTCTCGCGAGCTTCGAGGATCGCACTGTTCGCGGCCGACCACTGGAACGCGCAGACCTCGGCGAGGGTGTGCCCCGTCGCGTACTCGCGCCACCCGCGCGGCACCAGGAACCGCCAGGAGGAGCCGTCGTAACCCTCGATGTCGAGCTTCACGGGCAGGTTCGTACCGTGGCCGAACTTGCCGGCCGTCTGCCAGCCGGTCATGAGCGAGGAAACCGCGGCCCGGCCGTCCCGGTAGATGGCGACGAAGCGCGCGCCGGGGAAGAGCTCGTACAGATAGCACCCCCGCAGGCAGTTCCTCGGGAACTTGTCCAGGTACCGCTCGTCACCGGCGATGGCGTCGATCGCCCATGTCACCACTCGCCGTTCCTTGGGCGTGAGGTCCTGCGGCTCCACCACGTGCGAGTCCCAGCCGGAGCCTTGGATCGAGTGGAACATCTCCCAGAGGAACTGGCTTCCGTGCTCGAGCGACGCGAGCGAGGGGGAGCGGTCCAGAAGGTTGACGAGCATCGTGGTTCCCGATCGCGGCGAGCCGAGGACGAACACGGGCTCGCGCGGCGGCGCCGAACGTGGGAGGAACGGCGCGCTGCTGCGGAGCACGGTACCCACAAGCTCGTTGCGACGGCGGGTCGTCGCCGCCCACTGGAGAAGCCGGGCCGTCCGGGATCGGTTCGAGGCGCTCAAGCGACCGGTCTCACGCGGTCCGCTTGAGGAGCGCGACGAACGGCCGAAGCGAGAGCTCGGCCTGCGTCCAGATGCCGAGCTTCACCCGGGCGTAGACCAGCTGGAGCGTGTTCTGCATGATCTGGGCGCCGGCCGTCGACCACGCCACGCCGGCGATGCCATACCGGTGGCCGAAGAAGATCTCGGCGCTCAGGCTGCACACGCCGGTGAACACGGTCAGGTAGAAGATCGTCCGCTGATACCCGGTCATCTGCAGCGCCACGCCGGAGTTGCCCGTGATGACGGCGTAGAGGCGGGCGATGGACAGGATCGCGAGGACGGTCGCGGCGGCCTCGGCCGAGGGATGGTAAATGATCCGGAGGATGTCCTTTCCGAAGAACACGAACAGCAGCAGAACGATCGCGCCCGGGACCCCCGCCAGCGTCGCCACCTCGCGGAGCGATCGCTCGAGCTGGCTCCTCTTGCCCTGAGCCCACAGCTCCGCGATGACGGGCGGCACGACCTGAGACGCGATGATGAACGCCGTCCCAACGTAGAAGACGAGCTTCGAGGCGGCGGCGTACAGCGCCACATCCTTCGGGTTCGTGAGCGCACCGACCACCCAGAGGTCGACGCCGGTGCCGACGAGGAAGGTCGCCATGTTGAAGCCGAGGAGCGGCCACGCCACGTCGAACACCTCGCGAACGCTGATGTCGCCGGGTTCGCCGGGCAAGGCGTTGTACCGCTTGGCGAGCAGCCACGCAGACGCGAGCAGCGACACGGTGATACATCCGATGGTCAAAAGGATCGCGTCCGCGAGCGCGACGTGGCCGCCGCGCAGCCAGATGGTCCCGAACACGGCAACCGCGACGATGTCGAAAACGAGCCCGTTGAACAGCGTCGCGAGCCAGAAGCTCTGGAACGCCCGAAACGACTCAGCGAACAGGGACTGGAAGGCGGCCGCGATCACCCAGACCGCGACGAAGACGATGAGCGATGAGAGCTGCGTCGCGGTCTTCGACGAGTTGAAGACGTGAACGGCGAGGAACTCGCCGAGGCCGAGCACGAGCAGGAGCGCGATGAACAACGATCCGATGAGCGCCGACGAGTAGACGATGCGAAGGGTCTTGCGTGCTCTGCCCGGCAGCCCCGTGCCGAGGGCGGCCGCCACGAGCTTGACGACAGCGCGCTCGGTGCCGAGTTGGGACAGCGTGCCGCCGATCGTCGCGATGCTGAAGGCGAGCGCGTACACGCCGAAGTTGGTCTGGCCCACCACCTTGTAGAGCAGTCCGTTCGCGAAGGTGCCGAGCAGGGTCGCGGCCACGGTCCCCACGAGCACCCAGCCCGATCCACGCAACAACCGCTCGCGGATGAGGACGGCGGGCGGCTTGGACGCGCGGCGTGCGCGCTCGGTCGTGTCGCTCGCTGCCGCGAGATCGGCGGCCTCCGCCTCGGCGAGCCCTACCTCCAGGTCGGTGACGTCCGTCTCCGGGATGCCGGCCTCCCACTCGGCCGCCTCGAGGTCGGACGGGAGAGGGGCGTCGACGGCTCCGTCCGACGGCTGGACCCGCGATCGCAGGTAGGGCTCGGCGGTGGCGCGCAGCTCGGAGGCTCGTTCCATCGCCGCCCGCAACTCCGCAGCGGAGTACAGATGTCCGTGGGGGGGTTGCGGGATGGCGTGGAGCCGGCCGGCGCGTTCCCAGAGACGAATCGTCCCCTTGGTCACGCCTGCTCGATCGGCGGCCTGCCGCGCGGTGAGGAGTTCGTCGTCCTGGTTGGACATCAAAGAGCGTAACCGTAGGGGGCGGCGCCGTCTCCCACGGTGCTGCGCAGGAGTGCCTCGAGCTCGGCGTCGAAGTACTCCCGCGACGACCCGACCTGGCCGCTGCGAAAGGTAGGACTGTCCGCCGAGAACAGCCGGCGGGCCACGTGCTCCACCACCGGGTCGCTCGCGTCGACGCCGACATACCGGAAGATCCGTTGCAAGAGATCGCGCTGCGGCACCGCCTCCCCGCCGCCGGCGACGCCGACCAGTTCTTCGAAGCGAACCACGAGGAACCCACTGGAGAGCCACCCCCGGAAGTACCGGAGGCGCTGAGCGATCGAGGGCAGCCCCCGGTCCGGATCCCCGACGATGGCGGCCCGCAGGCGGGCCCGCTCGTCGGGGAGGGACGCGAAGAGGTCGTGCGTCCGGTGATCTGCGCGGCTTGTCGCGTAGTGGATCTGCGAGACGAGGATGTCCCGAGGATTCCGCACCATGAAGAGCCCTCGCACACCAGCCAGCGCGAGAGTCCGCTCGGCCTCGTCGTCGTGCCGCAGGTGCGACACGACGACTTGTCCGGGCCGAATGCGTCCGACGAGGCGCTCCAGCCCGCCGAGCCGCTCGAGGTTCTCCCCCGACACCGTCGGCACGAGCTTTCGGTAAAGCGCCGGATGCAGACAGAGAGCGCGCTCGAGCAGGTGGGTGCCCGACTTGGGGATGCTCACGCAGAACACGCGGGGGGACGCTCCACCGCCGGCGCGGCGGGGAAGCTTTCCCGGCGACAGCCCGAACCGCTCGAGCGTCCAGCGCTGGCGCGCGACCCACGTGCCGGCCTGTGACCGGTGCGCGCTACCAGTCGCCATCCGAGTAGAACTCCTTCCAGATCGGCTCGGTCTCCACGCGGACGCGCTCGATCTCCTCCGCGGTCAGCCGATCCTTCCACGTCCAGACACTCGCGCGACTGTGACGGGCCAGCCCGCGGTCGTCTCGCGACTCGACGGGGTTGGAGGGGTCGGTTGAGCGCGCGACGGCGGCGCGTGCGGCTGCGGTGAAGGTGAGGCCCAGCCGACCGTAGAGGTCCTCGAATGCCGCCACGGGGTCGGCGGCGATGTCCTCGTGACGTCTGAATATCCACGTCGGATGGCGATCGCGATACTCGATGATGGCGTGGTGGATCAGTCGCCACAGAAGGATCGCCTGCTCGAAGGGCCGCCGCTCGTGCTCCGCGAAGTCGCGGATCTCGGCGTCGAACGGCTCGAGCAGGTCGCGCATCAACAGCGGCTGGGCGAGGAAGTCCCCGAACGGATGGCTCCACTCGTAGCGTTTCAGGCTTCCGGCGAAGGCTGCGGGGTGTCGGATCTGCACGACGACGTCCATTCCGAATCGCTCGGCCAGCCACTCGGCCGAGAACACGGCGATGGGATCCTTCAGGAGCGGGCGCCGCCCATGCCTGCGATGCCCGGCGAACGAGAGGGCGTCGTAGGCCGTCTTCGCCGCGTCGGTGGGCGTCCGGATGGCCCGCACCGCAGCTGCCGTCGCGTACCGAAAGACGACCATGTCCTGCACCGGCTGCAGGTAGCGCAGTTCGTTCTCGCTGCAGATGTAGGGGAACCAGTAAGGGACTCGCGCGTCGAGGATTCCGGGCCGGTGAAGGACGCTGAAAGGCTCGCGGATGTAGCCGGCCTCGCCGCCCGCCACCAGCAGCTTCCCGACCCACGTGGAACCAGAGCGATGCGAGCCGGTGACCAGTATGGGAGTGGCCCGGGACATACCGGGAAAGGCTACACGACGGTCGAGGCCGACCGGGCCCCTCGTGGACCATCGGCCGATGCCACCGGCCGATTTTCAGCCGAACGGCCGATGTGCTTCTGGCCGCCACGGGAGATAACTGTCATTCCCAGTTGGGGAAAGGGCCGGCTGCGACTCCCGCGGGTTCTGGGGGAGACTGAAAGGGGAGTGGTCGTGACTGGTGGCACCGGCGGTCGTCGCGCCGCGAATGGTCCCAGCTGCCGCATCTATGTCGTGCGCCACGGCACGACAAGGATGAACCACGAGAACCGGTATCGCGGGCGTCGTGAGATCCCCCTGGACGGTCACGGTTGGTCGGACGCACGACTCGCGGGTGAGCGCCTCGCCGGCGCCGATCTGTCGGCCGTCTATTGTGGGCCCCTTCGCCGGACCATCGACACGGCGTACGTCATCGCGAAGAAGGCTGGTGGCGTCCCCGTCTATCCTCTGCCGGGGCTTGTGAACCTGGACTACGGGGCGTGGGAGGGTCTGACGGGGCGCGAGGCAATGAAGCGCGATCCCAGGGCGTTTCGCCTCTACAGCGACGCGCCGGAGCTGGCCACCTGCCCGGGCGGGGAGCCTCTTGCCGACGCCGCCGAGCGCGTGATCATGGCGCTCGACGCCATCGCGCGCCAGCACGTGGGCGAGTCCGTCGCTGCGGTCACCCACTCGGTCATCGTGCGGCTCGCCATCGGGAAGATCACCGGCCGCCTGGGGCCCGGTTGGCGATTTCCGCTCGCGACGGGATCGATCACGACGATCGACGCGGTCGACGGGACCCTGACGATTCCGCTGCGCGACAACGCCGCCAACTGGACGATCGACCTGCGCGAGCCGCAGGGGGCGCAGACGGCGTCGCTTCATCGTTAGACTCCGAGGCCCATGGAAATCGTGGGCCACGACACCTTGAAGCCGGGCCTCCCGTCGCTCGTTGGGCGGCCGACATGCTGACGGGGCGCGCCACCGAGCGACCCTTGCCGACGCCGTGACCGATACCCCCGCCGGAAGCCTGCCGACCCACGACCGGCTGGCTCCGGGTGTGCCGGACTCGCCCGGGGCGCGCCGTGTGAAGGTCGGCGTGGTCACGCCGACACTGAACGCGGAGCGATTCCTTGAGCGCACGCTCGAGTCGATCTGGGCGCAGGAGAGCCCCGCCGTCGAGGTGGAGCACGTGATCGTGGACGGCCGCTCGACGGACCGGACCGTTGAGATTGCCGAGCGCTACCCGTCGCGGGTCATCGTCGCGGAGGACGGGGGAATGTACGAGGCCGTCAATCGCGGGATGGCGGCGGTCGAAGGAGAGATCGTCGGCTACATCAACGCGGACGACGAGATCGCTCGCGGCGCGCTCGGCAGGGTCGCCGCCGCCCTCGAGCGCGAACCTGCGGCGCAGTGGGTGTGCGGCCGCCTGGAGTACATCGACGGCGACGACACGGTGCTCGGCGCGTGGACGCCGGTTCGGATGAGCATGCGCTCCTACGCCGGCATCGGGTGGTCGTGCATCCCGCAACAGACAGTGTGGGTGCGCCGTTCGTTCTTCGAGCGCGTCGGCCCGTACGACACCGTCTACAAGAACTGCGCGGACTACGACTGGTACGCCCGAGCGATGCGCCTGAGCGAACCGATCATCCTTCCCGAGGTCATGGGCCGTTTTCGGCTGCACGACTCCAACCTCTCCTACGATGCCGGCAGGATGCGGCGCGAGAGTCGCATGATCCAGGAGCGCTACGGCGGCACGGGGCGTGGCTCCTACGCGCTGGGGAAGCTCCTGAGCCTCCGCTTGAACGCGCGTAACCCGAAATGGTTGCTGGCCAAGAGGACCGGAAGGATCACGTTCACACCCCGCGACGCGTGAGGGCCGTGTAGAGTTCCTCGGCGCGCGAGACGTAGGCACCCTCGCTGTAGCGCTCGTCGAAGATCGCCCTGCACCTCCCACGAAGGGCCGGGAACGCCGCCTCGACGGACGCGAGCGTTTCCTTGAGGTCGCGGTCCCACGTCGTAGCTGCGCCGGTGCCGTCCGTCTCCACCCAGCGCGCGACCACGTTCGGCTCCCACGCCAGGACCGGAAGACCTGCGGCGAGGGCCTCCGCGTAGACGAGCGGGAACGCCTCGTACCACGCGCTCGGCACGACGAGCCCGGCCGACGCCCGCATGAGTCCGATCACGTGCGTTCTCGAGACGGCGCCGAGGACCTCGATGCGCTTTCCCTCCGCTGCCCTGCGGACGGTGTCCTCGTCCGGACCCTCGCCGACGATCCGCAGGATCGGCGCGTCGCCGCCGGCGGGCCAGGCGCGGGCGAGCCGGACGGCCGCTTTCTCGGGGGACAGCCGCCCCACGTACAGGAACCCGTCCGGCCGCACCGCCGGGCGGTCTGCGCCGGGATCGAGGTCGGACCTCAGGAAGTTCGGCCAGACCGTCATGGTCCCGCGGGAGACGCCGGCTTTCGCGTAGACGTCGGCGGCCAGGTCCGACAGCAGAATGAGCCGATCGGCCCGCGCCAGCAGGGGGTCGGCGGCCGGGCCCTGCAGGTTGGCCACCGTCAGCGGAAGGCTCGCGACGCGGGACCCGCGGTAGCACCCGAACCGAACGCCCGACCAGCGAGCGCCGTCCGGACAGCGGGTGCAGACGTGGCCGTCCCGGAAGAGGAGCCCGTTGACGCACATGGGTCGGTAGTTGTGCAGCGTCGCCACCAGCGGCTGCCGCACGCTCCCTACCCATCGACGACCGATGTTCGGGAACAGGTTGTGGACGTGGACCACGTGGGGCTCGAAGCGGCCGATGGCCGTGAGCGGGGAGGCCCCGAGCCCCGTCGCGACGCGGAACGCCGCCTTCAGGGGGTACAGGCGGTCGGGCTCGAGATCGTCGGTGCGCGCGGCGAACAGCTCGACCACGTGGCCCGCGCGGCCCAGCGCCGCGACCTCGGACTCGACGACCGCATTCTCGCCGCTCGGCTGCCGGGAGCTGTAGAAGCTGTGGACGATCGCGATGCGGATGTCGGGAGCCCTTCCCTTTTGTGTTCGTGGTCGCAGGGAGCGGTCGACCGCGAGCGTCGCCGGTCGTGCCCGCCGGTTTTCAGCCTACCGGGACCCGGAGACCCGGGAGCGCTCGCGGCGGACGTCTTTGGCGACCCCGGCGATGAAGCTGGGGTTGCCGATCAGGTAGCGACGCCACAAGCGCCGCGGCTCGGACGCGAGCCGGTGAGCCCACTCGAGACCGCCCCGGCGCATCCATTGGGGCGTCGCGGGTCGTGCGCCGCCGACCACCTCGAAGGCGCCGCCCACGCAGAACACAAGCGGCGCGGCGTCGAGCGAGGCGAGCCGGTCGCCGACGACGTCCTGCTTCGGCGCCCCCAGGCCCACCCAGAGGGCGCTCGCGCCGGTCGCCCGGACCCGCTCGGCCACGTCCTCGAGACCGGCCACCCGCCACTCGGCGAGCGAGCGGAACGGCGGCGACTCGGCGCCTGCGACCTTCAGGGAGGGAAAGCGCTCCGCGACCGCTCGCGGCGTGGCCGCCGCCACCTGTTCCGTTCCTCCGTAATAGAAGTGCGTGAGATCGCTGGAGAGCCCCCACTCCGCGACTCGCCACAGCGAATCGATTCCGGAGAGGCGCTCGGTCGGGGCACCGAAAAGCCTTGTCGCCCACGCGACCGGCATCCCATCGGCAAGGTTCAGGTCGCCCCGGTTCAGGAGCTCGCGATACACGGGCCGGCTGCGCGCCGTGACCGTCGGGTCCGCGGCCAGGTAGTGGAGCACGTGCCCACGGCCGCACGCCAGGAACGAGTCGAGCCGCTCGAAGAACGACGGCCACGACATGACGTCGATCCGAACGCCCCCGACCCGCGGTCCGTCCGACGGACGGATGCACGTGTGGGGCCGGGGCTCGTGTGGCATCGGCCTGGAGCCGGGCAAGGCCCGGGTCAGGCGGACGCGGCCGCCTTGGCCGGCGCGGCCCTGCCCCGTCCCGTCAGCATGAAGTCGAAGATCTCGCGGACCTGCTCGGGGTCCTTGCTCGACAGGTACCACTCCCACGTGCGCCGCAGCCCGTCGTCGAACATGACCTCCGGCTCCCAGTCGAGAAGCCGCTTGGCGAGGGAGTTGTCGGCGACTCGGTTGTAGGGGCCGGTCGGCCTGTCCGGTTGGGTCACGATCTCCGGGCTGTAGCCGGCCAGGTCGATGACCATCTTGACGGCATCGAGTACCCGGACCCGCTCCATCGTGCCCAGGTTCACGGCGGTGCCGTCCTCGATCCGCTCGGCCGCGCGAATCGTTCCCTCCGCGATGTCGGTGACGTAGGTCCAGTTCCGGATCTGCTCTCCGGTGCCCCAGACCTCGAAGGGGTCTTGACGCAGGAACGCCCGCGCGATCATCGCGATCACCGCATGGTTCTCCACCCCGCGCGGACCGTAAACGGTGAAGTACCGGCAGGAGGCGGTTTTCAGGCCGCGTTCGGCGTGCAGCGCCTTGAGGGTGAGTTCGCCGGCGAGCTTGGCGAGCCCGTACATCCCGTCGGGGTCGTAGGGCGGCCCGGCCTTGTCCTCGGTCAGGTAGAAGATCTCGTTCGCGTCCGTCTGGATGTACAGGGGATAGATGCACCCGGAGGAGGCGTACACGACCTGTTCGACCTCGTTCTCCACCACCTTGCGCAGCAGGATCGCGTCGAGCCCCAGGTTCGTCGAGCAGTCGTATTGGTGCAGGTCCACGTAGCCCCGTCCCCCATGGTCGGCGGCGAGGTGGAAGACGACGTCGACGCCTCGGGTGGCCTTGTCGCACGTGGCGTCGTCCCGCAGGTCGCCGAACAAGAACTCGACGTCGCCCGCGTCCACATGGGGACGTATGTTCGACTCGAGCCCGCTGGAGAGGTCGTCGACGATTCGGACGGAGGCTCCGCGCTCGAGGAGTCGGTCGACGATGTGCGAGCCGATGAACGACGCGCCGCCGGTGACGAGAGCCTTCTTCGAGGACCACTGATACGACACCGATGCCTCCTCCTGCCGAATTGCGCTCTGGACGCCGGGCCGCAACGACCCGGGAGCAAAATCGTACCGGCAGCGGGCTTGTGGTGTCTACGGAGACCAGTCAAAACGCGCCCATTGCCTTAAGGCCGCCGCGAAGGTGCCTCTAGACACCCCGCTTGAGCGTCTCGAGCAGGTCGGGCTTGGGAGCGTTCGTCCCCTCCTGCAGCATCCACCGGTCGGCGTAGGTGAACTCCGTCCAGCTGATGTCCGCTTCCTTCGTGTACCGCATCATCTGCGTCAGGTCGGACTGCCAACTGGGGTCGGAAGGCCGCGGGCTGGCGTAGCTGAACGCGTCGAACTCTCCGATCCACAGCGGCACGTTCCATTGCCGGGCCCGGTCGAGGTAGGTCTGGATCTGTGCTTGGCCGCTCGGTGCCCACTGGTCGACGTAGTAGTGGAACGTGTAGATGACGTTTGGCAGCGCCGGCGGCTCGGTCAGCGCGAACGAGCCTCCCGGCGTGTACTGGCTATCCTGGAACGCCAGGAGAATCGTCGGGTCGACCGACCGGATCGCCGTCCCCACCGTCTGGTACAGCCTGTTCAAGTTCAGCTCCGACAAGGTCATCGCGTGCTTCGTGTAGGGCTCGTTCATCATGTCCGCCGCGACGACCTGCTTGTTGGACGCATAGCGTGCCGCGACGAACCGCCAGGCATCCGCGTACAGCTCCTGCTGGTGGTCCTCGTCAGCGAAGAACGACCGGCGGGCTTGGTACTCGTTGGATACGCCCGTGTACAGCCAACTGGGCATCCCGACGCCGGCGCACCGAATGGCTCCTTTGTTCGTCTGCACGTTTCCGAACGCCGGCGACCAGTGGCTCTGGGACATGTGCAGGATCACGGCCATCCCCTTGGAGGTGAACCCGTCCACCACATGGTCGACTGCCTGCAGGTAGGCTGTGTTCCACTTGGGGTCGACGACCTTCCCGTTCGACATCGTCGGTGCGTCCGGTTGCAGGTTCGCCCACGAGAGCGAGACGCGGACCGCGTTGAAGCCCCACGCGGGAACGTCGGCATAGGCGCTCGCCGGTGGCGCCTGCCAACCGGGGCAACCCGTGACGGCCGTCCCCTGGTCGCCCGGGAGCCCGTCTCCCTTGCCGAGGCCTCCTATGTCGACCCCGATGAACCGCACGGTCGCGCCCGTCGCGTCGACGATCCTGGTGCCGTCGGTGTGCAGCGGTCCCTGGATGCGCGGGGCGCCGATGTCGACGACCGGGTTCGGGGGCGCCGTATGGGTGCACGACGCCGCCGAGGCCGCGACCAGCCCGGCGGCGGACAAACTCGTGAACACGTCGCGCAGCCGCGCGCGTCGCCGACCTGTCTTCGACATTGCGCATAACGCTAACGGACGAGAAGCCGGCCGGCGGGCCACTCGGCGCCGGCCGAGGACTCGCCGGGAAGCTGATCGCAGAGCGACGACCCCTTTCAGCAGCGACGGAGGAAGCCTTAGAGCGAAAGAATGAAATGTGCGGTGAGTTGATGAAGCCCGCTGACGGGGGCAGCCCTCAGGCGTACACTTCAGGCTCGATCCCATGAGTACCCAGCCCATCCCCGTCGGCGGCACCATCGACGTTCGCGAGTACCTCGCCACGATCCGCTTGCGGAAGTGGTCAATTCTGGTGATCACGCTTTTGTGTCTCGGGCTAGCCCTCGCTTACACCGCCCAGCAGACGCCCCTGTATTCGTCGGCCGCAAAAGTGCAGGCGACGAACCCGCTGGCGGCGTTCTCGGGAGTCAATGCGCTCGCCGCGCCGAACATGGTGACCGAGCAGGCGCTGGTGACATCCACCCTGGTCACCAAGTGCGCCGTGCGCTTGCTCACCGCCACCCCGCCGGTTACCGATCCGACGGCACCGGGGTCCGACCCGAAGAACCCCGGTACCACCGGGCACCCCGGCCCTCCGCTGTGCGACCTCAACACGCTGAGCTCCGCGCAGGTGCCAATCGTCGTCCCCGCCGGCCTCATCAAGGCGATCAAGGTCTCGGGCGGCGACAACAGCAGCACGATCCTGCAGATCACCGCCACCGACAAGAAGCCCGCCGTGGCGCAGAAGATCGCCAACGCGTTCGCGAATGGGTATGTGGCGGTGAAGACGCTGCAAGCGAACGAGGCCATCGGCGCCCGCCGCGCGCCGCTGCAGCAGAACCTCTCACAGCTGAACGCGAAGTTCACCGGATTGCAGAACCAGATCTACCACGTCTCCCTGGCGGGCGGGAACACGTCCGGGCTCAACTCGATCGCCAACCGCGTCGGTCAGGACATCGACCAGATCAACGCCGAGCTGATCGACCTCGCGCCGTCGAAGATCACGCCGCCGTATGTAGCGAGCGAGGCGCCGCTGCCCGTCGCCCCCTCGAGTCCGCACAAGACGCTGAACGCCGCGCTCGGGTTGGCCCTCGGGCTCATCATCGGCGTCGGCATCGCGTTCCTGCGCGAGGCCCTCTCCGACGAGCTGCGCGGCCGGGCCGACTTCGAGGACCACGCCGGAGTTCCGGTCCTCGCGGTCATTCCACGGGTCGCTTCGTGGCGGCGCAAGACCGAGGCGAAGCTCTTTGCCGTCGACGAGCCGAAGAGCGTGGTGGCCGAGGCCTACCGCACCTTGCGGACGAGCATCCTCTTCTCCTCGATGCAGCGAGGCCTGCACACGATCATGGTCGCGAGCGCCAACGCGGGCGAAGGCAAGTCGACGACGGCCGCGAACCTGGCCGTCGTCCTTGCAGACTCGGGCAAGCGCGTGGTGCTCATCTCGGCAGACCTCCGAAAGCCGCGGCTTCACCGATTCTTCGGGCTCGACAACGAGCCGGGTCTTTCGACCGCGCTCTCCGGCGAGTCGACCGTTTGGGACGCGCTCCAGGCGCCGAAGGTCGAGAACCTTCGCGTCATGGCGAGCGGACCGGTGCCGGGACGGCCGACCGAGCTCCTCCAGTCGGAGGGAATGGGCGAGCTGCTCGCCGACCTTCGTGACGTCTCCGACTTCGTGATCATCGACACGTCCCCGATCCTGCCCGTCGCCGACGCGCTGGTGCTGGCCCCGCTCGTGGATGGTGTCCTGCTCGTCGCCGACGCGTCGATCACCACGCGCAGCGCGGTCACGCATACCCGCGAGCTGCTCGACCAGGTCGACGCTCCGCTGGTCGGAGCCGTGTTCAACGACTACGACCCGGCGCGCGACCGCGGAGGAGCCGGCTACTACGGCTACGGCTACCGGCGCGACAGGTACTACGGAGATCCCGAGGCCGCCGCCGCGCCGATGCGCGCGCAGCGCAACGGCTCCTCCCTCGCTGCGCCCGAGAACGGACAGGCGCTGCACGTCGCGCCGGAGCCGCCCGCCCTCGAGCGGCCGGCGCAACCCGACTCTTGATCGATCTCCGCGCCGTTCGCCCACCGCGCCGTCCTTCTCGAGCCGCGACTCCCCCAACCCGCGCGGAGTCGCTCCCTGACCTCCCGCTGTCGGATCACGACCGGACGAACCGTCCCCGGGCTGAGGTCCTCCGCAATTCGGCTTCGTTGACCGAGTAGGCTCTTTCCATGCGCGCGGGCAAGGTCCTGGTCGTCGGCGGCGCCGGCTACGTCGGGTGCGTTCTGGTCGAGGCTCTGCTCGAGCGGGGGTACTCGGTCCGGGTCCTCGACCGGATGTTCTTCGGGCGCGCTCCCGTGGAAGCGTTCCAGGACCGGGTGGAGCTCGTCGTCGCGGACATGCGCGAGATCTCCGAGCAGCACCTGCACGACTGCGCGGCGGTGATCAACGTCGGCGGGCTCTCCAACGACCCCACGGCCGAGTTCGACCCCCAGGCGAACGAGGAGCTGAACCACCGGGCGGCCGTGCGCGTGGCGCAGGTGGCCAAGGCGGCCGGCGTTCCCAAGCTCATCTTCGCCTCGACCGCCTCCATCTACGACCGGGGCGTGGACGACGAGGCGGGCGACCTCGTGCTGGACGAGGACGCCAGGGTCGCCCCGCGGGCCGCCTACGCCACGACCAAGCGGGCCGCCGAGGTCGAGATCCTCGCGCTGACGGACGCGGGGTTCGCCCCCGTCGTGTTCCGCAAGGGAACCGTCTTCGGCTTCTCGCCGAGGATGCGATACGACCTCGTCGTCAACTCGTTCGTCAAGGACGCCATGTCCTCGGGGACGATTCACGTCTTCTACGGCGGACGGATGTGGCGGCCCCTCGTGGACGTCGAGGACGTGGCGCGCGCGTACATCCGGGCGCTCGACGCCGAATCCGAGGTCGTGGGCGGGCAGATCTTCAACCTCGCGGCCGCCAACTTCCGAATCGCCGAGCTCGCGCTGGAGGTCCGGCGGGCGCTGTCCGAGGCGGGCGTACCGTCGGAGCTCGACGTCGACTACGAGAACCGGCTGATCCGCAGCTACCGCGTCTCGTCCGAGAAGGCCGAGCGCCTGCTCGGGTTCTCCGCCAGGGTCTCGGTGGCCGAGTCGGTCACCCGCATGGTGCGCGAGATCAGGGCCCGCAGCCTCACCGACTTCTCCCACCCCCGCTATCACAACATCGAGTGGATGAAGGTGCTCGAGGAGGCCACCGGCATCGTCCGCGAGCACGGCTACGTCCTGTCCCGTCCCGAGCCCGACGTGGACCTTCGGGAGGGCGTGACCCGCTTCCCGGGCCGCGACCGCCGTTCCGGCTGAAGGGACCGTGCGGCTCCTGCTCTTCGGCGGATGGGGGCAGCTCGGGACCGAGCTCGCCGAAGTCGCGCGGGGGCACGAGGTCGCCCGGCCCGTCCGTGCGGAGGCCGACGTCACCGACGCCGAGGCCGTCCTCGCGGCGGTCCGCGCGCACCGGCCTCAGGCGGTGATCGACGCCGCGGCCTTCCACCAGGTCGATCGCTGCGAGCGCGAGCCGTCCGCGGCGTTCGCGGTGAACGCGCTCGGGGCGATCAACGTCGCCCGCGCCGCCCGCGAGGTGGGGGCCCGCACCGTCTACGTCTCGACCGACTATGTCTTCGATGGGACCAAGGGCGAGGCCTACGCCGAGGACGACCGCCCGGCTCCGGTCAACGTCTACGGCCTCACCAAGGAGGCGGGGGAGCGAGGAGTCCGGCTCTCCTGTCCGGACCATCTCGTGGTCCGACTTTCCGGATTGTTCGGTCATGCCGGCTCGTCCGGAAAGGGGGGGAACTTCGTCGAGACCGTCCTCTCGAAGGCGGCGGCGGGCGAACCCCTTTCGGTCGTGAGCGACCAGCGGCTGTCGCCGACGTCGGCGGCCGACGCCGCCGTCAGGCTCCTGTGGCTGCTCGAGCGCTCGGCTCCCCCCGGTACGTATCACCTGGTCAACAGGGGTTCGTGCTCCTGGTACGAGTTCGCTCGCGCGGTCCTGTACGCGGAGGGGATCGACACCGAGTTGACCCCGAAAGCGACCTCGCCGGACGAGGTTCGGCGCCCGCCTTTCTCGGTCTTGGCGGACACCAGAACGGCCGCTTTGGGACTGCCGCAGGCGCGTTCGTGGAGGGCGGCGCTGGACTGGTATCTCTCCGAGCGTGAAAACGCGCGTTTGCGCAGGTCGCCGCGTTGACACCCCCGTAGTCCTTCGGTAGCATTCTCGGTTGCGGTCCGGGCGGTGCGGACCGCCTCTGAAGCCCTGCGTGCGAAGGCCCGGAAGCTCGTTCTGGGACGTCCCCGGGCGAGGAGTGGCCGGGTCTTGCCTTCATGAGACTCGAAACGACGAGAACAACGAGCGTGCAGACGGAAGAACTATGCCGACAGTGCAGCAGCTTGTCAGGAACGGGCGCGAGCGCCCGCGGAAGAAGACGAAGAGCCCCGCTCTTCGTGGCTCTCCCGCGCGCCGCGGTGTCTGCACGCGCGTCTACACGGTAACTCCCAGGAAGCCGAACTCCGCGCTGCGCAAGGTCGCGCGAGTACGTCTGACGACCGGCGTCGAGGTCACCGCCTACATCCCCGGCATCGGCCACAACCTGCAGGAGCACTCGATCGTGCTGGTCCGGGGAGGCACCACCAAGGACCTGCCGGGTGTTCGGTACAAGGTCATCCGCGGGACGCTCGACACCGCCGGCGTCCGCGATCGGAAGAAGGCCAGGTCCCGCTACGGGGCCAAGGCCAATCAGTCGTAGGGGACGGGACGATGCCGCGCAAGGGACCCGCCTCGAAGCGACCGATCGGACCCGATCCGATCTACCAGAATCCGCTGGTCACGCAGTTGATCAACAAGATCCTGCTGAACGGGAAGAAAAGCGTTGCCGAGCGCACCGTGTACTACGCGCTCGAGATCATCAGCGAGCGGATGTCGAACGACCCGATCATCACGCTCAAGCGGGCGGTCGAGAACGCCCGGCCGCTGCTGGAGGTCAGGTCGCGGCGCGTCGGCGGCGCGACGTACCAGGTGCCGGTGGAGGTGAAGCCGCACCGGGGCACGACGCTGGCCCTGCGGTGGTTGGTGAACTACTCGCGGCAGCGCAGGGAGCACTCGATGGCCGAGCGCCTGGTCGGCGAGCTCATCGACGCGGCGAACGGGCAGGGCTCCGCGGTGAAGCGCCGCGAGGACCAGCACAAGATGGCGGAGGCGAACAAGGCCTTCGCGCACTACCGGTGGTAGCGGCGATGCAGGAGTCGATCGAGACACACGACGTGGCCGGGCTCGCGAGCCCGGCGGGGACGCGGAGGACGCGCTAGATGGCGACTCCGGCGAGGAACGTGGACGGGATGGCACAGGCAGCGAAGGAAACGGGACGCACACCGAGCACGGGCAAGGGACTCGTGATCCGCGAGTACCCGCTGATGCGCACGCGCAACATCGGCATCATGGCCCACATCGACGCCGGGAAGACGACCACGACCGAGCGCATCCTGTACTACACGGGCAAGTCCTACAAGGTCGGCGAGGTCCACGAGGGCACTGCGCAGATGGACTGGATGGTCCAGGAGCGCGAGCGGGGCATCACGATCACGTCCGCGGCCACGACCTGCATGTGGAAGGACCACTGGATCAACATCATCGACACGCCGGGCCACGTCGACTTCACCGTCGAGGTCGAGCGGTCGCTGCGCGTCCTCGACGGCGCCGTCGCCGTCTTCGATGCCGTCGCCGGGGTCGAGCCCCAGAGCGAGACGGTGTGGCGCCAGGCCGACCGCTACCGCGTCCCCCGCATCTGCTTCGTCAACAAGATGGACCGCACCGGCGCCGATTTCGAGCGCACCGTGTCGATGATCGAGGACCGCCTGCACGCGGTCCCGCTCGTCCTGCAGCTCCCGTGGGGCGTCGAGGGTGGGTTCCACGGCGTCATCGACCTGGTCGAGATGCGCGGCCACTACTGGCCGAGCGACGGCCTCGGCGAGGAGTGGGAGGACCGCGACATTCCCGAGGAGCACCGGGCCGCGGCCGAGGAGTGGCACCACCGGCTCTTCGAGCAGCTCGCGGACCACGACGAGGATCTCATGGAGAAGTTCGTCCACGAGGACGAGCCGACGCCGGACGAGCTCCGCCGCGCCATCCGCCGCGCGACGCTCGACACCTCGAGCGAGCGGGTCCTCACGCCGGTCCTGTGCGGCTCGGCGTTCAAGAACAAGGGTGTCCAGCCGCTGCTCGACGCCGTGGTGCAGTACCTGCCGTCGCCGCTCGACGTGCCGTCCGTCCAGGGCCACGAACCCAAGAGCGGAGAGGTGGTCGCCCGCGACGCCTCCGACGAGGAGCCGTTCGCGGCGCTCGCGTTCAAGATCATGTCCGACCCCTACGTCGGCCGGCTCACGTACGCGCGCGTCTACTCGGGGATGTTGCGCGCGGGATCGCACATCGAGAACTCGACGCGAGACCGCAAGGAGCGTGTCGGTCGGATCCTGCAGATGCACGCGAACCACCGCGAGGACAAGGAAGCGGCGTTCGCCGGCGACATCGTGGCGCTCGTGGGTCTGAAGCACACGACGACGGGCGACACGCTGGCCGACCCGGCGCACCCGGTCGTCCTCGAGGCCATGACGTTCCCGACGCCGGTGGTGTCGGTCGCGATCGAGCCGAAGACGAAGGCCGACCAGGACAAGCTCACGGGCGCGCTGGCCAAGCTCGCCGACGAGGACCCGACGTTCATCGTGAAGTTCAACGACGAGACGGGGCAGACGCTCATCTCGGGGATGGGCGAGTTGCACCTGGAGATTCTGGTCGACCGGCTGACGCGCGAGTTCAGCGTCGGCGCCAACGTCGGCAAGCCCCAGGTCGCCTACCGCGAGACGATCCGCAAGCCCGTCCACAAGGTCGAGGCGCGGTACGTGCGCCAGACCGGAGGCCGCGGCCAGTACGGGCACGTCGAGGTCGACCTCGAGCCGCTCGGGCCGGGCGGCGGGTACGAGTTCGTCAACAAGATCGTCGGCGGCGCCATCCCCCGCGAGTACATCCCCGCGGTGGACGACGGCATCGTCGAGGCGATGGAGTCGGGCGTTCTGGCCGGGTACCCGATGGTCGACATCCGTGCGACGCTCGTCGACGGGTCGTACCACGAGGTGGACTCGTCTGAGATCGCGTTCAAGCTGGCCGGGCAGATGGCGCTGCGCGACGGCGCCCGCAAGGCCGACCCCGTGCTGCTCGAGCCGATCATGGCCTTCGAGATCCTGACGCCCGAGGAGTTCATGGGCGACGTGATGGGCGACGTCACCGGCCGCCGTGGCAGGATCGAGAACATCGAGGAGCGCGCGGGCATGCGCGCGATCCGTGTGCACGTGCCGCTGGCCGAGCTGTTCGGCTACGCGACCGACCTGCGGTCGAAGACACAAGGTCGCGCGTCGCACACGCCGATGCAGCTGGATTCGTATCAGGAGGTTCCCGCGGCGATCTCCAAGGAGATCGTGGCGCGGGTGCGAGGCGAGTAGAAGAAGGAGAAGGGGAGATGGGCAAGAAGAAGTTCGAGAGGACGAAGCCGCACGTCAACATCGGGACGATCGGCCACATCGACCACGGCAAGACGACGCTCACGGCCGCCATCACCAAGGTGCTGGCCGAGAAGGGCATGGCCGACTTCACGCCGTTCGACCAGATCGACAAGGCGCCCGAGGAGAAGGAGCGCGGCATCACCATCTCCATCGCGCACGTCGAGTACGAGACCGAGAACCGCCACTACGCGCACGTCGACTGCCCCGGGCACGCCGACTACATCAAGAACATGATCACCGGC
>DASPTB010000021.1:0-4186 GCA_035623615.1 Actinomycetota bacterium
CGCTGCGAACCGCGCACGCGCGCAGGAGCGTCCGGGTCCTCGCGGACGGACTGCTCGTCCTGGCGGCCGTCGTCGGCGTCACGCACCTGATCACGTCGAACGACGAAGTGCGGACCGCGCTGTTCCTCACCTGCGCCCTGCTGTACGTGATCGCTCCATTCTCGATGCTCCGCCACCTGATCACTCGGAACACGGTCGACCTGGAGACGGTGCTCGGTGCGCTCGCCGTCTACCTGATGGTGGGAATGGCGTTCGCGTTCGTCTACCAAGCGCTGGCACACATCCAGGGCGGCGACTTCTTCGGCGCGCAAGGCGAGGGCAAGTTCCCACAGGATCTGTTCTTCAGCTTCACGACGCTGACGACGACCGGCTACGGGAACCTCGTGCCGGCGGCGAACCCCGGACAGAGCCTCGCGGTCATGGAGATGCTGATCGGGCAGCTGTTCCTGGTGACGGCCGTCGCGAAAGTTGTGAACACCTGGGTCCCGAAACGGCAGTCGGGCGACCGATCGACCGCCTGAACGGCCTGTCCCCGAGCCCGTTTCATCCGTTCCGGAGGATGGCGGAGCCATGCCGGGCGGGGTTCGCTTGTGGTCGAGGAAGGGAGGACGACATGACGACCGACTCGCCGTTCAGCCCGGCGTACGAAGTGGGGGTGATCGTGTTCGCCGACACGGACACCGCCGACCGCGTCGTGGACGGGCTCCGCCAGGTGGGCGCCACTCATCTGGTCAACGACATCTCGATCCTGGAGCACCACGAGAACGGCAGGTTCTCGGTGCACGACTACGCGGAGGGTGCGACGAAGGCGACGAAGGTGGGGGCGGGCGCGATCATCGGGTCCGTCGCCGGCGCGATCGTGCTGGGGCCGTTCGGTCTGCTGGCCGGGCTGATCGGCGGCGGCGCGGTGGGCGCCACGCTCGGCGGCCGCAACCCGCACGACCTCGGGCTCAGCGAGCCGTTCGTCGAGGAGCTCCGTGCGAGCCTTCCGCCGGGCAGCTCCGCGGTGTTGATCGTGGGGGAGCCCGACAAGGTCGACGAGCTGATTGGGCACGTGAAGTCCACGGATGTCGTGGCCGCGAAGGAGCTCCGCAACCCGCTCACCGAGGCGCAGGCGGCGGCGATCCACGAGGCGGTCCAGAAGCAGCAGGGCGCGCAGCAGGATTGACGCGGGCCTCTTCGCCCGGCGCCCTTCGCCCTGCGCGCCCTTCGCTTGCTAGCCTGTGGCGGCCGACTTGCGTTGGAGGGCGGCGATGCTGAAGGAAGTCACCTGTATGTGCGGATGGGTCGCGCGCGGAACCGACGACGAGGTCGTCGAGGCGCTCACGCGCCACGCGTGGGAGGACCACGGCGTCCGCAAGACGCGGGAAGAGATTCTCGCGGGCGCGGTCCCGGTCGACGCCTGACGCCCGATGCCCGGCGAGCGGAGGCCGGTCGTCGAGCTCGCGCCGGCGCTCACCAACGTCCCCTGGGCCGCGGACGTCGTCACCCAGTCGCTCGAGCCGCTGTTCGTGTACCTCGGGGACGGCGGGGCGCACCATCTGCGTCCGATCCACGCGGGCACCCTCCGGCTCGGATCGCGGGCCGGTGAGCAGCCGGGCGAGGTCGTCCTCAAGGCCGCCCGCAGGTACGGACTGGTCCCGCTCCTCGTGCACTCCACGTCGTGGCGAATGGACGAGACGCGCGTCGTCCTCACCTACGTCGTCGTCGTTGAGGGTCCGGCGGAGCTGAACGAGAACCTCCTCGACGAGCCGGTCGCGCGAGCCGACCTCGCCCGAGGCGACGCGCTCGGCGGGGTTCCGGAGATCGCCGTCATACAGGTGATCGAGCACGCCTTTCGCCACCTGTCGTGGCTCGTAAAGGACGACGAGGCGGTGCGCGCTGCGCTGCCCGATTGGGTGGCGTTCCTCGAACGATACGAGCCGGAGCCGTTCCGCGCGTTCGGCCCGTCGCCCGGCTGAGCTGGGCGCGGCTCAGGCGCCGCGAACCCTCGGGGGATCTGCCGGGTGCCACCGCGCCATGTGGCGGGCGTGGGTCGGCAGGTAGGCGCCGGGCGCGAAGTGCCGGTCGTAGAATTCGAGGTCGAGGTGGTGCGCCTGCAGGTAGTAGGTCGCGAGCGCGCTCCCGACGGTGGAGGGGAACCGCCCGAAGCGATCGAAGACGTACTGGGCCATCGTGGCGACGCAGTCGACGACGTCGTCCGGATGGCGCACCGCGCCGCCGCGCACGGCCGGCGATTCTCGCCACGGCCCGGGCGTGTCGGGGTTGAAGGGACCTCCCTCTCCGAACTGCCGCGCGACGTACGCCTCGGCGCAGGCGCGCAGGTCGGGGAGGTTCGGCGGGCAGGTCGCCGAGAACACGCCCGGCCGGCCGACCGGGTTGGGGCCCCGCCAGCGGTCGTCGCGTTCCACGGTGAACCCGAGGCCCCGCACGTCGGGCGCGGCCCCGAGGACCGCCAGCTGGTCCATCCCGCTGAAGAACCACCCGCCGAGCCCTGCGGCCTGGAGCGCCAGCATGCCGGCGTAGCAGATCATCGAGTGCTCCGCGGCGATCGACGACACGACCTCCCGTTCCATGTCGCTGATCGCCCATTGCTCCTCGAGGTTCACGAGGCCCGCGAACCTGTCCAGGCCCGGGATGGCGCGGTCGTTCACGTCGTCGTAGATCGTGCCGCCGTGCAGGACCGTCACGAACAGCAGGGCGAGCGTGTGCTGTGCGGCGTCGGCGACCGGGATGAGGATGGTCGACCCGGGGACGTTCACGCACCAGGCGTTCTGCGGGCTGATCAGCGGCGGGTGCACGTCCAGGCGGCCGTCGTCGAGCTTGCGGACGCGCGCGCGATGCTCCTCGATCCACCGGTCGGCGCCGGCCGCGTCGTGCGCGGGCAGCGCGACGTCACGCGTCGCGAAGAGGTACGTGCCGTCGTCGTCGGTGAAGAACACCTCGCTCGTGTGGATCCCCGCTCCAGACGGAAAGGTGCGGCCGGATGCCGAGCCGGAGAAGGGCGGCACGCCCGGCGCGAGCCGCTCGCTCCGTGGGAGCAGGAAATGCCACCCGGTGCCGCCGGCGGCCGCCGACAGGACGAAGAGCTGCTCGATCTCCTCGAGCGGCTTCGGCTCGAAGCGCGAGAGATGGGCGAGGGGCCCGTCGGGGATCGTCCCCCCGAGCGCGAATCGCCGGGATCGCCTGCCCCGCAGCGCATCCACGAAGGGGAACCGAAGAGCGTCGCCGAGCCCGGCCGGCAGTTCGTTCTCCACCGCGCACCCCCCCGCGTCGTCGGCGAGCAGTCTACGGCCTCGCGGCGATGCGGCGGGTGTGGGCGGGACAGGCGCGAGCGTTGGTGTCGGGCCCTCGCGCGGCGATCGCCGAGCCCGTCGAGACCAGGGAGTTCTGACGAGCGAGGACGGCGGGCGAGCACGAAATGCTCGCCGGCCTCTCGCGGCGCTACTTGGCGCCGGCGGTGAAGCCCTGCCAGGCGTTGTGCCAGAGCACGTCGGTCGCGGGCGTCAGCTCGAGCTCCTCGCGGCCCGTGTGGAAGTCGCTCTCCCGGATCACCGCGTCGGACATCCACGGGAAGACGTACGGGACGCCGTAGGCGTTCTCGGTCGTGGTCAGCGTGTCGACGTCGGCCTGTTTCTGTGGTGCCTGGTACCCGTTCCAGGAGAAGTTCAGCATCGAGTTCTCGTACGTCATCATCCAGTCCAGGAACAGGTGCGCGAGCACCGGGTGCGGCGAGCTGGCCGGGACCGCCATCAGGTCGTTGCCGACGGACCCGACCCGGTTGGACGGGAACCAGTACCCGAGCTTCTGGTAGTTGGCCATGTTCAGCTGCGGCCAGTAGTCGTACGTGCCGACGGCGTCTCCCGACCACGCGAGGTGGACGTCGTAGGTGCCCTTCGGGATCCCGATGTACACCCCGTTCGTGTCGAGCCTGACGTCGACCGCGCCGATCATCGCGACGAGGTCCTGCTGGGCCCTGTTGAGGTCGGCCAGACGTGTGGTGTTGAGGTCGGTGATGCCGTTCTTGATGAGAGCCATCGAAATCGACTCGCGATAGGAGTCGTAGATGCCGACCTTCCCCTTGTACGTCGGGTCCCAAAGGATCGTCCACGGGTTGGGCATCGCCCGGACGGCGGCGTCGGAGAGGATATCCCTGCGGTAGGCGATCCCGGTCGTCCACGTGACG
>DASPTB010000027.1:0-8786 GCA_035623615.1 Actinomycetota bacterium
GCGACCATCGCAAGACGGGCGAGGCGGTGCTCGACGCCGCGGCGCCCGGGGCGGGCAACCCCCACTTCTTCCCCGAGCAGCTCGCCGACGGGCTGACGCCGTGGGACGTCCCCGAGGCGTGGCTGTCGCCCACGACCGAGCCGAACCACACCGAGGACGTCTCGGGGTTCGTGCAGACGAAGATCGCGGCGCTGCGGGAGCACAAGAGCCAGCTGACCGACGATCAGCTGGCGATGTTCGAGGATTGGATCCCTGCGTGGGCATCGGCGCAGGGCAAGCAGATCGGCGTGGAGGCAGGCGAGGGCTTCCGCGTCCTGCGGCTCGGCTGAGGCCTCCGCGGGGGTCCGGCGCGCCTACTGCTGCGGCTTGACGCCGACGGCCAGCACGACGTCGCGGAAGTCGTTGAACCTCGCCGGGAACCGCTCGCGGAACACCGCGCGGGCGCGCTCCCGAAACGACGGCCACATCTCGTCTCCGAGCATCTGGCGCAGGAACCGGCCGGACGGCGTCGCTTCGCGCCCGTCGAGGTAGTCCTCCAGCGACAGCTGGTAGTGGAACTCGCGCTTTTCCACGCGGATCTCGCGGAGGCCGGCTTCGTGCAGCGCATCGCGTGTCCGGTCCGCGTCGGTGAAGAAGTCGTGCCACGGCATCGCGCGCTGGCGGGCGTCGGCGAGGATCTCGTGCTCGGCATACTCCTCGGCGACCGAGTCCCATGTCTGTGTGAACTCGTCGTCGCCCGGGCCCCAGTTGGCGATTCCCAGGCGGCCGCCCGGCACGATGACGCGCAGCGTGTCGAACAGCGCGGTCTGGTAGCGGGTGAAGTGCGACAGGACGAAGCACGCAGTGACGGCGCCGAAGGCGCCGTCGCGGAAAGGGAGGTCGATGACTTCGGCGGCGGCGAAGCGCGGGGCCGGATCGCCGCGCCCGGCTGCCTGTTCGAGCATCGCGACCGAGGGGTCGACACCCACCACGAGGCCGCTCGCGCCGGCCGCCCGGGCCGCGGCCCTGGCGGCCGCGCCGGTTCCGGTCCCGACATCAAGCACGCGGGTCCCGCGCGACAGGCCGAGCAGCTCGACGAGGGCGGCCGCCGGGGGGTCGGTGCGGGGCTCCAGGACGCGGCGGTAGTCGACGGCGACCGATCCGTACGAGCGCCAGTCCGACGGATCGTCGCCGGGCGCCACGTCGGGAACGCGGCCGGCCGCCGCGGCCGGGGGCCGCGGCGGCCCACCCGAGGGCGACCCGTTCCCATGGTTGCGTCGAAACAGTGGCATGGGTCCCTAGCGTAGCGGCCGCGGGGGCTTGGGCGGGCCGCTCGCCGGCGGACCCGGCCCGCGTCGTTGGTGCGACCCGCGACCGATCCGGCCGATACGCTATGGGCCCGTGACCCGACCCCGCCTGCCGGCCGCCGCGATCGACGCCGTTCGGCCCCGTCCGTGACGGGCCCGGCCGGCGTCATGGCGCTCGTTCTCGCCGAGACCACGGCGGGCGGGGCCGTGTTCCTCTTCCTCACACCGCTCTGGGGCGAGGTCCGCCGTGGGTTCTTCACGCTGACGGGCGGGGTGCTGTTCGCGCTCGCTCTCGCGACGGCGGGATCGGCCGCGGCGGCCCGCACGGGGGTGACGAGCGCGAGCGCTCACGCGGCCGTCGTCCTGTCGCTCGTCGTGGCCGCTCTCACGTTGGCCTGGATGGTGCTGCTGCACACCGGACCGCGCGTGGCCGCGCGTGTCGTCGGCATTGCGACGGTGCCGGTGTCGGTCGTCATGCTGTACGCGTTCGCGCGAACCGCGGACGAGTCCACCGCGCTCGCGTTCTTCCAGCTGCTCGCAGGGTCGCTGTTCGTCGGCGCCGTGCTCGACGGGCTGCTGCTGGGCCATTGGTATCTGACCGAGCGCCGGCTGCCGCGCCGGCCGATCCTGCGGATGACGTGGCTCCTCGTCGGCGCGGTCGTGCTGGAGGCGATCGCCGTCGGTCTCGGGTTCGGCGCCGCGAACGCGAGCGAGGCTCCGAGCTCGCTGAGCCCGATCCTCACGCTGTCGGGCGTCTCCTCCTGGATCGCGATCGGCATGGTCGCCCTCACCGGGCTCATCGCCGTCTTCATCCGGCTCACGCTGCGCGGGGATCGCCCGGCCGCCGTCCAGTCGGCGACCGGCTTCTTCTATCTGGCGGTGATCACGGCGTTCACGGCCGAGCTCGCCGCCAAGGTGCACTTCTTCCCGTGAGCGATTCCGGTCTCGCGTCCCCGGCGGCCGGATGAGCGCGCGCGTCCCGGCAGCCGCGCGGCGCGCCCTGGACCAGGGAACGCTCTGCTACCTGGCCGCCGAGACCTCCCTCGGGCCGCACCTCACCCCGGTCGTGTTCGCGCTCGACTCGAACGCCCTGTGGGTGACGACGTCGCGCGGATCGGTCAAGGCGCGCGCGTGGCGCCGCCACGCGTCGGCGGCGGGCCTGGTTCGAGCCGGCCGAGTCGCGGTCGCGTTTCGCGGCGCCGTCCGTTCGTACGACGTGTTCGACCCCTCGACCTGGGCCGGCGCGGCCGCGGCCGGGCCGGCGCTCGTCGGGGCGACGATGAAGTTCGGCCTGCGAAACGCGCGGTTCTTCGCCGGCTATGCGGTCGACGCGTCGAAGGTTCCGTTCGCCTGGTCGCCCCCCGGGCGTGTGTTCGTGCGCATCTCGCTGGACGAAGGCGTGGTGCTCGACCTCGCGACCGGGACGACGCTCGAGACGTGGGGCGACTGGGACGATGCCCCCGTGGGTTCGTCGTCGGCCGCGGCCTTCCGCCGATTGGCACGTCACCGATCCCTCGACCTTCGCGCGCCCGCGCCGGTCCGCCGGGCGATCGGCTCGGCGGGCGAGGGCGCGCTGGCGCTGGTCGGTGCCCGCGGCACCACGGTGCTCCCCGTGCACTGGCGCAGGCGGGCCTCGGAAGGGTCCTACGAAGCGGTGCTCCCGGTGCCGTTCGCCGGCCTCGCCCGCGCGCCGGCCCGGACGCAGGCGGCGCTCGTCGTCGACCGGCTCGACGCGTGGCGTGCCGCGGCGATGCGGGGAATGATGCTTCGCGGCACCGCGCAGCTGTTCTCGCCGGACGCCGTCTCGCGCGGAATCCTCGCGCTCCGCGAGCATGCCGGTCGCGGCCACGCGCTCGTTCGCCTGCGGCCATCGAGCATCGTCTGGTGGGAGGGCTGGTCGGGCGGTACGGTGAGGTCGAGCGAAGGGGGCGCGACGAGGCGCTCCCGCAGCCAACGAGGTGCCGGGTGAGTGTCGTCGAGGCGTCGGTCGTCGTGAACGCGAGTGCCGACGAGGTGTGGGAGATCGTCGCGGATCCGCGCAACCTGCCGCGATGGGACCACCGGATCGGCCGCGTGGTCGGAGCTCCGGAGGGCGGCATCAAACCCGGCGCGACGTATCAGACCGAGCTGCACTTCCTCGGCGTGCGCGCGCTCGTTCCCTGCGAGGTCGAGGAGGTCGACGTCGCCGAGTACTCGCGCATCCGCCTGAGCGGCCTGCTGGCCGCGACCGTTGAGACGTGGCTGCACGAGTTGCCCGGCGAGCGCACGCACCTGAGCCACCGAATCGAGTACCGGTTCCGCGGGGGGATTCTCGGAGAGCTCGCCGCGCAGACCGTCGGCATCGTCGGCGCGTCGACGCTCCTGCGCCACGGCGTCGACGCGCAGAAGCGCCAGATCTAGGCCCGCTTTCCGCGGTAGCCGGTCGTCCTCGCCGAGCCCCGCCGTCGCGGGCCCGCGGTGCCTGCGCTCGGAGTCAGTCGTGCTTTCGGATCGCCCGTGCCCGGCGGCGCCGAGAATGGTAGGTCTTCGACGACACCGGCACGATGCTGATCGAACCGTCGGCCTCGAGCACCGCGAGCTGCACCTCGCTGAGCTTGGTGAGCCCGTGCTCGCGGATGGCCATCTCGAGATCGTCGACGCTGAGTCCCTGCCGCCGCATGGCGCCAGTGAGCGGCTTGCCGTCGTGGACGATGATCGTGGGCGAGCTGTCGAAGAACTTGCCCACGCTCGGGTTGCGGATGCGCGCGATGGTCAGTCCGCGGTCGATCACCAGGAGCACGGCGGCCGCGACGAGGCCGCCGCTCAACGAGAAGTCGGGTCCTACCATCGCGTTCTGGACCGCGTTCGCGATGAGCAGGACCAGGACGAGGTCGAAGGCGGTGAACTGCCCGAGCTCCCGTTTCCCGAGCAGCCGGAATCCGACCAGGATCGCGGCGTACACCACCGTCGTGCGAACCACGATCGCCCACCAGGGCGTTCCAAAGTGAAACATTGGGAACCTCCTCGCGCTCTCGGCCGCATGATACGGGCGGGTGGGGCCGTGTAGCCTGCTGCTTCGTGACCGCCCGGGTGTCGAGACTTGCGGCCGCCGCCGCGGCGGCCGCCGCGGCGGCCGCCGTCGCGGCCCTGTCTTCGCGAGACGCCGGTAGGGACCTCGACCGCCACGTGTTCGCGTCGGTCAACGCCGGCGCGGGGCCCGCGGCCGACGCGCTCTTCCGCGGTGTCACCGAGCTGGGGTCGATCGCGGCCTCGATCGGGGCCGCTGCTGCGCTGATGGTGGGGGGGCGCGCCCGAGCGGGGACGGGCGCCCTCGGGGCGGCGGCCGCCACGTGGTACGCGGGCCAGCGCCTGAAAGCCGCCCACCGCCGTCCGCGCCCGTTCCAGACGGGCGAACCGGCGCGCCAGCTGATCGCGAGCCCCTCGGGGACGTCGTGGCCGAGCAGCCATCCCGCCGTCCTCGCCGCCTTCACGACGGTCGCGGCGCGCAACCTCGGACTCTCCCGCCGGGCGCGCACGGGACTGGCAGCGCTGGTCGGCGTCGTCGCGCTCTCGCGCGTGTACGTCGGCGTCCACTATCCGTCCGACGTGATCGGAGGGGTGTTCGTCGGCCGCGCGATCGCCGACGCGTGGTCCGCGATCGTCCCACCGGAGCCCGGTGCGGTGCGCGTCCGCTCCGAGGCCGCGCCGAGCCGGCCGGGCCCGGCTACAGTAGCCCCATGAGGACGCTGTCCGTCTGGTCCGATCTGCACGTGCTGGCCGTCATCGGGTGGCGCGTGCTCGATCGGTTCCACTTCGGCAGCCGGTTCGCCATCTCCCCACACGGACTCGGGATCGCCGTCGGCTACCTGTGCGGGTCGCTGATCTTCATGAAGGAGGGCCCGAAACGCGGGGTCACCGAGGAACAGGTCAGCTCGCTGGTGCTGTGGGGCCTCGTGGGCTCCATCGTCGGCGCGCGCGTGGGCTACGTGCTGTCGCACCTGAACGAGTACCACAGCGCCCTCGGCGTCCTCGAGATCTACAAGGGTGGGATCAGCCTCGTCGGCGGCATCATCGGATGGGTGGTCGCGTCGATCCCGATCGTTCGGCGAGGGAAGTTCTCCGCGCTCGACGCGTTCGACGCGGCGGCCATGCCGCTCGCCGTCGGGATCGTGATCGGCCGCGTCGGCGACCTCATCATCGGCGACCATCTCGGCAAGCCCACGTCGTCGCTGCTCGCGTTCCAGTACTGGGGCGGCAACCTGGCGGGCTACGCATGCTCGCCGACGGTGAAGGAGTGCGTGGCCCCGCTGAACGGTGGCCAGCAGCAGGTGATCACGCACGCCGGCGCGACGCTGTTCGGGCCCGACGGCTCGATCCTCGCGCACGGCGCCGGCGTGCACCAGACGGCGCTGTACGACTTCCTGCTGACGATGGGGCTCGTGCTGCTGATGGTCTGGATGATGCGCGCCCCGCACAGGCGTGGGGTGCTCACCTGCACGTTCGTCATCTGGTACGCCGGCGGCCGCGTCCTGACCGACTTCCTTCGGGTCGAGCGGAGATTCCTTGGGCTCACGGGAAGTCAGTGGGCCTGCATCGCTGCGATCGTGCTGTGCGTGGGCCTGCTGGTGTGGATGCGTCGCCGCGAGGGGCACCCGGTCACGGGCGGAAGCGGCCCCGCGACCGGCGCGGATGACGGCAGCGGCGGGAGCGGCGGGGAGGCGGACGACGGCCGGAGCGGCGAACCCACGGCACCGGCCGACGCCCCCGGAAACTCGCCACCCGAGGCGTCCGCTCCCGACCCCGTCTGATATCGAATCTGATATCATCCCAGTTCGTGGACACTGGACGAACCCTGCGTGAGGCACGCCGACGTGCCGGACTGACCCAACGGGAGGTTGCCGCCCGAACGGGCTTGCCCCAGCCCGCGGTCGCTCGCGTGGAGAGCGGCCGCAGCGTCCCCCGCGTCGACACGTTGGAGCGTGCGCTCCGTGCCTGCGGTGCCGAGCTGCGGGCGGAGCCGGCTCTGGGGATCGGCGTGGACCGAACGGTGATTCGCGACCTCCTTGCGCTCACGCCGGGGCAGCGCGCACGACTGGCAGTCGCCGAGGCGCGAAACCTCGAGCGCGCGCTTGCCCGCCGCCGATGAGCGCGCGACCCTTCGACCCGCTGCTCGCGCTGCGGACGATGATGGGGAACGGCGTTCGGTTCGTGATCATTGGCGGGTTCGGCGGGCGGCTGCGCGGGTCGCCGACGGTGACCGGCGACCTCGACGTCTGCTACGCGAGGGACGACGCGAACCTCGAACGCCTCGCGGGCGCGCTCCGCGAGCTGCACGCGACGGTCCGAGGCGCGCCTGCGGACGTTCCGTTCCAGCTCGACGCGCGGACGCTGGCGGCGGGCGACCACTTCACGTTCGCGACGGACGCCGGGAGCCTCGATTGTCTCGGGAATCCGGCCGGCACGACGGGCTACGCGGAACTGGCGGCGAACGCCGACCGTCTCGACCTCGACGGCCTCGGCGTCGACGTTGCGTCGCTCGACGATCTCATTCGGATGAAGCTCGCCGCCGGGCGGCCGAAGGATCGGATCGAGGCCGAGGTGCTCGGCGCACTGCGCGACGAGATCGATTCGCAGGGCTAGTGCGCGTGGCCGGTGTGGCCGTGCCCCGAGTGGTCGTGCGCGCCGTGCGCGTGACCGTTCCCGCCTCCCGGGGAGCCGGGCGCCGTGAGCTTGAGCGGCTTGCGCACCATCGTCCTGCTCGCCGTGGCGAGCTCGCGGGCGGTCCGCAACAGCGCCTCGCCCGCGGGTGAATCGGGCTGCGACACCACGATCGGCGTTCCGTCGTCGCCGCCCTCGCGGAGCGCGGGCGTCAGGGGGATCTCGCCGAGCAGCGGGACGCCGAGCGTCCGAGCCGCCTCGCGGCCGCCGCCCTCGCCGAACACGTTCGTGCGCTCCCCGCAGTGCGGGCAGACGAAGTAGGACATGTTCTCCACGACGCCGACGACGCTCTGGCGGACCTTCGCAGCCATCTTGCCGGCGCGCTCGGCCACCTTTCGCGCGGCCTCTTGGGGCGTGGTGACGACGAGCATCTGGGCGCCGGGCAGGAACTGCGCCACCGAGATCGAGACGTCGCCCGTCCCGGGGGGCAGGTCGGCGAGCAGGAAGTCGAGCTCGCCCCAGTAGACGTCGCCGAGGAACTGCTGCACGGCCTTGTGCAGCATCGGCCCGCGCCACACCACCGGGGTCTCTTCCTCGACGACGAAGCCCATCGAGACGAGCTTCACGCCGTGCGCCTGCACCGGGTAGGCGAGGTTGTCGTAGGCGGTCAGCTTCTGGTCGACGGCGCCCATCATGCGTGGGATGGAGAATCCCCAGACGTCGACGTCGAGAACGCCGACGCGGTGACCCTCGGCCGCGAGCGCGCACGCGAGGTTCACCGTTACGCTCGACTTGCCGACGCCGCCCTTGCCCGATGCGACGGCGATGACCGCCGTCTTCCCGTCGGTGAAGAACTGCGCCTCCTCGGGTCGCCCGCCGCGGAGCTGGGCGGCGAGCGCGCCGCGCTCGTCGTCGCTCATCTCGCCGAGCACGACCTCGACGTGCTCCACGCCCGGCAGCGGGCTGACCGCCGCCGTCACGTCGGTTTCGATCCGGTCACGCATCGGGCATCCGGCGATCGTGAGCAGCACCGTCACCCGGACGGTCCCGCCTTCGACTCGGACGTCCTTCAGCATGCCGACCTCTTCGATCGGCTTGCCGATCTCGGGGTCGATGACGCTGCGCAGCGCTGCTCGGACGTCCTCGGTGGTTGCGGTGGGCATGTGCCTTCGATGATAGCGGCGTTCCGGCGACCGGGGATAATGCCTCCATGGCGTCGGCCAGGTCGCCGGAGATCTACAAGGCCCTGGCCGACGACACGCGGTTTCGCCTGTACCGGTACATCCGGCTGGCGGCCCGGCCGGTCTCGGTGCGCGAGATGTCCGGGCGGCTGTCGCTTCACCCGAACACGATCCGGCCGCATCTGCGCCGCCTGGAGGAGGCGGGGCTCGTCGCTCATGAGGTGCGCAAAGGTGGTTCCGCCGGCCGGCCGCAGACCCTGTACACGGTTCGCGACGTCGCCGACGAGGAGACGCGCGACTACCGACTGATGGCCGAGATGCTCGCCGGCGTCGTCACCGGCAAGCGAGCGCTGGAGCGCGCCGCGGCGATCGCGCGCGAGTGGGGGGCGTACCTGGTCGCGCAGGGGAAGCCCAAGCCGGGAACCCGCCCGGCCGGGACGCTGAACCTCGCGCTGCTGCAGGAGGCCATGGCGCGCGCCGGGTTCGACCCGAGGTTCCGGCGCACTGGGACGCGGTCGGTCGAGATCGCCCTGCGGGCGTGCCCGTTCCGCGACCTGGCCGACGAGCACCGCGAGCTCGTGTGCACGCTGCACCGGGGACTCGTCGAGGGGATCGTCGCGGGGCTGCAGACGCCGCTCGCGGTCAAGGCGTTCAAGCCGTTCGCGGAGCGGGGTATCTGCCG
>DASPTB010000046.1:0-10703 GCA_035623615.1 Actinomycetota bacterium
GATCGGGATCGTCGTCGTGCTCACGCTCGCCGTCTTCGTCACCACCGGGGCGGGACCCTACACGGTCACCAACACGGTCGTGCAGTCGTCGGGGGGCACCGGCGCGCTCGCCACCGCGAGCGTGACCAACCAGGGAACCGACGGGGGGCGCGCCCGCTGCATCGCGCTGTGGACCAACCTCCAAGGCGGAGAGCTCGTGACGAAGGCCGTGGAGACGGCCACGATCGCGCCGGGCAGCACCGGACAGGTCACGATCCAGCTGCCGTCGACGGCGGCCGGCGCGCGTGTTCGGGTGAGCTGCACCTAGGATCGTTCGCCGGATCGGTCAGTCGAGCTCACGCGGTCGAGCTCACGCCGCGCCCCGCGGGCGCCGGGTCAGTGCTCGTGGTCGGGCAAGATCTCGCCGCGCGCGTGCACCCGCTCGAACGCCTCGACCACCTCCGGGTCGAACTGCGTCCCCGACGCGAGCCGGAGCCGTCGAAGCGCTTCGTCGGTGGGGAGCGCGTCGCGGTACGGGCGGTTCGTCGTCATGGCGTGGTAGGCGTCACAGACGAAGATGATGCGCGCCTCGATGGGAATCTCCTCGCGGCGCAGGCCGTCGGGGTAGCCGCCGCCGTCCCACCGCTCGTGGCACGCGCGGATGATGGGGCGAAGCGGCTGCAAGAACGGGACCGGCGCGAGGATCTCCTCCCCGATCTCGGGATGCAGGTTCATCTGTGAACGCTCGGCGGCCGAGAGCGGAGCCGGCTTGCGGATGATCTCCGACGGGACGCCGATCTTGCCGATGTCGTGGAACAGCGCGCCGATCTCCAAGCGCTTCAGACGCTCGCCGACGAACCCCATCTCGAGCCCCACCGACAGCGCCATCTCGGCCAGCGCACGCGCGTGGTCGCTCGTGTACTCGTCCTTGGCCTCGAGCGCGTTCGCCAGGGCCTCGATGGTGGAGAGGTAGGCGGCTTCGAGTTCCTCGTACCGGCTCGCGTTCGCGAGCGCCAGCGACGTGATGTCGGCGATGCCACGGGCCAGCCGAAGGTCGCGCTCGCCGAACCGGCGCTCGGCGGAGGGGGGGAAGATCGCAATCGCGCCGAGCCCGTCGGGCTGCCACCGCATCGGCGCGATCAGGATGTCCCGGTTTGGCTCGAACATCGACAGCTCACCGGGAAGGTTGGTCACGGCGCCGCCGGGAAGCACGAACGGCTCAACGATCGACGCGAACATGTTCATCGCCAGGCCGCCGTCGACCGTGTTGGCCCGGAGGACCTCCGCATCCCGTTCGTTGATGCCCTCCTGGGCCGCCAGCGAGAACGCCTGGGTCTTCGGGTCGCGCGCCCAGATGCACGCGACCTTGCAGGCGAGGAGCGACTTGACGGCGGTGAGCGCCCGGCTGTGGATCTCGCAGACGTCGCTCATGCCGTTCACGGACTGCGACAGCTCGAGCAGGCCCTCGGAGACCTCGGCGGACCCGCGCACCTGTTCGAGCAGCCCCGCGTTCTCGATCGCGATCGCGGCCGTCGACGCCACGGCCTCGAGTGCGCGCATGTCGTCGCGGTCGAACTGGTCGAGCCCGAGCTTCGACAGCGTGATGGTCCCGACCACGCGGTTGCCGTAGACGAGCGCGACGCACAGGATCGACTCGTCGACGTCGGTCGTGCCGGGAATCGTCACGGCGAACTCACACTCGTTCGCGTTCGGCGTGTACACCGACTCGCCCGTCTGCCCGACGCGCCCGGTGATGCCCTCGCCGAGCGGCGTCACCAGCGCGTCGAAGGTCTCCCCCTGGTACTCGGAGAGTTCGCCGCGAAACGCAACCGGCAGAAGGGTTCTCGCGCCGGGCGCCAGCACGTGCACTCGGCAGTTGTGGTAGTCGATGAGGCTGCGAAGCTCGGCGGTGATCGTCTCGCCGATCTCGCGCACGTCGTTCAGCCGGTTGAGCCGGTTGGAGAGGCTCGCCAGCATCTTGAGCTGCGCGACGGAGCGGAGCTCGCCACCGGGCGTCTCGCGCGAGAACGGCGCCGGAACGGGGCCGGCGTGCGGCGTCGGGCCCCACTCGACCCGCCCACGGCCGCCGTCGCCGTCGTCCTGCGCGCCCTGATCCGGGGCGCGCACACAGTCCTTCCCGGCGGCCTTGGCCGCACGCAGCGCCCGGTACGCGACCGCCGCGAGCTCGCGGGGCGCGGCCGCGTGGAGGGGGCCAGCAACGACGCCGGCGCTCACGGTGACGGAACCGACCTCCGGGAACTCGACTTCGGCGATCGCCATCCGCAGCCGCTCAGCGGTCTCGAGACTCGGCTCGAGCGACAGGCCCGGCAGGATCACGGCGAACTCCTGGCCTCCGACACGGCACACCACGTCGTCGTCTCGCGCGATCTCCCGGGAGATCGACGCCACGCCCTGCAGCACCTGGTCACCGACCAGATGGCCGTAGCCGTCGTTCACCCGCCCGAACTCGTCGACGTCGATCAGGATGAGCCCGACGGATCCACGGCGGAAGTTCGCGCTGCGCAGCTCGGTCGACAGGCGTTCGTGGAAGTAGCGGTGGTTGTACAGCGCCGTGAGGTGGTCGGTGACGACCTCGGCCTCAAGGCGGGCTCGGATCCGGGCGTTGTCGATCGCGAGCGCCGCCATCCCCGCGAACGACTGCGCGAGCCGGAACTCGTCGGCCAGGAAGTGATTGCTCTCGCCGAGCCGCTTCAGGCAGAGGACTCCGACCAGTTCGTCGCGGGCCTCGAGCGGCACCGCGATGAACGATTCAGGCGCCTCGGGCGTGCCGGGGATCTGCTTGGCGCGCGGGTCGAGGTGGGCGTCGTTGTCCAGCAACGCGGTTCGCGTCGAGGCCGTCAGGCCCGTCAGCCCGGAGCCGTACGGGATCGGGCCCATCGCGAGGATCTGGTCGGCGAACGCGTTCAACACGAGGACCGGGCGCAGCACGCGCAGCGGGTTGTCGGCCTGGTACAGCGACAGGCTGTCGTAGGGGACGAGCTGCTCGAGCGCCTCCGCCACGGCGGCGAACACGCGGTCGGGCGAGCCTTCCGACAGGAGCAGCTGGGCGATGTCGGACAGGAGCACGTCGGGCGAGACCGGACCGGCCCCGCGGGGGGGCGTGACGAGATCGGGAGCGGCGTCCGGCGAGCTGCGGCGGGCGTCGCCGGGAAGGCGTTCGGGCACGCTCACGCGGGCCACCCCTGCGCGCCGATCGGGGAGGTCGGTCCAAGCACGGTAGTTACATCGGGCGTCCCCCAGACGAACTGAAGAACACGGCCGGCGCCCCGGCGGCCGCTCGCGGACCCGGTAGTAGGGTGGCCCGCATGACCGATCCGCGAGTGCACTTCGAGAGCAGGCCGGGCCTGCGACGGCCGGCGTTCGTCGTCGCGATCCGCGGCTGGAACGACGGCGGCGAGGCCGCTACGCTCGCCGCGCGCTACCTGATGGAGCAATGGGGGTCATCGGTGTTCGCGACGCTCGACCCCGAGGACTTCGTCGACTTCCAGGTCTCGCGACCGACCGTCAGGCTCGAGGAGGGCGTCACGCGCGTCATCGAGTGGCCGGTCGGCGAGTTCCACGTGAGCGAACCCGGCGAGCGCAGCGTCGTGTTCTTCACCGCGGTCGAGCCCAACATGCGCTGGCGGACCTTCTGCGGGGCCGTGGTCGACGTCGCGACCGACCTCGGCGCCGAGACGCTCGTGACGCTCGGTGCGTTCCTCACCAATGTGCCGCACAGCCGTCCCGTGCCGCTCGTGGGAACTGCGCGGACCCAGGACGAGACCCGGCGGTTCGGGCTCTCGCCGTCGCAGTACGAGGGGCCGACCGGGATCGTCGGGGTCATGCACGACGCGGCCGTACGAGCCGGGCTGCCCTCGGTCAGCCTGTGGGCGGCGGTGCCGCACTACCTTCCGGCGACGTCCAATCCGAAGGCGGCGCTGGCGATGGTCGAGCGCCTGAACGAGATCCTCGGCGTGGAGGTGAGCACCGACGGTCTTCTGCAAGCGACGCGGGAATGGGAAGAAGGCGTCGGCAGCCTGCTGGAGGACAACGAGGAGCTCCGCGACTACGTCCGGCAGCTGGAGGAGGCCGTCGACGAGGGTGAGACCGAGCTGCAGACCGAAGTTCCCTCCGGGGACAGCATCGCCGCCGAGCTCGAGCGCTTCCTCCGCGACAGGGAGTCGCCCGGCGGCGACGTCCCCAGCTGACCCACAGGTTCCAGGACACGCGTGACGCGGTCGCCGCGGCACAGCAAGATAGAGCCATGTCCAAGAACGCGTTGATCAAGTCGCTGGCGAACCCCAACCACAAGGACGAGGGTCACGCGCCCGTCGTGGAGGAGCTGGACCCGAACTCCATCATCGGCGGCAAGAGCGGCGCCTTCCGAGCGGCGATCTTCGGGATGAACGACGGTCTCGTGTCCAACCTGTCGCTGATCATGGGAGTCGCCGGGGCGTCCGCCGACAACCACTTCATCGTGGTCGCCGGGCTCGCCGGCCTCGTCGCCGGCGCGTTCTCGATGGGCGCCGGCGAGTACATCTCGATGGCCACGCAGCGCGAGCTGTTCGTGCGCCTCATCCACTACGAGGCCCACGAGCTCGAGTCCGACCCCGAGGAGGAGCACGAGGAGCTCGTGAAGATCTACGAGTCGCGCGGATTCCCCCACGACCTCGCCGACCAGGTGACGACCGTCATCCACCAAGATCCCGAGCTGGCGCTCGAGACGCACGCGCGCGAGGAGCTCGGCCTCGACCCGGACGAACTCGGATCGCCGTGGGGCGCAGCGGGATCGTCATTCGTCATGTTCGCCATCGGCGCGGCCATCCCGCTGATCCCCTTCCTGATCGGGTCCGGGACCGCCGCCGTCGTCGCCTCGATCCTGTGTGGCATCCTCGCGCTCTTCGTCACGGGGTCGGTGCTCAGCAGGTTCACCGGCCGGCCGTGGCTCCTCTCCGGGGGACGCATGCTGCTCGTCGGGGCTGCGGCCGCAGGGATCACGTACGGCATCGGCTCGCTCTTCCACGTGGGAGCGAGCTGAGCCGGCGCGCTACGGTGCCTGCGACGCGGCTCGGTCGGCGAGGATCACGAGGTGAGTCGGCCGCAACTCGGCCGCCGGAAGGGGCCCGCCCGCGAGCAAGCGGCGGAGCGATTCGCGTTTCTCCTCCCCGGCGACGAGCAGCAGCCCGACGCGTGCGGCCGAGAGCGCGGGGGGCGTGAGCGAGACGCGCGGGACGAACGGCGGGCACCCCGCCTCGGGAACCCGGACGACCCATCGGTCCCGGACCGCGACCTCGGGGCGGCCGGGGAACAGTGACGCGGTGTGACCGTCGGGCCCGAGACCGTACAGGGCGAGATCGAACGCGAGCGCCGAGCCGAACCGCTCGCGGAGGGTCTGCTCGTACCCGTCGGCGTCGCAGGAGGTCCCGTCGATCGGGTAGGAGCGCGCGGCGACGGCGCCGAGCAGCGCACCGCGGGCCATGCCCGCGTTGGAGCGCTCGTCACCGGGGGGCACGCAGCGCTCGTCCCCGAAGAAGGCTTCCACCTCGTTCCAGGGGTAGCCCTCGAGCCGCGCGAGCGCCTCGTAGAGGCGCCGCGGCGTGCTGCCGCCCGAGAGCAGGAGCGTCCGCGGGCGAACCTCCAGGAAGATCTCGAGGGCGGCGGCCGGGACGTCCTCGACCGTTCGGACCGTTCTGGTGGGCTCGGGCGTGGGGTCTTCCGTGTCCACCTGGAGTGGCGAGGGCCGCCCGGCTAGGCCTCGCCGTCGGCGAGGGCCTCCAGCGCGTCGCGCAGGGCCTCGAAGCGGCGCGCGCCCAGCTGGCGGCGGGCCCGGGCCTCCACCGAAGAGATGACCCGACGGGCTTCGGCGCGTTCGCGAACACCCTTGGCGGTCAGCTTCACGACCTTCGCTCGAGCGTCCCGGGTATCCGGCTGGCGCCGGACGTAGCCTCCCGACTCTAGGTCGTCGACCACCTGCATCATCGCCTGCTTGGTGATCCCGGCCCGTCCGGCCAGGTCGGTCAGGCGGGTACCGCCCCTGTCGATGATGATGAGCGCCGAGGCGTGACCGGGCGAGAGGCCGGCCGCTCCGCGGTCCAAGGCCTCTCCCACACGGCCGTCGACGGCCCGGAAGGCCTCCAGCAGCAGCCGCAGGAGCCCCTGGTCGCTCATGGCCCCATACTCCCGGCTGCGAGGGAGATCGTCAAGTATCTTTACTAATTTTGGCGCTCTGCATGGGCTCTGACCTGGGGTTTCGCGGCCGCCGCCGGGGCGACCTGCATTTTTCGCGCCGGCGGCGGCCGCGACCTGGGGTTTCGCCTCGCGGCTCGGGGGACGGCTCGTCGCTGTTTCGGACCGTCTGGGTAGGCTGGCCCTCGTGGAGGTTCGACCGATCCGACCAGAGGAGCACGACGAGGCAGGACGGGTCACGCGGCACGCCTACGACGAGTTCGTCGACCCGGCCGATTCGGGCTGGGGAGGCTACCTCGAGGAGATCGGCAACGTGGCGGGCCGCGCGACCAGGGTTCCGGTCCTCGTGGCCGTCACGGACGGGCGCGTCATCGGCTCGGCCTCGCTCGAGACCGAGGAGGCGAGCCTCGGCGACGACCCGATCGAGCCGGGGACGGCCAACGTCCGCATGCTCGGCGTCGACCCGGAGGCCCGGGGCCGAGGCGCGGGCCGGGCACTGCTCGGTGCCTGCATCGCTGAGGCCCGCCGGCGCGGCAAACGCGCCGTCACGCTCCACACGACCGAGGACATGCACGCGGCCCTCGCGCTCTACGTCTCTGCGGGGTTCGTCCGCGACCCCGGCCGCGACTGGAGGGTCGACGAGTCGTTCACGCTCACCGCGTACCGGCTCGACCTCTGAGGCCTGCGGCGCCACCGTCATATCGATCGCTGGTAGGCGCGGAACGCCTGCGTCGCCAGGAACGCGCTCACGAGCGCGAAGCCGGCGAGCCACCCCAGTCGCGACCAGACGACGCTCCAGTCGACTTCTCTCCCCACGGCCGCGCGTCCGGCGGTGACCGCCCAGTTCACCGGGTTGACGTGCGCGACGGACTGCATCCAGTGCGGCATGAGGTTCTGGGCCATGAAGATTCCCGACAGGAACACGAGCGGCAGCAGGACGAAGTTCACCGCGGCGATGACCGTCTCCTCCTTGCGCACGAGGAGCGCCATGCCGTTGGAGAGCGCGCCGAACGGCGCCGCCAGCAGGATCGCGGACAGCACGACCACCCCAACGCCGGTGATTCCGCCGGGGAACGACGCGCCGCGAAGGAGCGCCAGACCCAGGATGATCGCCGACTGGATGACGATGACGACGGCGAGCTGCACGAGGGTTCCCATCATCAGGGCACCGCGACGCACCGGCGTGACGAGAAAGCGGTCCATCACGCCGCGGTCGAGGTCGTTCACCATTCCCATCCCCGTCCAGCCAGCGGAGAACAGGGCCGTCATGACGACGACGCCCGGCGCGAGGAACGAGATGTAGGACGCCGAGCCGAAGCCCGGAATCTCCACGACCCTGGCGAACAGCGCGCCGAACAGCAACAGATAGATGATCGGCTGGAACAGCGTGAACGCGATGTACCAGGGCTGTCGCATCAGGTTGCGCAGGTGTCGAACGGTCATGTACCAGGTGTGCGCGAGCGAGGTGGGCATCTGGGAGCTCCTTCCTGATCGTCTCTGATCGTCGGTTCGTCGGCGGCTCAGCCGGCCGCGGCGAGCGCGGGGTCCTTCCCGTTCGGCGTCGGCAACTCCTCCTCGGCGTCGCCGAACCTCCTTCCCGTGTAGCGCAGGTACACGTCGTCGAGCGAGGGCCGCGCCACGGTCACCGAGTCGACGATGAGGCCTCCGGCCTCCAGGGACTGCAGTACCGCGGGAACCGCGCGCGCGCCGTCGTCGGCGCGCGCGCGAAGCGCCCTCCCCTCGACGGCGACCTCCCGGACGCCGTTCAACCGTCCGAGTGCGGCCTGGACGCCGCCGTCCGGCGGCGCCTCGGCGAGCTCGACGTGCACCGCGTCGCCGCGGAGCTCGGCCTTCAGCTCCTCCGGCGCCCCCGCCGCCGCTACGCGGCCGCGCTCGAGGATCGCCAGGCGCGCGGCGAGCCGATCCGCCTCCTCCAGATAGTGCGTCGTGAGCAGGATGGCCAGGCCCTCGTCGGCCGCGAGCCCGGCGATCATCTGCCACATGTCGGCGCGCACGGCCGGGTCCAGACCGGTTGTGGGCTCGTCGAGGAACAGCACGCTCGGCCGGTGGACGAGCCCCATCGCGATGTCCAGCCGGCGCTGCATCCCGCCCGAATAGGTGCGCGCCACTCGATCTGCGGCGTCGGCCAAGCCGAAGCGGTTCAGCAGCTCGTGGACTCGAGCACCGAGCGAACCGCCGTCCATGCCGTACAGACGACCCTGCAGCACCAGGTTCTCGCGGCCGGTGGCGTCGCGGTCGACGCCCGACTTCTGCGCCACCGAACCGATCGCGAGCCGCACGCGATGCGGGTGTCGGACGACGTCAGCTCCGGCGACGCGTGCGACGCCGGAGTCGGGACGGGACAGCGTCGTGAGGATCTTGACGGTGGTGCTCTTGCCGGCACCGTTCGGGCCGAGCAGTCCGAAGATCGTTCCCTCCGGGACCTCGAAGCTCACGCCGTCGAGGGCGGTCACGCCCTTCGGGTACGTCTTGACGAGACCTTCGACTCCGATCGCCTCACCCATCACGCCACCTCCGTGTGTGTATACTTACCTCGATGAGTGAGTATCTTAATCCTCAAGATTCTCGGGCGTCAAGTGAAACGCGCGCCGATTTGATCCGCGACATCGGGATCGAGGTCCGGATGAGCCAGAACCTCACCGACGCGATCGACCAGTCCGTGTGCGCGATCCTCGGGATCAACCGCAGCGACGCCCGCTGCCTCGACATCGTCGAGCGCCACGGGAGGATCACCGCCGGGGATCTCGCCGCGGAGAGCGGCCTCACGACGGGTGCGGTGACCGCCCTGCTCGATCGCCTCGAGCGCGGTGGCGCGGTCCGCCGCGTCCCCGACCCCGGCGACCGCCGGCGCGTTCTGGTCGAGCTGACGCCCGCCGCGCAGCGGACCTCGAACGAGCTGTACGGTCCGATGGCAGAAGCGGCCGCGTCGCTGCTCTCCCGCTACAGCCGCGACGAGCTGCTGTTGATCCGCGACTTCCTGCGGCGAGGACGCGAGATGAGCACCGAGCAGCTGGCGCGGATCCAGTCGTCGGCGACGACCTCACGCACGAGGTCGGGCGAGCTCCGCCGCGAGGTCCGCCGCGCGGCGCTCGAGGTGCAGGCGGCGCGCGACGACCTCAGGCGTGAGCTCAAGGCGGCCAAGCAGCAGGTGAAGCAGGACGTGAAGGCCGTCAAGCAAGACGTCAAGCGCGAGGTGAAGCGCACGTCGCGTCAGGTCAAGGATCAGCTGAAGGACGCGGTCAAGCGCTCCGTTCGGTGACGACCTGCCCGCTCGACAGGACCACGCCGTCCTCGCATTCGGCCTCGACCTCGCCGCCTCTGAACTGCTGCTCGTACAGCTGCGCGTAGAGCCCGGCGCGCCGGAGCAGCTCGGCGTGCGTCCCCCGTTCGACCAGCTTCCCGCGATCCATCACGAAGATGACGTCCGCCGACAGGATCGTCGACAGCCGGTGCGCGATCGCGAGCGTGGTCCGACCCTCCATCAGCGGCCGGAGCGCTTCCTGGACGAGTCGCTCGCTCGTCGTGTCCAACGACGACGTTGCCTCGTCGAGGATCAGGATGCGGGGATCCTTCAGGATCACGCGCGCGATGGCGAGGCGTTGCTTCTCTCCGCCCGACATCCGGTAGCCGCGCTCCCCGACCACCGTGTCGTACCCGTCGGGCATCTCCATGATCCGGTCGTGGATGAACGCGGCACGGGCCGCCGCCTCGACCTCCTCTTGCGTCGCGTCGGGCTTGCCGTACAGGAGGTTCTGCCGGACCGTCGAGTGAAACAGGTACGTCTCCTGCGTCACCATCCCGACGACGTCGCCCAGGGACTCGAGCGTCACCCCCCGCACGTCGTGCCCGTCGATCTCCACCGCCCCGGACGTCACGTCGTACAGGCGCGGGATCAGGTACGTGATGGTGGTCTTCCCGGCGCCGCTCGGCCCCACGAGCGCGGCGAGCTGACCCGGATCGATCGCGAGGTCGACGTCCTGCAATGCCCACTCGCGGCGCTCGATCGCCTCCTCACCGTCCGCCTCGGCGCGGGGGAGGCCGCCCGCATCCCCCTCCTCGTCCGCGCCGTCCTTCGGTTGCTGCGCCTCGTACCGGAACGACACGTCACGGAACGCGACGCCGCCTCCGACGGCCCCCTTCGGCAGCGCGACCGCGTCCGGGGAGTCCTCGATCTCGAGCGGCATGTCCAGGTACTCGAAGATGCGGTCGAACAGGGCCATCGACGCCTGGATCTCCACCGAGACCTGCAGCATCTGCCCGATCGGGAAGAAGAGCCGGCTCTGCAGCGTGGTGAACGCGGCGATCGTCCCCGCCTGGATCGTGGTCTGTCCGATCCCCTGCTTCTGGATCACCAGGCCCGCGACCAGGTAGACGATCGCGGGCGTGATCGAGAAGAAGATGCCGATCATCGCGAAGAAGTACCGGCCGACCATCTGCTGGCGGATCTGCAGGTCGGCGAGCCGCGAGTTCTCCTTGCGGAAGCGGTCGATCTCGTAGCGCTGGCGCCCGAACACCTT
>DASPTB010000053.1:0-10488 GCA_035623615.1 Actinomycetota bacterium
CAGATCCCCTCGATCGGGCTGCAGAAGGTGATCGCGCAGGGCGTCACGGCCGACGAGACCAAACGGGGACCGGGACACGACCCGACGACCCCGCTGCCCGGCCAGGTCAGCAACGTCGTCATCGTGGGGCGGCGCTCCACCTACGGCGCGCCCTTCAAGAACCTGGACCTGGTGAAGACCGGACAGTCCATCATCGTGTACACGTCGCAGGGCCGTTTCGTGTACCGAGTGGTGGGATCGGCGGTGGTCCCGCTCGGATCCACCTCCGTTACCGCGTCCACGACCGACAACCGCATCACGTTGATCACCGCGAACCCGGAATACCTGTGGCGCAGCGAATTGGTGGTGGTCGGGCTCCTGGAAGGCAAACCCCTGGCATCGGTGACGAACATCCGCCAGCGCATCCCGGGCGTGAAGCCGGGCCTCACGAGCTGGGTCACGCCGCTCGCGCCGATCATCATCTGGGGCGAGGTGTTCCTGCTCACGCTCGTCGCCGCGGGGATCCTCTACCGGACGTGGCAGCCGGTGTCGGCGTACGTGATCACTACGCCGATCCTGATCGCGAGCCTCTATTTGCTGTTCGAGAACCTCGCACGGCTGTTGCCGCCGTCGGCATGAGACGTTCCGGCCCCGTCGCGACGCTGCTCGCGATCTCCGTCGCGCTTGGACTTCTCTCGTCGTGCACGTCCTCGCACAAGCCCTCGGATGCACCCTCCACACCGCGGCTCCAGGTCGTGGGGACGCCGACGCCTCCGAGCCCCGGGCAGACAAAGGTGAAGGTCGTCGTCACCGGCGGAAACGCCCAATACGCGCTCGGCCACACCGCCTACATCACCGACTCGGGATTCGCGCCGGTGCATCTGGTGGCGGGCGTGAACAAGGCGGTCGTCTTCTGGAACGCGACTGCCGAGTCGCAGCAGATCCGCTTCCTCAACTACGGAGTTCCGATCGCCTCCCCCGTGATCCCCCCCGGTGGGAGTTGGGCATTCAAACCAAATCTGACACTCAGCTTGATCTACGTCCTGGTCGGGCGCCCGTCGCCGAAGGGGTACCTGCAGATCGCGCCGATTCAGCCCCTCCCAACCGGGACGTAATGCATTCGGCGTAGTCATTACGGGAAGGTTCGATCTTCGTTCATCTTGGTGGCCCCTTTCGTTTCCAGTCACGCCATATGCAGTGACTACAAATGACGCTCGCGGGCCCGCGGAGGGCCTGTGTTTCGTGGGCTCAGGTTCGCGGGGAAGGGAGGACTCGGGGAAACCTCGGCGCTTGACAGGCGTCGGCAGCTTCATCGAATCGTTCGCCTCAGAGAGGAGAACCACAGGAATGCGCAAGCTCATGCGATTGGGAGTCGTGACCGGCGTCATGACCCTGGGGATTACCTTGGTAGCCTCGGCCGCGTTCGCGGCGTCGGCCACCAAGCCGACCGCAATCCTCGGGTCCGGCTCCGACACGACCTACCCGATGATGGTGCAGCTCGATCAGCTGTACAACGACAGCCCGGGATGCGAGACGGTGGCGGTCGCGCCGCAGGTGCAACCGCTGGACTTCTCCTGTCTCCCGGATCTGCCCAACACGATCACGGCCGAAAACTACGCGCACGACCAGGTGACCGAGGCGTATCCGCTCGGCTCCAGCAACGGCATCAACCAGCTGTGCCTCGGAAAGGCAGCCGGCGCGGCGCCGATCAGCTTCGCGCGGTCGTCCCGTGTCCCGGGCGGCAGCGACTGCACGGGCCTGAACTTCGTGGGCTACGCCCGCGGCGGACTGGCCTGGGAGTGCTGGCCGACGCCAACTGACGGCACGTCGCCGGGTTGCACCGGAGTGACGAACCTGACGCAGCCGCAGCTGAACAAGATCTTCGTCACCTGCGCGTACACCAACTGGAACCAGGTCGGCGGCAACAACGTCCCGATCGACGTCTACCAGGCGCAGCCCGGCTCCGGCACGCTCTCTACGTGGCAGGGCTTCGTCGGCGGCACGGTTGCAGGCGCGTACGCGTGCATCCCGCCCGCTTTCCAATTGCAGCCCAACGGTGTCGGCTCGCACATCGCCGAGGAGCACGACAACACGCTGATCGACGTGACCAACCCGGCAGGCGGGTTCGCCGACCAGGGCAACGCGATCTACTACATCGAGTTCGGCCGCTGGACGAACGCCTACAGCCCCACGGGTACCAACCCGGACGGCTCCGTCCTCGGACAGGTGAACGGCGTCACGCCGTCCATCTCCTCGATCCAGGACCTGTCGTACCCGTTCGGCCGCTATCTGTTCAACGTCTACTGCGTCGCCAAGGTGTGTGGCGGCTCCAAGAAGGCGAAGGCGCCGGTCGTGAACTACGTCGGGCCGCAGGGCTGGCTCTGCAAGTCCGAGAACAAGCACAAGACGGGCGGGGTCGCGGACGTCAACCCGCTCACGGGCAACCTGTTCCGCGGCCCACCTTCGGGCGGCCAGCCGACGGGCGACATCCCGAACGCCATCCGGAAGGCAGGGTTCGTGCCGCTCATCACGCAGAGCGGTGGCAACTACTGCTTCACCCTCGCCACCTGATCCGGGCAGAGGCAAGACGGGGCCAAGAGCTCGCGCCCCGATGAAGGGAGACGAAGGCCCCCGGCGACAAGAGCCGGGGGCCTTCGTTCGTGTCTGTCGGACGGGAACTCGACCGAAATCAGGTGGGATGCCTTGCCGGTGCGGTGAGTCAGTCGGCGGCGAGGCCGCTGGGGATCTCCCTCAGCTTCACCTCGGCAGAAGCGTCCTCGCCTACGGGGAGAGCCGGCTGGCGGTCGCGCAGTCTGCCGAGGCCGACCCCGTAGGCGAGAGTCCCGGATTCCGAGTCTCCAGCGCGCAAACCTCGTTCGCGATGGCGGCCGCCGTCGTCCGCAGCTTCGCCCGGACCTGTCCCTCCTCGATCTGCGCCTGCTTGAACAGCGGCGCGATGTCCGAGAAGGTCGTGGCCTTCCCGCTGTGGGCCTCCTGTTGGGCCTTGAACAGCGCGTCCTGCCACTGCGTCGTTGCGGCCTTCAGCGTACCGATCGTCGATCCCAATGTCGGAACGACCTTCGCCTGCGCGAGCGTGAAATTGGTCAACTGTGCGAGCACGTTCTGCCACGACGTCTGCGCGCCGCTGAGGGCGCTCCGACCCTGATGTGACTGGAGGTCCCGCTGCTGACTCAGCGTCCGAATGCTGGACTCGCCGACGACGAGGAAGGCTAGCAGGTGGCCGTACAGGTCGTTGACCGCGCGCACGGTGGCCCACTTCTGGGCGTCGGCGGTGCTGACGCCGCCGTGCGACGAGCATGCGGGCGCGGCGAGCGCGAGGACAACGGCGCCGGCCACGGCACCCCGAACGGCTCGATGTCCGAATCTCGAGCGAGAACTGCCGGGTGTGGCGTGTGGGTACAAAGGATCGTGGATGCTCGCAGTGGCAAGCGAACGCCGGGTAACGACCAGACGACCACCTGGTGAACAGCGTCCTCGCAAGCACCCAACGGGCCAGGAAGCCTTCTCGTCGCAGGCCCCGTCCCTGTCAGCAGCAAGAGCCGCCCAGGACGACGGGCAGCTCGCGACTCGAATGACCCTGGCCCGACGACAGCGGCTTGGTCGCCTTGATGATCGCCGAGTGGATACCTTCGGTCGGCTCGTCGGTCGAGGTGATCGAGATTTCCTCGAACCCGGCCTCCCCGAGTTCGTGCTCGAACTCGGAAAACGAAAGCGCGCCGGCGATGCAGCCGACGTAGCTGCCGCGCTCGGCCCGCTGTTCTGGTGACAGGTCGTTATCGGCGACCACGTCGGAGATGCCGATGCGACCGCCCGGCCGAAGGACCCGGGCCATCTCGGCGAAGACCTTTGGCTTGTCCGTGGAGAGGTTGATGACGCAGTTGGAGATCACCACGTCGATGGTCGCCGCTGGAAGCGGGACGTCCTCCATGTAGCCCCTCAGGAACTCGACGTTGTGCGCGCCTGCCTTCTCGCGATTCTCGATGGCGAGGGCGAGCATCTCCTCGGTCATGTCCAGGCCGTAGACCTTCCCCGTCGGTCCCACGCGCTTTGCCGACAGCAGGACGTCGATGCCGCCGCCCGAGCCAAGGTCGAGAACCGTTTCGCCCTCATGCAAGTCGGCCACCGCCGTCGGGTTCCCGCAGCCGAGGCTCGCGCGCACGGCGGTCTCGGGGAGGTCCTCGTCCTGCAAGTGGTCGTAGAGGTCAGGCCCGAACGCGTGACCTTCTTCGGCACACGTCTTCCCTGGGTGGCCGCAATCGCACGCTGCACCCGATCCCTCGCGGACGCCGACCGCCATCTCCGCGTAGCGTGCCCGGACTTCCTCTCGAAGTTCGATGTCCTGTGTCATTTGCGACCTCCTTTGGTTGTGAAGACGCCGGCCAACCCGGCGAACGCCTCCCGATCGAGCGAGTAGTAGGCCCACGTGCCGCGCTGCTCCCGCTCGAGCAGACCCGCGTCCACGAGCTTCTTCAGGTGGAAGCTGACCGTCCCCTGGGACAAGCCAAGGACCGGGACGAAGTCGCACACGCAGACTGGCTCGGGCGAGTTCGCCAGAAGGTTCACGATGCGGATGCGGTGAACATCGGCCATCGCCTTGAAGACCGAGGCGACGGTCCGGGCCTGGTTCTCGGTGATGTCCGCGGAGACAATCGGGGCGCAGCAGGCGGCCGGGCTCAATTCGATCTCCTGGATCAGCTTCGTGGCCATTCGTCCTCCATCGACGTTTCTCGATGCGAGAATAGACCCTGAATCGATGTTCGTCAATGTTTAGGGCGTCTACGCCGTCGCCCCAAGCTCGGGCTCCGGGCGGTCGAGGAGGGTCGCACCGGCCTTCTTGCGGCGCGCCTCCGTGGCATCGGGCAAGAACCACGAAAGGATCCCGGCGATCAGGACGAAGGCTGTCGACGCCCACAGGCACGCCTCCAGGCCCTTCCACTGGTAGAGCGCGCCCGACAGCAACGTGCCGAGGAGCCGCCCGCCGGCGTTGGCCATGTAGTAAAAGCCAACGTTCATCGCCACCTTGTCGCCCTCCGCGTACCGCAGGATCAAGAACGAGTGCACGGAGGAGTTCAAGGCGAACACGATCCCGAACAGGACGAGCCCGACCACGATCGCAGCGGTCGCGTTGACACCGGCCGACAGCTCGATGGCGATCGAGGCGGGGAACACGGCAAGCACGAACGCAAGCCAGGTCGCCGTCGTCCCCGTCGGCCCGCCGGCTCCGGCCCAGCGTCTCATGGTGGTCGGCGCGGACGCTTGAACCATCCCGTATCCGATCACCCAGATCGCGAGGAAGCCGCCAGCCTGCCAGAAGGTCCACCCGAGGACGGATTCCAGGAATACCGGAAGCCCGATGACGAACCACACGTCTCGCGACGCGAACAGGAAGATGCGGGCGGCCGCGAGGATGTTCACGGAGCGGTTGTTCGAGAACATGCCCCGGAACTTCGCCGCGCGATCGGGCGTCCCGAGGTGTCCCCGCATCATCGTCAGCACGACCAGAAGGGCCGTGGCCGTCAGCCCCATGAGGATGAGCAGCGCCGGGCGAAACCCCACCAAGGTCAGGAGGAGGCCACCGACGAAGAACCCCACGCCCTTCAGCGCGTTCTTCGACCCGGTGAGGATCGCTACCCACTTGTAGAGGTCGCCATGGGCATCGTCCGGTACCAGGAGCTTCACCGCGCTCTTCGAGCTCATCTTGGTGAGGTCCTTCGCGATGCCCGACAACGCCTGGGACACCATGACGTAGGGCAAGACGAGCCACGATGCGGGCGCGAACGCGAGCATTCCCGTGGCGAGGAGTTGGACGGACAAACCCCCTTCGAGGGTCCGACGAAGGCCGAACTTGGCGGCGATCCATCCACCGAACAGATTGGTGAGGATCCCGAAGATCTCGTAGAAGAGGAAGAGAGATGCCAGCTGGAACGGCGTGAATCCGAGCGTGTAGAAGTGAAACAGCACCAGGATCCTGACGGCACCATCCGTGATGGTGTCGGCCCAATACGCCCCCGTAACCACCGCGTAGTTGCGGAGATCGACCCCCTCGTTCATGCGAGCCTCGATGCCACGTGCCGAGTGAGCTCGACGAGGCGGTTGGCGTACCCCCACTCGTTGTCGTACCAGGCGAGAACCTTCACCTGGGTTCCGTCTACCACCATCGTCGAGGGTCCATCGACGATGGCAGAGCGGGGATCGTCCTTGTAGTCGATCGACACCAGGGGGCGCGTCTCGAAGCCGAGGATCCCCTTGAGCGAGCTCTCCGCCGCGGCCTCGAGCAGGCCGTTGACTTCCTCGACGGCCGTCGGCCGTGCGACAACGAAGACGCAGTCGGTGAGCGACGCGTTGAGCAGTGGGACCCGCACCGCGAGGCCGTCGAGCTTGCCGTTCAATTCGGGGAAGATGAGCCCGATCGCAGTGGCCGACCCCGTGGTCGTGGGGATCAGCGACAGGCTCGCCGCTCTGGCCCTCCGAAGGTCCTTGTGCGGCGCGTCCACGACTGTCTGTGTGTTGGTGATGTCGTGCAGCGTGGTGATGAGGCCTCGTTCGATGCCGACACCTTCGTGGATCACCTTGACCACCGGGGCGAGGCAGTTCGTGGTGCACGACGCCGCGGTGACGATGTCGAAGACGTCCGGGTCGTACCGGTCCTCGTTGACCCCGACGACCACGTTGATCGCGCGATCGTCCTTGACGGGGGCCGCCACGACCACTTTGCGGACGCCACGCGAGAGATACGGGTCGAGGGTCTCAATCGTTCGAAACGCCCCCGAGCTCTCGATGACGAGATCGACCCCGTGGTCGTCCCAGGCGACGGCCCCAGGCGTTGCCTCGCCACTGAAGCTCACGCGTCTTCCCTCGATCCGCAAAGCATCCCTATCGGCTGCGACATCGTGATTCCACCGGCCGTGGACCGAGTCGAAGGTCAAGAGGTGGGCGGCGGCATCCGCATCACCGTGAAGTTCGTTGACGTGGACGAACTCGACGTCTTCCGAGCTCCATCCGGCGCGCAGGGCGAGTCTGCCCATGCGCCCGAACCCGTTGATGCCTACACGCGTGACGCGTTCTTCCACGTGGGGTCGTCCTTGAGTCCAATCGTGCGCCCCGCGCGGCCCGCCCGTGGTACTAGGGGGCGGACGCGCGGGGCGAGAACATCTATGCGCTCGGAGATTCGGCGGAGCGCGGCGTCGAAGGCGCGAGGGGTGCCCGCGCGGACGGGGTCGGGGATCGACCAGTGGATCATCGGGACGTCCGCGAACCATCCACGGAGGGACTCGTGGGCGACGTCGCACACGGTGACGATGAGGTCGGGACGCTCGGTGAGGTCATCGATCGACCGTGGGATGGCGGAGCTGATGTCGAGGCCGAGCCGGAGGCCCGCCTCGACGGCTTTGGCACGAACGCGGTCCGCCGGCTCGGTGCCGGCACTCGAGGCCGGCACCTCATGCCTCGAGTTCCAGGTGGCCTCCGCGAGCTGTGATCTGGCGGAATTCGCCAAGCAGATGAACAACACGCTCCTCGCGACATACGATCGGACCGGCGAAACCGCAGCCTCGAGCGCTCCGGGCAACAGCCTCACGTACCGGCGGCGCCGATCTCCGGACGAGGACGTCCTTTCGATCACACCAGCCTCTTCGAGGACATCGAGATGGTGCGCGAGGAGGTTCGACTCGAGTCCGAGGGCGGCCTTCAACTCCGAGGGCGACCGATCCGACAGAGCGAGCTCATCCACGATCTCGACGCGGTGCGCATCGGCAAGCGCCGCATGGACGGCGGCTCGCGCCTCGGCAGACCAGGTGGAGGCCATTGACTCAATATTCGTTGAGCAAATGCTGTCTGTCAACCAACGAACGCGCGGACGAACCTGTTGGTCACTCGGGAGCTCCTTCGGCGGGAGGGGTTCGAGGCGGTCTCGATCACGCCAGGCCAAGACCCTTGCCGGCGGCATGCACTCTGCGACCGCGCGGGCCGTGAAGGGGCGAAGCGCGGCCGAGGCGGCCAGCGTGCAGGCTGGTCGCCGGGCCTCCCGGCACTGGCCAATAGACTCGCGCCATGGCGGGCAGCGGCGCGGTGACGCTGGAGGTCGACGGGCGAGAGCTCCAGATCTCCAATCCCGAGAAGGTGTTCTTCCCGGAGGTCGGCGTCACCAAGATGGACCTGGTGCAGTACTACATGAGGGTCGCCGACGGCGTCCTCGCGGGCGCGCGCGAGCGTCCCACGACGCTGCACCGCTTCCCGAGCGGCGTCCTCGACGAGGGCTTTTACCAGAAGCGGCTCCCGGCGAAACGTCCCGAGTGGATCCGTTCCTCGACGGTGACGTTCCCGAGCGGGCGGTTCGCGGAGATGCTCGTGGTCGCGGACGCGGCACATCTGGTCTGGGCCGCGAACCTCGGGTGCCTGGAGATCAACCCCTGGCCGGTGCGGGCGGCCGACGTCGACCACCCCGACGAGCTGCGCATCGATCTCGACCCGACGCCGGGGATCTCGTTCGACGACGTCCGCCGCACGGCGCTCGTCGCGCGAGAGGTCCTCGAGGAGCACGGGCTGCGCGGGTTCGTCAAGACATCCGGGAAACGCGGGATCCACGTGAACGCGCGCGTCGAGCCGCGCTGGGAATTCACCATGGTTCGGCGCGCGGCACTCGCCTTCGCCCGCGAGGTGGAGCGGCGCCTTCCCGGCGTGGCGACGACGGCGTGGTGGAAAGAGGAACGCAGGGGCGTCTTCGTCGACTACAACCAGAACGCGCGCGACCGGACCGTTGCGTCCGCGTACTCGGTGCGTCCGACTCCCGACGCGAGGGTTTCGTGCCCCATCGAGTGGGACGAGGTCGCGACCGTCGAGCCGGCCGACCTGACGCTGCGGACCGTCCCCGAGCGGTTCGCGCGCGACGGCGATCCGGGAAAGGAGATCGACGCGGAAGCGGGGTCGCTCGACGCGCTGCTCGACCTGGCGCTGCGCGACGAGCGCGAGGGTCTGGGCGAGGCGCCGTGGCCGCCCAACTACCCGAAGGCGCCCGGCGAGCCGCCGAGGGTCCAGCCCTCGCGGGCGAAGGGCGCCCGCGCGAAGGCGTCTCGCGCCACGCCCGAGGGCGTCGTCGCACCGCCCGCGCCGGGCAAGCGCGCGGGCCCGACGGGCCGGCGTCGCTCGACCATGCCGCTGATCGAGGTCGCGCGCGCCGCGACCCAAGCCGAGGCCCACGAGGCGCTCGACCGTTGGCGCGCCAAACATCCCGGCGCCGCGAAGCACCTGGAGGTCGGTGACGTGCTCGTGGATTCGATGCGGGGCCGCAGCACGACGTGGACCCGGATCAGGGTGAACCTGCGCAACGTCCCCGAGCCCGACCGGCCGCCGCAGGAGGAGCTGGAGGTCGACTACGACCCGTGGGAGGGAGTGCGGTGGCCGGACGGTGAGCGGCCCCGCCCGGCCCGAAAGCGCACGAAATGACAAGATCGACGAGTTGACGCGGGACGGGAGGAGCCGGACATGATGGGCGCACCGTGAACATCCTGGGCATCAATTGTTTCGCGCACGACACGGCCGCGGCCCTGCTCGTCGACGGCGTCCCCGTCGCCATCGCGGAAGAGGAGCGGTTCAACCGCGAGAAGCACACCAAGGCGTTCCCCGACGAGGCCGTCGAGTTCTGCCTGCGGCAGGCGGGGATCCGGATCGAGGACGTCGACGTGGTGGCGTTCGCGCATCGCGCCGGCACGGACTACGCGCGCGGGGTGACCGACGCGCTGAAGCGGATCCCGGCGTCGGGCAAGCGCCTCGCGGCGCAGACCTACGTCGACGGAATGCTCGCCTGGAAGCAGCTGGCGTTCCTGCGCCGTTGGGGATACCGCGGGCGCGTGGTGAACGTCGGGCATCACGAGGCCCACGCGGCGAGCGCCTTCTTCGCGAGCGGCTTCGACGAGGCGGCGGTCCTGACGCTCGACCGCGGCGGCGACTTCCTCTCCACGACGCTCGGCGTGGGCCGCGGCACCCGGCTCCGCACCCTGGAGGAGGTGCGCAACCCCGACTCGCTCGGCGAGATCTACACGGCGGTCACGTGGTGGCTCGGCTTCCATCCGAACGCGGACGAGGGCAAGGTCATGGGACTCGCGCCGTACGGTACCGACCGGTACGTCCCGACGTTTCGCCGGATGGTTCGCCCGCTCCCCAGCGGGACGTTCCGCGTGAACCTCGACTGGTTCCGCTACCAGCTCGAGGGACGGGTTCCCTGGAGCCGGCGGTTCGAAGACCAGTTCGGGGGACCGCGCCGGCCCGAGAGCGAGCTGACGGCGCACCACGAGGACGTCGCCTTCGGCGTGCAGGCCGTCACCGAGGAGATCGCGCTGCACATGGCGCGGGCGCTGCACGACCTGACCGGAATGAAGGACCTGGCGATGTCCGGCGGCGTCGCGCTCAACTCGGTGATGAACGCGCGAATCCTGGCGGAGACGCCGTTCGAGCGGATCTTCATCCAGCCAGCGGCAGGCGACGCCGGCAACG
>DASPTB010000065.1:0-5654 GCA_035623615.1 Actinomycetota bacterium
GCCGCCACGGCCTCCGGCACCGTCGACATTCCCACCGCCCGGGCGCCCATTCCCGCGAGCGCCGCCACCTCGGCCGGGGTCTCGTACGAAGGCCCGGCCGCCGCCGCGTAGACCCCGGCGGTCACCGGCACACCGGCGGCGTCGGCAGCCTCGGCAGCGGCCTCGCGAAGCCGTGCATCGTACACATCGGAGAGGTCCACGAACGCCGGCGAACCGTCCTCCATCCGCCAGCCCGTCAGCGGGTTCACGCCCATCCAGTTGATGTGGTCCCGGATCAGCATCAGCTGCCCGGGCCGCATCGAGGGATCCAGCCCGCCGGCGGCGTTCGTCAGAACGATCGTCCGCACGCCGAGCGCGGCGACGACGCGGGGGATCAGCGTCGTCGCCGCGATCCCGTGGCCCTCGTAGAAGTGGATGCGACCCGAGAACGCGACCACCGGGACCTTCGCCAGCGTGCCGCACAGCACCCGGCCCGCGTGCCCCGGCACCGTCGATCCGGGGAAACCGGGAAGCTGCTGGAACCCGGCCTCGCCCTCCACCTGGAGGTCGTCGCCGAGGCCGGCTCCGAGGCCGGACCCAAGGACGACCGCGACCACCGGCGCGGCCGCCGCGAGCGGCCGGATGACGGCGGCCGCTCGCTCGGGCGTCGGATCGTCGAGCGTCGCCCGCGGCGGGGAGAAGCGCGCCGGGCTCATCGCGCCAGGCGCTCCTTCAACGACGACAGCACCGGGATCGGCGTGGGATCCACACCGCGCAGCAGCGCGAGATACGTCGCGGCGAAGTCGGCGAGCAGCACGAGCGAGAACAGCACCTCGAACGGACGCGTCCCCTCGGCGTGCAGCTCCCTGGCTTCCAAACCCGAGGGCGCGATCGCCGACAGCGTCGCCGCGAGACGGTCGCCGATCCGCGCGTGCTCGAGCCGGTGCCGCAGCACCACGAGCGCGTAACCGGCGCCCGCCCCGGACGACCATCCCTCGATCTCGTTGTGGTCCAGCTCGGGGAGCCACGCCGACAGCGCGGGCGACTTCGCGTTCTCGTTCACCTGTGTCCGGAAACGCGTGGCCGGCGCTTCGGCCAGGCCCTCACTTCCCCAGACCACGGGCGTCCGGGCGCCGATCCACACGGCGAGGTCCTTCGCGACGTTGTCGCCGGCGGGCCGGTCGGGCGCGACGCGCGCGGCGAGGGCGTCCAGCACGTCGGCCGCCTGCCCGACCTCGTCCTCCGCCGACGGGAGAACGCCCGCGGCCTCGAGCGCCCCGACGACGGCGGCGGACAGATCGCCGATCGCCATGCGCGGCATCGGAACATCTGACCGCGGATGCACGTGCGCGACGCCGTCGGCCGCGGCGAGGTCGGCGAGCGTCCCGCCGCAGCTGACCGCGATCACCCGGCAGCCGCGGCCGACGGCGTCTCGGTACGCGGACAGGGTCTCCTCGGTGTTGCCCGAGAACGAGACCGCGACGACGATCGTTTCGCGGCCGGCGAGGGCCGGGAGCCCGTACCCCTTCGACGCGACGATCGGCACCGACACGCGGTTCGCGTACAGCCCGCGCAGGACGTCTGCCGCAACCCCTGAGCCACCCATCCCGCAGACGACGACCGCGGTCGCGTCCGATCCCGACGGCACGCGCTCGACGTCTCGGCCGGCCGCGTAGCCCCGGCGCAACTGTGCCCCGAGTCCGGCGAGGTGCCGCAGGTGCTCGCTCGAGTCAAGCGCGGCTCTCCGGGCCGGGTCGTCGAGGACGCCGGGGTCGACGAGCGGCCTCGTCGTCACCGGCCCTTCACGGCCCCTCCGCCTCCTCGACGAGCATCACGGGAATGTCGTCGCGGACCGGGTACCGCAGCCCGCACTTCAGGCACACGATCTGCTCGCGGTCGCCGTCCGTGCGAAGCTCGACCTCGCCGCGGCAGCTCGGGCAAGCGAGGATCTCCAGCAGTTCCTTGTCGACGGGCATGTGCTGTCTCAGCCTCCTTCGGGTCCTCGGACGAGCTCCAGCACCTCGTCGGTCTTCTCATCGAGGAGCTCGGGTGTTCGCGCCTCCACGTTCAGCCGCAGGAGCGGCTCGGTGTTCGACGGCCGCACGTTGAACCACCAGTCGTCGAACTCGACGGTCAGGCCGTCGAGTCGATCCTGGCGGCCCGACGGGTAGGCGGCCGCGATCTCCTCGATCTTCCCCCGCGGGTCCTCGATCTCCGAGTTGATCTCGCCGGAGTCGTGGTACCGGCGAAACGGTGCCAGCAGCTCGGAGAGCGACACGCCCGCCTTCGACAGCTGGTCCATGACGACCATGGACGCGACCAGCCCGGAGTCCGCGCGGTAATGGTCACGGAAGTAGTAGTGGCCCGAGTGCTCGCCGCCGAAGACGGCACCCGTCTCGGCCATGACCTGCTTGATGAACGAGTGGCCGACGCGCGTGCGGATCGGCTCGCCGCCGTTCTCGCGGATCACCTCCGGAACGGCCCACGAGCAGATGCAGTTGTACAGGATCGTCGCGCCGGGGTAACGCCGGAGCATCCCGCGTGCGACGAGCGCCGTCACGAGCGAGCCACTCACGTCCTGCGCCCGCTCGTCCACGAGGAACACGCGGTCGGCGTCGCCGTCGAACGCGAGGCCGAGGTTCGCGCGGTGCTCCAGGACCGTTCGCCGGAGGTCCCGCTGGTTCTCGGGCTGAATGGGGTCGGCGGGGTGGTTCGGGAACGTCCCGTCGAGGTCCATGTAGAGGGGAACGAGTGTCGCGGGAAGGCGCTCGAACAGCCGCGGGACCACGAGGCCCGCCATCCCGTTGGCCGCGTCGGCGGCGACGACGAGGGGCGCGAACGTGTCGAGGTCCGCGAACGAGCAGAGGTGGTCCAAGTACTCCTCGACCAGGTCGCGATGCTCGACCGATCCCGTGGCGGCCGTCGCCGGCGACCCGTTCATCCCGACCGCCAGCTCGCGCACGTCGCGCAAACCCGTCTCCTCGCCCACGGGCGCGGCGCCGGGCTTGCACAGCTTCAGCCCGTTGTACTCCGGGGGGTTGTGGCTCGCCGTGAACATCGCGCCCGGGAGCGAAAGGCGGCCCGACGCGAAGTAGACCATGTCGGTGGTCGAGAGCCCGATGTCGACGACCCCGGCGCCCTCGGCGGTCACGCCGGCGACGAAGGCCTCGGCCAGCGAGGGAGAGGAGAGGCGGCAGTCGCGGCCGAGGACGATCCGCTCGGCACCCACCCATCTGGCGAACGCGCGGCCGATGCGGCGAGCGGCGTCCTCGTCGAACTGCTCGGGGTAGACGCCGCGGATGTCGTAGGCCTTGAAGATGAGCGACAGGTCCGCCATCGGCCGGGATTGTATCCGAGGCCGAACGCCACGAACCCCGGCCTCGCGAGCGCGCGAAGGGCCGGGGTTCGATGGTGGAGACTAGTGCCGGCCGACCAGGGTGAGCACGGAGTCGAGCGTGACCATCTCGCCGTCACGCTCCCACCATTTGCCTTCGCAGGCTTGGCAGGAGGTGAACTCGACGGGCGAGTCGGCCACGATGAGCTTGACGCTCATCAGTTCGTGAGCGCCGCAGTCGGGGCACGCCTGAGACTTTCGATGAGGCCGCGTCATAACGAACCTACTTTCGACGCTCCGCCACCCGGCCCACATCGCCCGGCCGTCCGAATTCCCCGTCACCCGGAAGTCCATCCCCCGCTCACCCGCTTGGGGGACAGGGCGCCCGACCGGCCGATGTTCCCCGAACGGGACCGGGGACTCTGCCGAAGGGCGCACCCACGAAGCGACGGCGGGACCGCGGGCCGGGGGAAGGCGAACTCATGGGATGCGACCCTCGCCGGGGCCGTCCGCCCGGCGGCGGATCAGGGGGCGATGATGACGGGCGTGCCCACGTTCACCCGCGGGAACAGGTCCTCGACGTCCCACATGTGCATGCGGATGCACCCGTGCGACTCCGGATGGCCGATGGACCAATCCTCGGGGGTGCCGTGGATGAGGATGCCCGGAGCCGACAGCGCCATCGCCCGGGTCCCGAGCGGGTTGCCGGGACCCGGCGCGATCTCGGCCGGCTCGTCCTTGCCCCAGGTGCTCCGCGCGGGGTTGACCCACGTCGGGTTGACTTCCTTGGTGATGATCTCGAAGCGGCCGGTGGGCGTCGGGTATGCCGGCTGTCCGGTCGCGACCGAGTACGACTTCACCAGCTTCATGTTGTCGTACAGGTAGAGCTTCTCCTGCGACAGCCGGACCACGATCACCGGACCGATGTTCTTGTCCGTCACCTTCGGCTTGGAGACTTTGACCGGCACCGTGACGGTCGCCGTCCCGCCCTTGAGCGCTTCGAGGATCGCCCCGGCGGCCTCCTGCTGGTTGAGCTTCATCCCCTTCTTGGCATGCTGGAACACGAGCTTGCCGTCGGTGAAGTTGACGGTCGCGTCCTGCGTCTGGAGAAACACCTCGCTCGCCATCCGCTGCGCGAACTGGGTCACGACGGTGGGATCGACCGACATCGTCAGCCGAAGGTTCTGGGAGACGGGCCGGCCGAACAGACGGTGATACACGCGGGAGGGCCACCCGAGCGAGTCGGACACGTCGAGCGCCTGGTCGACCGCCTTCTGCACGTCGACGGTGGCGCCGAGCTCGCGCGGCGTCATCGTCCATTGCTTCGGCCCCGCCTGGATGACGATCTGGGCGCTCAGGGCGCGCGCCACGGCCGGCGCGAGGGCGGTCGCCGCCTCGGCGCGCGTCATGCCGCCGACAGCGACGCCGGCCACGTGCACCCCGGGCAGAACCGTCTGCGCCTTCGCGCGGTCGTACGTGTAGCCGGCGAACGCGGCCGTCGCCAGCACGACGACGATGACACCCGCAACGATCGCGACCAACGAGGCCCGGCCGAAGCGGCCGCTCCCGCGATGTTTTCCCTTGGCGCCGAATGGACTCATCGAATCGACCTTACTCGGGGAAGGCCCGAATGATGATACGGACTGAAGCGGCGAAAGTTCGTCACCCCGAACCACTCTTTTCGGGGATCGGAAGGCCGGTCGTCGCAGCGAACCCCTTGCCGCTCGGCGTGGAGGTCACCGCCCCGGCCACGACCCCGTGCAGGCTCGAGACGAGCACCGACAGGGGCTGCTGACCGTACAGCGACGGCGAAGACATTGGGAACAGCAGGGCGCGCCCAGGCGGGATCGACACGGTCGGCGACCCGACGACACCGCTCGAGCCGATGAGCCGCAGGCCGACCGTTGTCGCCTTCGTCCCGGGGTTCATCAGCACCAGCGTCTCCTGTCCCCCACTCGGCGGCGTGGCCGCGGGAACGAGCCACCCGAGGGCCGGTGGACCGGCGGCGCCGACCGTCGCTTCGTCCGCCTCCGGCCCCTCGAGCCGAACCGCCGCGGCGACGGGAACGTCGCCGCGCGTCGCGACCTCGACGCTCCCGTCGGGGAACCCGGTCAACGGCACCGTCATCGCGCGCTGCGCCGGGAGCGTTGTCGTCGCGGCCGTGACGACGGTTCGGCGGCTGGTCGGGCCGAGCTGCGTCACCGTCACGCGCGCGTCCTTCGAACCGGGGTTCTCGATCTGCAGGAATCCCGCACTGCCGTAGCCGGCCGTCGGGATCAGCTGCAGCGCAGAGGCTTCCGGCTGGCCCTCCTCGGCCCGCAACGACGTTCCCGCCGTGCCA
>DASPTB010000066.1:0-6804 GCA_035623615.1 Actinomycetota bacterium
TCGTATTTCTCCTTCTCGAAGTGCCACAGCGTGCCGGCCGACGTCACGTGCTTCCAGGGGCGGTCCCACTCGTGTCCGAGGGGCTCGAGCAGCTCTCGCAGGCGCGCGCGCTCCTCGTCGGTCGCGTCGCGCTGTACGGCGTCGGCGCCGAGGCTCTTCGCCGAGCCGCCGAGGAAGATGTCGCCCCGGTACATCGAGTCGCCCAGCGCGTCGCCGGCGTCGCCTCCCACGACGAGCGTGCCCGTCTGCATCATGAACCCGGTCATGTAGCCGACCCCGCCGCCGACGATCACCTCGCCACCCTTCAGCGCGATCGCCGCCCGCGGACCGACGTCGCCGTCCACGACGACGCGCCCGCCGCGGATCGACGCGCCCACGGACGACCCGGCGTTGCCGTGGATGTGGACGCTGCCCGCCATGAGGTCCGCGCCTACGGACCAGCCGGCGTTGCCCGACACCTCGACGGCCGGCCCCATCCCAAGGGCTCCCACGAAATAGCCGACGTTGCCCTGCGCGAGGATGTGGACGTCGCCCGGCATGGCGACGGCGAGGTTGTGTCGGCCTTTGGGGTGCGCGATCCGGATCTCGGTCGCGCCGTCGGCGATCGCCGCCCGGAGACGGCGGTTGATCTCGGTGACGTCCAGATCCTCGGCGTCGATCTCGACGCCTGCGCCGACGGCACTCACGCCGCGGCTTTCCGCTCGTCCAAGCTCCACGTGAGGACCTCGCCGGCCTGGACCTCGCGCGTTGCGCCCGACGTTTCGCCGAGCGCCGCCTCGATCGCGTGCTCCTCGGACGCGACGGCCACCGCGCGGTCGTCCTCGTAGATCACGCCCGGCTTGCTCGCGAACGGGTCGCGCGCGACGCCGAATCCCTCCGCCGTGGAGATGAGGTACGTGAACGAGCCGTCGAGGTCGCGCATCGACGCCGTCACGGCGTCGTTCAGCGAGTCGCCGCGGGCGAGGCGGTCGGCGATGTACAGCGCGATCAGCTCCGTGTCGTTCCCGGTCCGGAAGCGGTAGCCGCGCATCTCGAAGAGCCGCCGGAGCTTGTAGTAGTTGGTCAGCTGGCCGTTGTGAACGACGGCGACGTCCTCGAACGGCCGCGCCCAGAACGGGTGCGCGTGGGCGACGTCGACGCGGCTCTCGGTGGCCATTCGGGTGTGTCCGGTTCCGTGCCGGGCGGTGATGCCGCTCAGCCCGTACGTCCGGCCGAGCTCGTCGGCGGCGAACTCGTGCTTCACGATCTCGAGCGACCGGCCCACCGAGAAGACCTCGACGCCGCAGCGGTCCAGCACGTCGGCGACCTCGCCGGCGGTCGCGTCGGTCGCGACCTCGACGCGGAGATATCCGGCCGTTCGGTCGTCGTGCCGGACGGTCCAGCGTTCCTTCAGCGCCTCCAGGGCGGCGGCCGCCGCGTCGTCGTCGTCCGCGTACCAGCCGCGTACGACGAACCCGTCCTCGACGGCCGGTCCGTACAGGGCGACGCCGCACGAGTCGGGGCCCCGGCGGTACAGCGACCGGACCATGGCCAGCAGCGATTCTGCGGCCCCCGGGGCAGATGGGTCCTTCTGCAGGTAGCCGGCGATTCCGCACATTGCGCTCTCCCGTTGTTCCGATGCTCGAGCGAGCAAAGGCTACGGCGGGACCGTCCGGCCCGCCACGGTCCGCCGCCCACTCTCGGAGGCGGTTTCGGTGTGCATCCCGCATAGTTCAGCGATGCCACCGGGGGGGCGTGGTATCCTGCGCCGACCCCACGAGGAGGGCGGATCGGTGGCGCAAGCGGCATTGCCGAGGTCCAAAGGCGGGGCACGACGCACACAACCGGGGGACGCCGCGAAGGCCCTGCGGGACATCCTCCAGGGCCGGCGCGCGGAGATGCAAGCGGTCTTCGACATGGTGGCCACGCTCACGTCGACGCTCGGACTCCAACGCCTGCTGAACTACGTGGTCAAGGTGTGCGCGGAGCTCACCGGATGCGCTGGGGCGCTCGTCTACCTGTGGGAGGAGGACCGCGAGCGCCTCGTGGTCCGGGCTGCCGTCGAGGGCTACGAGCAATGGGTGGGGCGCTTCTCGCTCGCCCTGGGGGAGGGCCTCACGGGGTGGACCGCGCTCACCCGACAGCCGGGCATCATCACCGAGAACCCCACCGCCGACCCGCGCTTCAAGTTCGTCCCGGAGCTGAACGACGACCGGTTCCAGTCGTATCTGACGATCCCCGTGGTGTCCCCGGCCGACCGGCTGCTCGGCGTGATCACACTGCACACCGAGGCGCCGCACGAGTTCGGCGAGGACGATTTGATCCTGATGAACACGCTTTCGCGGCTGTTCGCTGTCGCGGTCGAGAACGCGCAGCTGTACGAGCGGCAGGACCGGCAGGTGAAGGTCCTGCACTCGCTCGCCGAGACGAGCCACGCCGTCGTGCAGACGTCGTCGCTTCGCCACATCCTGTACCGGCTCGCCTCGACCGCCGGGAGCCTGCTGGGCGCCGACCACTGCGCGGTCATGACGCTGGACGAGGAAGGAACGCACCTCGGGCTCGAGACGATCTGGTCATCGGGGCCCGAGACGCGGGGGAGCCCTCCGTCGGCGGTCCCCGCGACGGGCCACTGGGCGCGGATTCTCGGCGCCACGGCGCCCGTCGTGCTCGCCCGGCGCGACCAGCGCGACGCCTTCGCAACGTTCGACGCGCTGGTCCCGCACGCGCGGACGGCGCTCGTCGCCCCGATGCGCGTGTCCGACCGCGTCGTCGGGACGTTCATCTGTTTCTCCGACGCGAGCCGTTCGTTCGGCCGTGAGGACCAGGAGCTGCTGTCGACGGTCGCCTCACAGGCGGCGCTCGCCGTGCAGAACGCGCGGCTGATCGAGGCGCTCACCGAGCGAAACGTCGTGCGCGACCTCTTCGAGGCGCTCATGCTCGGCGAGGAGGGCGAGCTTGGCCTGGAGGCACGGGCAAGCCGCCTGGGCGTCGACCTCGCCCGTCCCTACGTGATCGTGGCCTTCGAGGTCACCGCCCATCCTCCGGACTTCGACGGCGACCGGCTGTGGCTGGGGCTGCGGCAGGACCTGGTCGGAGGGTTCCCGGGAACCCTCTGCACCTACCGGGACCACTCGCTCACGGCGCTCGTCAGGATCTCGGACGCGACCAACCTGGAGGCGCTGGCCGAGCGCCTCGACGAAACGGCCTCGCATCACGAGCGCCCGCCCGACCTGCTGATCTCGGCGGGGGTCTCGCGCCTGTGCCGGGGCCCGGCCGACTACCCCGACGCCTTCGAGCAGGCTCGACAGGCGTTGCTCATGGGCCGGGCCGTCCGGGGACCCGGTGCCGTCGTCCCGTTCGACGAGCTCGGGGCGCAGTGGCACCTGTTCTCGGTCGCCCAGCAGCAGGTGCGCGACATCTATCAGGAACGGCTCGAGGCGCTGCTCGCCCACGACCGCGAGCGCGGCAGCCAGCTGTTCCGGACGGTCGAGGTCTACCTGGAGTGCATGGGAAACGCGAAGCTGGCGGCCGAGCGCCTGTACATCCACCGCAACACACTTCGGCAGCGATTCGAGAAGATCCACCGGGTCACCGAGATCGACCTCGCCGACACCGAGCGCTGGTTCGACCTGATGATGGCGCTGCGGATCATCCGCCTGCGCGAGCTCGCCGGCTGAGCCGGCTCGCCGCCGCGGGCGGGCTTCTCTTGCGCCGCCGGGACGGGGTACCGTAGGCGTCCGGCCGCGCCTCCGCGGCCGGAGGAGGGGCCTACGGTGAGCGACGTCGACGGCGTCCTGAAGGACTGGGCGCAGGACGGGATCGAGTACGTGCGGTTCGAGCTTCCCGACATGCACGGGATCTCGCGGTCGAAGACGATCCCGCTCCGGCACGCGGCCGACTACGCGGAGCGCGGGCTGAACATGTACGGCGGCACCAGCGTGCTCGACTCGCGATCGGACGTCGTCGGGGGAACGCTCTACAACGAGGAACGCGGCTACGGCGACCAGCTGCTGTTCCCCGACCCGGCGTCGGCGGCCGTCGTGCCCTGGGCCGATCGCACCGCCCGATTCATCTGCGACGCGCGCTGGTACGACGGGACACCGCTCGGCGCAACCCCACGCCAGGTCTTCCGGCGCGTGCTCGATCGCTGTCACGAGATGGGGTTCGAGCCCGTCATGGGCTCGGAGTTCGAGTTCTACCTGCTCGACGGCGAGTCGCAGGAACCGCTGTTCGGCGGATACCACATCTTCAACACGGTTCGAAACGACTGGGTGCCGGTGATCCGCACGATCCTCGACCTGATGCCCGAGATCGGCGTCGACATCATCACCTCCAACTCCGAGTACGCCGGCGCGCAGTGGGAGATCAACTTCGCTCCCGGGAAGGGCCTGGCCGGCCCGGACAACGCGTTCACGTTCAAGAACGGGACGAAGGAGATCGCGCGCCGCGAGGGCTACCTGGCGACGTTCATGAGCAAGCCCTGGGCGGGGTCGTCGGGCAGCGGGTGCCACACGCACATCTCGCTGTTGGACAAGGAGTCCGGGAAGAACGCGTTCGGAGACGGCAACGATCCGCAGGGCATCAGCGACACGTGCCGGGCCTTCGTGGCGGGGCAGCTCGCGTACGCGAAGGCGGTCGACGCGATCATCGCACCGACCGCGAACTGCCACCGCCGCCGCCGGCGGCACACGTTCAGCCCGACGAACATCTCGTGGGGGCTCGAGGACCGCTCGGCGCTGCTGCGCGTCAAGGGCGGCACGCCCGAGTCGAAGCACGTCGAGAACCGCGCGCCGAGCGCGCTGTCGAACCCGTACCTGGTGGGCGCCGCGCTCCTGTCGGCGGGGCTGCAGGGCATCGAGGACGGCCTGACGCCGCCGGAACCCTCCAGGCCCGGCGTTCCCGCTGAGGAGGACCCTTCGCACGAGCTTCTGCCGACGTCGCTGCACGAGGCGCTCGACGCGCTCGAGTCCGAGCCGAAGTCGCGGGAGTTCCTCGGCGAGGAGTTCCTGACCGCGTACCTCACGATGCGTCGCTACGAGCTGTCGCGCTTCAACGACTGGGTGACCGACTGGGAGCGGCAGGAATACCTGGAGGTCTTCTGAGCGCCGACCTCCTGTTCCTGTCGCAGGAGGACGTCGTCGCCGCCGGGGGGCTCGACATGGCGCCCACGATCGACGTCGTGCGCGAAGCCTTCCGGTTGCAGGCGCTCGGCGACACGCGCCTTCCCTCCAAGCCCACGATCCGGTGGAGCGACGCGCTCGACTCGGAGGAACGCGAGGGGCGGATCATGGCGATGCCGGCGTACGTGGGCGGCGACATGGACGTCGCCGGGCTGAAGTGGATCCCGTCGGTGCCCGACAACGCGGCGCGCGGCCTCCCGCGGGGCATCGGGCTGATCGTCCTGACCGACCGCGTGACGGGGCTGCCGCTGGCCGTGATGGACGGAACGGTCGTGTCGGCGATGCGAACCGGCGCGGTGACCGGGCTCTGTTGCTCGCTTCTCGCGCGCGACGGAGCGTCGGTCGCCGCCCTGCTCGGCGCCGGCGTCCAGGCGCGCACGCAGCTGCTCGGGCTCCGCGCGTCGCTTCCCGACCTGAAGGTGGTTCGCGTGTGGGACGTCGCTCGCGACCGGGCCGAGGCGTTCTGCGAGGAGCTCTCGGGCGGCGGCGTCGACGTCGTCGTCGTCGACGCCGCCGCCCGCGCCTGTGCCGGCACGGACGTCGTGGTCCCGGTGACGATGGCGCGCGAGCCGTACGTCTCGCCCGAGTGGATCGGGCCGGGTGCGCTGTTCGTTTCGATCAGCTCGCTCGACCCGACGGTGGAGTTGATCCGCTCGGCCGACGTCCTCGTCTGCGACGTGTGGGAGCACGAGACCGAGCACGAGTCGCGGCCGTTCGCCCGCGCGGTGGCGGCCGGGGCGGTCCGCCGAGAGGACGTCGTCGAGCTGGGCGACCTGGTCACCGGGCGGCGGGAAGGCCGTACGTCGCAGGCGCAGCGGGTCTTCGTGTCGGCGGTGGGACTCGCCATCGAGGACGTTGCCGCGGCCCACCGGGTGTACCTTCGGGCCAGGGATCTGGGGCTCGGTACCCCGCTGTCCCTGTGGGACCGGCCGATCTGGAGCTGAGACGCAAAGGGGGAGCACGTGGACGTCGGCAAACGGATGCGAATGAAAAGGGTGATCGACGGGGACGGCGTGTCGGTCATCTGCGCGCTCGACCACGGAATGACCTCGCCGACGTTCCTCGAACCGCTCGCCGACATCCGCGCACGCACGGCGGAGGCGGTCGGCGGGGGGGCGAACGTCATCATGATGAGCAAGGGCATCATCCGCGAGGCCGAGGCCGAGTTCTCGCCCACGACCTCCCTCGCCCTGCTGCTGTCGGCGTCGGCCAACCCGGGCGAGGACACGCCGTCGATCGTGAACATCGCCCAGGTCGAGGAGGCGTGCCGCCTCGGGGCCGACGCCGTGGTGCTGTTCGTCGCGCTCTCGGGCCAGAGCGAGGCCGGCATGATTCGGATCCTCGCGGACGTCGGGCGCGAGTGCGAGGCGCTCGGCATGCCGTTGATCGCCGAGGCCGAGTTCCCGACGACGTACGCGAAGGTCGAGGACCTGTCGGCCGAGTACGGCTTCGGCTACCTGGCGCGCAACGTGCGCCTGTGCGCCGAGCTCGGCGCCGACATCGTCAAGACCAACTGGCCCGGCGACGGCGACTCGTTCGCGAAGCTCGTCGAGGCGACGTCGGGCATCCCGGTGGTGCTCGCCGGCGGGTCGCAGATCGAGGACCGCGAGCTGCTCGACCGCATGGAGGCCGCGATGGCTGCGGG
>DASPTB010000078.1:0-9918 GCA_035623615.1 Actinomycetota bacterium
GAGCTGGTCGAGGGAAAGTGCACCGGCCTTTCGGTCACGATCGGCGCACGCGTGATGTCGCTGGCCGGACCGTCGGAGGTGCTCGTGTCCCAGACCGTGAAGGATCTTTCGGCCGGCTCAGGCCTCTCCTTCGAGGAGGCTGGTGAGCACGAACTGAAGGGTGTGCCCGGACGGTGGCACCTCTACCGCGTCGCGGAGTGACCGTGGGGGGTCCGCAGACGAGATACGCGCGCAGCGGCGACGTCAGCATCGCCTACCAAGTCGTGGGCGATGGGCCGCGCGACCTCGTGTTCGTTCCGGGGTGGGTCTCCAACATCGAGGCGATGTGGGACGACCCGGGAATGGCGCACGTGCTCCGCCGGCTCTCCTCGTTCAGCCGGCTCATCCTGTTCGACAAGCGGGGCACGGGACTGTCCGACCGCGTGCCGATGGACGAGCTCCCGTCGCTCGAGACGCGGATGGACGACGTCCGCGCCGTGATGGACGCCGCGAGCTCCGAGCGGGCGGCGCTGTTCGGTCATTCGGAGGGCGGCTCGATGTGCATGCTCTTCGCCGCGACCTTCCCCGAGCGGACCACCGCGCTCGTGTGCTTCGGGGTGTTCGCCAAACGTGTCTGGTCGCCGGACTACCCGTGGGCGCCGACGCCGGAGGCGCGCGCCGCATGGCTCGATCGCATCGAGACCGAATGGGGAACGGCCACAGACCTCGACGACCTCGCGCCGAGCAGGGCCAACGATCCGACGTTCTCCGAATGGACCGCGGGCTACTTCCGCCGCAGCGCCAGTCCGGGCGCGGCGGCGGCGCTCGGTCGGATGAACACCGAGATCGACGTGCGGGACGTGCTCCCGACGATCCAGGTCCCGACGTTGATCATGCACCGGGCGAAGGATCGCGACGTCAACGTGAAAGAAGGAAAGTTCATCGCCGACCGGATCCCCGGCGCGCGCTTCCTGCGGATGCCGGGAACGGATCACCTGTTCTGGACCGAGGACGCCGACCATGTCGTGGACGAGATCGAGCGGTTCCTGACGGGAACCACGCTCGGGCCCGAGCCCGACCGGGTGCTCGCAACGGTCCTGTTCACCGACATCGTCGGGTCGACTGCCCAGGCGGTGAAGATGGGCGACCGGCAATGGATGGACGCGCTGGAGGCGCACCGGACGATGGTGCGGTGGTTCCTCGAACGATTCCGGGGACGGGAGGTCGACACGGCCGGCGACGGGTTCTTCGCCACGTTCGACGGACCGGCGCGCGCCATCCGGTGCGCGATCGCCGTCCGGGACGCGGCGCGGGAGCACGGCGTCGAGATTCGCGCCGGCGTCCACACCGGCGAGGTCGAGATCGGCGAGAAACCGGCGGGGGTCGCGGTGCACATCGGCGCTCGGGTAATGGCGAAGGCGGGGACGGGAGAGGTGCTCGTGTCGCAGACGGTGAAGGACCTCGTCGCCGGCTCGGGGCTGCGGTTCGACGATCGTGGTCCGCAGGCGCTCAAGGGCGTCCCCGGCATCTGGAACCTCTGGGCCGCCGTCGCCTGACGCCCACTTGCCGGGCCCGCGCCCGCCCGGCGAGACTACGCCGGGGGGTGCATCGATGGAGATCCCGGAGACCAGGTACGCGACGACGGCCGACGGCGTCTCAAGCGCCTATCAGGTGCTGGGCGACGGCCCCCTCGACGTCGTGCTCGCCAACTCGGCGTTCGTGTCCAACGTGGAGATGGTCTGGGAGCTCTTTCCGTACGTCGCCCGCAGCGGACTGCGGGTCGAGGATTCCGGCGAGCATGAGCTGAGGGGCGTTCCCGATCATTGGTCCCACCGGGTGGTCGGCTGAAGTGGACGTGCGAGTGATTCCTGCGACCAGGTACGCGAAGACCCTCGACGGCGGCTACATCGCCTACAAGGTGCTCGGCGAGTCGGGCGCGGACGTCGCGATCGTCGGGTCGATCGCAACGAACATCGAGCTGTTCATGGAGTTCGAGCCGGCCGCGACGTCGTGGTTCGAGCTCGCGTCCTTCCTGCGCGTCAGCCTGCACGACCGGAGGGGAACTGGGCTCTCCGATGAGATGGGTGGGCTCCCGAATCTCGAAACGCGCGCGGCAGACCTGCTGGCCGTGCTCGATGCCGCGGGCCAGGAACGCCCGACGCTCCTCGCGGCGGGGGACGGGGGAATGGTGGCCGCCCTCCTCGCCGCGACGCATCCGGATCGGGTCGGCGGGCTCGTGTGGTTCCAGGCGCAGGCGCGCAGCGTCGCCGGTCCGGGCTGGCCGTTCGGCCGCGACCAGGGCGACGTTGAGCGGCTGGCCGAAGCGGCCGAGACCGGATGGGGTACCGAGCCGTTCGTCCGCCAGATGTATCCCGCCATGGTGATGGACGACGACACGATCCGGTTTCTGGCGACCATGCAGCGCCACGCGTGCGGTCCGGGGACGGCCGTTCGATTCATCCGGCTCCTGTTCGAGTACGACGTCCGCGAGATCCTCCCGGCGCTTCGCCTCCCCGTTCTGGTCGGCGCACCCAAGGGACTGGAGGATGAGTGGGTCATCCGGCAGGCGGAGGCGACGGCCGAGCTCATTCCCGGCGCCGTGTTCCATCCGCTTCCGTCCGAGGCGCTGCGGATGTGGCATCCATCGGTGGTATCCGAAACCCTGGCGTTCTGCGGGATCGCGAAGCCCCCCCGTGAGCTCGACACCGTTCTGTCCACGGTGCTGTTCACCGACATCGTCGATTCGACGAAGAAGCAGGCCGAGATCGGGGACCACGCATGGGCGGAACTCGTCCAACGGCATCACGCGATCGTCCGCGAGGCACTCACGCGCTACCGTGGCGTCGAGAACGACACGGCAGGCGACGGCTTCTACACGACGTTCGACGGACCGGCGCGCGCGATCCGCTGCGCGCAGAAGATCGCGTCGGAGGTTCGCCGGCTCGGGATCGAGGTTCGGGCCGGCGTGCACACGGGCGAGTGTGAGCTGATCGACGGGAAGCCCGGCGGCCTTTCCGTGTCGATCGGCGCCAGAGTTGCCACCCAGGCCGCACCATCCGAGGTACTCGTGTCGCAGACGGTCAGGGACCTCGTGGCCGGCAGCGGATTGACGTTCGAGGATGCGGGCGACCACGAGCTGAAAGGTGTCCCCGACCGGTGGCGGCTCTACCGGGTGGTCGGCTGACGTGGAGGCTCCCGAGGTCCATTGGGCGCGCAACGACAACGTCGCGCTCGCCTATCAGGTCGTCGGCGATGGGCCGGTCGACGTGGTGTTCCAACCGGGCTTCATCGGCAACCTGGACCTCATGTGGGAATACCCGCCGTTCGCTCGGTTCCTGCGGCGACTCGCCGGGTTCTCCCGGCTGATCGTCACCGACCGCCGAGGCACGGGCCTGTCCGACCGCCTCTCGCCGGAGGACCTGCCTCCTCACGAAGTCATCATGGACGACCTGCTCGCGGTCCTCGACGAGGTCGGCTCCGACCGTGCGTCCATCTTCGGGTTCTCGGACGCGGGGTCGTTGTGCGCGGTCTTCGCCGCGACGCATCCAGCGCGCACGAACGCACTCGCCCTCTACGACACGGCCGTCGCCGGCGCCGTGAAGGACGACTTCCCCTGGACGTGGTCCGAGGAGGAATGGTCGTCGTATCTCGACGAGCTGGCGGCCGGCTGGGGAACGCTCGCCTACGCGGAGAAGATCGTTCCCTGGTGGTACCCGTCCCTCGCCGGGGACGAACGAGCGACGCGGTGGTGGGCACGGTTCATGCGGCAGGCGGCGAGCCCGAACTCCGCCGCCGCGATCGAGCGCCTCTGGCATCAGATCGACGTCCGGCCGGTGCTTCCCACGATCCGCGTGCCGACACTCGTGGTGCACCGGGCGGACGACGTCATCGAGTACGTGGACGCGGGGCGCGACATGGCGCGGCGGATCCCCGGAGCCCGGTTCGTGGAGCTGCCGGGCGGTGACCACGCGCCGTGGGCCGGCGACCAGGACCAGGTGCTCGACGAGATCGAGGAGTTCTTCACGGGCGTGCGCAGAGGATCCGTCGCCGATCGGGTGCTGGCGACCGTGCTCTTCACCGACATCGTCGGATCGACCGAACGCGCGGCCGCGCTCGGTGACGCGGCGTGGAACGTCCTGCTCGAGGATCACAACGACGCGGTCCGCCGCCAGCTCGCCACGTTCCGCGGCGACGAGGTCGACACGGCCGGAGACGGCTTCCTCGCGACGTTCGACGGTCCCGCCCGGGCAGTGGAGTGCGGCCGCGCGATCGCCTCGTCGGTGCGCGAGCTCGGCATCGAGGTGCGCGCGGGAATCCACACCGGCGAGATCGAACGTGGCGAGGGCCACGTTCGAGGGATCGCGGTCCACATCGGTGCTCGCGTGATGTCGCTCGCGTCGCCGTCGGAGGTGCTCGTCTCCCAGACGGTCAAGGATCTCGTCGCCGGGAGCGGCCTCGTGTTCGAGGATGCCGGCGAGCACGAGCTGAAGGGGGTCCCCGACCGCTGGCGCCTCTACCGGGTGGTGAGCTCATAGATGAATCGCCCGGAGACCAGATACGCGAAGAGCGGCGACGTCCACGTCGCCTACCAGGTGACCGGTGCAGGACCGGTCGACCTCGTCTGGGCGCCCGGGACTTCCTCGCACCTCGACTTGGACTGGGATCCGTCCTCGCCCAGGGCACGGTTGTTCGAACGGATCGGGGAGTTCTGCCGGCTGATCCGCTTCGACAAGCGCGGGACGGGTCTGTCGGACAAGGTCGTCGGAGCGGCGACGCTGGAAGAGCGCACGGACGACATACGCGCGGTGATGGACGCCGCCGGCAGCGAACGGGCCTTCGTCCTGGGCATCTCGGAGGGGGCCAACATGGCGTGCGTGTTCGCTGCGACGTATCCGGGGCGGACGCTGGGCCTCCTCATCTGGGGAGGCCAGGCGCGATGGGTGCAAACCGCGAACTACCCGTGGGGCCTCACGCCCGAACAGAGCCGGGCCACGATCGCCGACGTCGCCGAGCGTGGCGTGACCCTCGACTACCTGACCGGCGGCGGGGCCGGCATCCCGAAGGACGAGCCATTGCTGGAGTTCCAGATGCGCTATGCCCGTGCGTCTGTGAGCCCGTCGGCCATCGCGGCGCTCGAGCAAATGAACGCCGAGGTCGACGTCAACGACATCCTGCCGACGATCACGGTTGCCACCCTGGTCATGAACGGGGTGGACGATTCCGTCGCTCACGTGGACGCGGCCCGTGACCTGGCCTCGCGGATCCCCGGCGCGAAGTTCATGACCTTTCCCGGTGGGCACTTCCTGTTCGTTCGCGATGACGTCGCCGACGCCGTGGCGGCGGAGATCGAAGAGTTCGTCACCGGGACGAGGAGCGCGCCGGCCTCGGACCGGGTGCTCGCCACGGTGCTGTTCACCGATATCGTCGGATCGACCGAACGCGCGGCGAGCCTGGGGGATCAGCGATGGCGCGATCTGGTCGAGCGACACCACGCGGAGATCCGGCGTCTGCTGGCAGCGCACCAGGGAACAGAGATCGATACGGCGGGCGACGGGTTCTTCGCGACATTCGACGGACCGACACGCGCGGTGCGCTGCGCACGAGCGATGGTCGAGGCAGTGAAACCGCTCGGGATCGAGGTTCGCACCGGTGTGCACACGGGCGAGGTCGAAACGATCAACGACAAGGTCGGCGGCATCGCGGTCAACATCGGCGCCCGCGTTGCGGCAGAGGCCGGGGCGTCGGAGGTTCTCGTCTCGCAGACCGTGAAGGACCTGGTGGCAGGCAGTGGCCTGGTCTTCGAGGACGCCGGCGAGCACGAATTGAGGGGCGTCCCCGACATGTGGCGCCTCTATAGGCTCGTCGGGTAGATGGGCAGGCTCGACGGCAAGGTTGCGCTGATCACGGGCGCGGGCAGCGGGATGGGGCGCGAGGCGTGCCTCGTCTTCGCCGCCGAAGGCGCCCGGGTGGCAGCCGTCGACGTTGACGCCGCGCTGCTGGAAGCGACGGCGGGGCTCGTCGCCGAGGCGGGCGGCGACGTCGGCACGTTCGTCGCCGACGTCGCCGACGAGCAGCAGGTGAAGGCGGCCGTCGAGCGCGCCGCCGGGCGCTTCGGCGCCCTGCACATCCTCTACAACAACGCCGGCGTGCTGTGGCGCGACCGCGACCTCGGGGTGCTCGAGACCGATGAGGCGGTCTGGGACCGCGTGATGGCGATCAACCTCAAGGGGATGGTGTGGGTCTGCAAGTACGGCATCCCGAAGCTGATCGCCGCGGGCGGCGGCGCCGTCGTGAACATGGGCTCCACCTCGGCGCTGCTTGGCGACACCGTTCCCCAGGACGCCTACACGGCGAGCAAAGGGGCGATCATCTCGCTCACCCGGTCACTCGCCGTGCAGTTCGCCCCGCGGGGGGTCCGCGCGAACTGCATCCACCCCGGGTTCGTCGACACGCCGATGCAAACGGTGCGGACGTCCGACGCCGCCTGGGTGAAGGAGGCCGTCGCCGCCATCCCGCTCGGGCGGTTGGGAACTCCCCGGGACGTGGTGAACGCGGCCCTCTTCCTCGCGAGCGACGAGGCCTCGTACGTCACCGGCGCCGAGCTCGTCGTCGACGGCGGCAGCATGGTGGTCTGACCAAGCGTGCCAGGATTTGCAGTCGTCCCTGCATATCCTGCGGGTGGCCTAGCCCTCAGGGCGATGGTGGGGAAACATGATCAGGTCGCGGAGAGACCCGGCGTCGGTGACGACGGCGAGCAAGCGGTCGATTCCGATTCCGAGACCCCCGGCCGGCGGCATCCCGACCTCGAGCGCCTCGATGAAGTCCATGTCGAGCGGGTGCGCTTCGTCGTCGCCGGCCGCGCGCGCCTCCTGCTGCAGCTGGAACTTCGCCAGCTGCTCGGCCGGGTCGGTCAGCTCGGAGTACTCGGTGCCGAGCTCGACGCCGCCGACGACGGGGTCGACCTGCTCGGTGAGACCGGGCTCGCTGCGGTGGGGCCGCGCCAGCGGCGACACCTCGCGCGGGAAGTCCATGACGAAGGTGGGCTCGAAGAGCGTTGGTTCCACGAGCTTCTCGTACAGCTCGAGGATGATCGAGCCGGGCCCCCAACTCGGCTGAAGCGCTACGCCGTGCTTCTCGGCGATGGCGGAAAGGTCGGTGCGATCCAGCGTGATCTCTTCCCCGGTCGCCTCCGACACCGACCCGAGCACGGTGATGCGCTTCCAGGGGGCGGCGAGGTCGAGCTCGCGGCCCCGAAACGGCACGACCGTCGATCCGCGCACGGCAAGCGCCGTCTCGCGCACCAGGTCCTGCGTCAGATCCATCATCGTGAAGTAGTCGCCGTACGCCTGGTACACCTCGAGCATCGTGAACTCGGGGTTGTGCGAGCGGTCGATGCCCTCGTTGCGGAAGTTGCGACCGATCTCGTACACGCGCTCCAGGCCGCCGACGAGCATTCGCTTGAGGTACAGCTCCAAGGAGATTCGCAGGTACAGGTCGACGTCGAGCACGCGGTGGTGGGTGACGAACGGCCGCGCGAGCGCGCCGCCGGCCATCGACTGGAGCACGGGCGTCTCGACCTCGAGGAACCCGTTCGCGTCGAGGTGGCCGCGGATCGCGCGCAGTGTCTTGGCGCGCGCCTCGGCGTAGAACCGCGGCGTCGGGTCGGTCGCGAGGTGCAGGTGCCGCTTGCGTTGCTGCAGCTCGGGGTCCTTCAGGCCGTGCCACTTCTCGGGGAGCGGGCGCACGGCCTTCGTCAGCAGCGTCAGCCCCGCGACGCGCACGGAGAGCTCGCCGCGCCTGGTGGTCACCACGATCCCCTCGGCGCCGACGATGTCGCCGAGGTCGAGCTCGTCGACGAGCGCGTAGCTCCCCCCCATCGCGTCCTCGGCGAAGAACAGCTGGAGGTCGCCGCTGCGGTCGCGGAGCGTCGCGAACGAGAGCTTCCCCTGACGGCGCAGGAGCACGATGCGCCCGGCGACCCGCACGCGCTCGCCCGTCTCCGACCCCGCCGGGAGGTCGCCGTAGCTCGCGCGGATGTCGGCGAGCGGGACGATCGGTCCTTCGAAGCCGAGCGCATACGGCTCGATGCCCTTCGCGCGCAACCGCTCCAGCTTCTCCTGTCGCGCGGCGAGCACCTCCTGCAGGCGACCCTGCTCGGCCTCCTCGGCTTCGTCGCCCTCCGCCGGGTCGCGGGGCTCGTCACTCATAGCGACCGCTGCCCGCGTTCGTGGATGAGCCGCAACCCCTCGAGGGTGAGCCACGGCTCGTGGTGCTGCACGCTCGCGCACTGGTCGACGACGAGCGGCGCGAGGCCGCCGGTCGCGACGACGGTCGGCGCGCCGATCTCCTTCGCGATCCGTTCGATCACGCCGTCGACCATGCCGGCGGTGCCGTACACGAGGCCGGCCTGGACGCTCTCGACGGTCGTCTTCGCGACGATCCCGCGCGGCGGGACGATCTCGACGCGCGGAAGTCGCGCGGCGGCGCCGAACAGCGCGTCGGCCGAGACCTTGATGCCCGGCGCGATGACGCCGCCCAGGTACTCCGCGTTCGCGGAGACGACGTCGAACGTGGTCGCTGTCCCGAAGTCGACCACCACGGATGGTCCGCCGAACTTCGCGTGCGCCGCAGCGGCGTTCGCGATGCGATCGGCCCCAACGTCTTTGGGGCTGTCGAACAGGATGGCGATGCCGGTTCGCGTGCCCGGCTCCACGACGACCGGCGAGAACGGGAAGTACCGGGCGACCATCTGACGGAGCGACTGCGTCAGCCCCGGGACGACGCTCGCCACCGCCACCCCGGTGACGTCCTCGCGCAGCGAGAGACCTTCGCCGGCGAGGAAGCCGCCCACCATGAACGCGAGCTCGTCGGCGGTCCGGTCGGGATCGGTGGAGCTCCGCCAGTGGTTCGTGAGCACGTTCGAGTCGAACACGCCCAGCACCGTCTCGGTGTTGCCGACGTCGATGGCGAGCAGCATGCGCCTATTCTGCACGTTCGCCAGCTACCGCAGGGGAGGCCGCGCCGGAGCGGACGGCGACGCCGTCGATCAGCCGTACGTCGCCGATCCACGCCGCCACCAGCAGCCTTGCGCGGTCCGGCACCATCCCGACCTCGTCCCAGGTCTCGTCGTCGATCACGGCGACGTAGTCGGTGCGCGCGAGCGGCTCGGCCGCGAGGACGTCGGAGATCTGCGTCCGGACGAGGCCGGCCGAGCGCTCCCCCGCGCCGATGACGAAGACGCCGGCCGACAGGGCGCGGAACAGGACGGGGGCGGCCTCGCGCTCGGCCGGCGACAGCCGCGCGTTGCGCGAGGCGAGCGCGAGGCCGTCCGGCGCGCGCACCGTGGGACAGGCGACGATCTCCGCGGGGACGTCGAGGTCGCGGACCATGCGTCGCACCAGCTCGAGCTGCTGCGCGTCCTTCTCGCCGAAATACGCGCGGCACGGCCCGGCAAGGCCGAGCAGCTTGGCGACCACCGTGAGGACGCCGCGGAAGTGGCCGGGCCGTGCCGCGCCCTCCAGCTGGCCGCCGAGCGGTCCGGGGTCGACCGTCACCTCCGGGTCACCCCTCGGGTACATCTCCTCGGGGGAGGGCGCGAACACGACGTCGCAGCCCGCGGACTCGGCGGCGGCGAGGTCGTCGTCGGGCCGTCCCGGATAGGACCGCAGGTCGGCGGCATCCCCGAACTGCAGTGGGTTGACGAACAGCGTCATCGCGACGAAGCCGTCGGCCGAGCGCGCGCGCTCGAGCAGAGCGCGGTGCCCCTCGTGCAGCGCCCCCATGGTCGGCACGATCCCGACCGCGGCACCTCCCGCACGCGCGTCGGCGCACGCGGCCGCGAACGCCGCGCGCTCGCCGATCACGTCCACGGCTCGAGCGCCTCATCGATCGAGCGTCGCTGCTCCGCGTCGATGCGATCGGCGTCGAACGCGACCGCGG
>DASPTB010000086.1:0-23772 GCA_035623615.1 Actinomycetota bacterium
CGGCACGATCTCATCGAGCCCTGCTCGTCGTCACTCGACCCACGACGTTCCGCGCTTTCATGCAGGTGCCCGCATTGCGACAGCTTGCCCGGGCGGGGGGAGCCGGGCTTGTGGCGACGAACCAGACGTACCGAAACGACAGAACGTCGGTCGACGAGGCGTTGTTGGACGGCGCGGGGCCCGTCCCGGACGCCGCCGCACTCCCCTCCTTGCTCTTGCAGCTCAAGCTCTCTGGCATCAGCGTCTGCGGCATTCGTCTCGAGTGTGCGACGGCTCCCGGGTTCGCGTGGTTTCCCCAGAGCACCATGTCGCCCGCGCAGGCCGGTGTCGTCGCTCGCAGCTTCGCCGCGAGCGACGACGGGGCGCAGACCCTGATCGTCGTCGTGGCGTTGCAGCCCACCGCGGGTATGGACCGGGTCGGAGACGAGGTCACGCCGATCGTCATGGCGGAAGGCGCTCCGTCCCGGCTTTTCCCGACGAACGGACCGATGCACGCCCTCACGTCGGACACGACCCGGTACCCGGGTCTCGTCGCCAACGTCGATGTCGCGCCGACGATCCTGTCGTTCTTCCACGTGCCGATCCCGTCTTCGATGTCGGGGTCGCCGATGCGCGTCGCGCGAGCTCCCGCCCCGTTCACCCTGGACCGCAGGCAGATCCAGTACCGGGCAATCCGCACACCACTCCAGGTCACCGAGGGCATCCTCGTTTCCGCGGCCGGCATTGCCGTGACCCTGGGCCTCGTCGCGCTCGATCGTCGCGGCCGGATCTCGAAGCGTGCGTCCCTGGCCTGGCGGTCGCTGATCCTCCTCGTCGTCGCGCTCCCGATCCCGCTCGCGCTCGGAGGTCTGTTGCCGAGCTTCACGTACGCGACGGTGACCGCCTGGGTCGTTCTGTGGGCGGTCCTGCTCGCGGGGCTCGCCCTCGTCGTGCGGAGGGACGATCCCATGTTCGCCCTCACGTTCCTCGGCATCGTGGGGCTCGTCGCCCTGTTCGCCGATCTGCTGATCGGCGCGCACGGGCTCCGCATCCCGCTGCTCGGCGGGACGATGTTCGAAGGCGTGCGCATGTACGGCCTCCCGAACGCGTTCATCTCGACGCTCCTCGCGAGCGGACTGTTCTGCGCTGTCCGGCTCGACACCGCTCGGGGCACGATTCTGCTCGCCGGATGCGGCCTCGTGGCCGGGCTTCCCCAGCTCGGCGCCGACGTCGGCGCGTCGATCACCCTGTTCGCGGCGGCAGGTCTTTGGTGGCAGCTGCGGTCGCGCGGCCGCCTCGGCATCCGCGAGCTCGTCGTCGCATTCCTCGTGACGGTTGCCGGGCTGGCGGTCGTGCTCCTCGTGAGCCGGTTCGGGACCTCGGCGCCTACGCACGCGACCCGGTTCGTCGAGCGAACGGGATCGAGCCCGTCGTCCGCGCTCGCTGAGATCGGTCACCGGCTGTGGGTGGGGGTGCATCAAATCGCGACCTACCCCGTGTCGCTGATCCCGTTGATCGGCCTCCCGGCGATGCTGTGGGTGGCGGTCCGGCGACCGGGCGTCGTCGGCCGGGGGGTCGCCGGCGCACCGGCCTGGCGCGACGTGGCGATCGTCGTCGCGCTCGCCGCCGCCGTCGCCTACATCGCGAACGACACCGGCATGGCCGCCGCAGCCCCCGCGCTCCTGTACGGCATCGCGGCCATCGCCTATCCGGCGTTCACGTTCGCGTGCCGCCCCGCGCCGTCGGAGCGGCCCGATCGGGAGCGGGAGGCCTCGGCGGCATGAGCGAGGGCGTCGAGCTCGTCCGTTACGGCTCGGGCGCGCCGCTGTACGACCACGGCCCGGAGCACCCGCTCCGTCCCGCGCGCGTGTTCCTCACCTACCTGCTGATCGACGACTACCGGATCGTCGACGGCGACACCGTGCGGTCGGTCGACGCACGCAGCGCGACCGACGACGAGCTCATGCTCGTCCACTCGGATCGTTACGTCGACGCGGTGAAGGGCGCCGGGTCGGGAGCGCCGGGCCCGTGGGAGCGATTCGGCTTCGGACCGGGCGACAACCCCGTCTTCCCGAGGATGCACGAGGCCTCGGCCCGCGTCGCCGGCGCGTCGATCACCGGGGCGGAAGCCGTGCTGAGCGGCCGCGCCGAGCACGCGTTCAACCCGTCGGGAGGCCTGCACCACGCGATGCCCGAGCGCGCGAGCGGGTTCTGCGTATACGACGACCCGGCGATCGCGATCGCCTGGATGCTGGAGCACGGCGCGTCCCGGATCGCCTACGTCGACGTGGACGTCCACCACGGCGACGGGCCGCAGGCCATCTTCTACGACGACCCGCGGGTGCTGACCATCTCGATCCACCAGGACGGCCGAACGTTGTTCCCTGGAACGGGCTTCATCGAGGAGCACGGCGCGGGGGATGCGGCGGGGACCAAGGTGAACATCCCCGTGCCCCCGTCCACGGGCGACGACGCCTGGGTCGCTGCGCTGGAGCAGATCGCGCCGCCGCTGGTGACGAGCTGGAATCCGGACGTGCTCGTGACGCAGCTCGGGTGCGACACGCACACGACCGACCCGCTCGCGTGGCTGGACCTCACCACCAACGCATACCGGCGCGCGGCGTCGCTTCTGCACTCCCTCGCGCACGAAGCCGCGGGCGGGCGATGGCTCGCCACCGGCGGCGGCGGTTATCAGTGGGCGCGCGTGGTTCCGCGCGCATGGACGATCTACTTCGCCGAGATGGCCGAGTCGGCGATTCCCGACGAGGTGCCGCCCGCGTGGCTCGAAGCCGTCCGCCAGGAGCACCGGATGTCGGTGCCCGAGTTCCTGTCCGACGCGCCCCTGCCGGCGCACGACCGCGACGGCGCGGTCGCCGACGTGGTGACTCGTGTCAAGCGCGCGATCTTCCCCGCGCACGGTCTCCCCGTCTAGCGGCAGGCCGGATCAGGTGGGAATGGTGTAGCGCTTCGGGTTGACGACATCGATCGTCACCTTGCCGCTGCCGGCGTTCTGGGTCCCTCCGATGATGTCGAGCTCGGCCCGCTTGAAGTCCCCGTTGTCCTTGAACGTGATCGAGCCGTTGCCGAGGATGAGCACCCGTTGGTCGCCCTTGAGGTGGATGTAGCCCTCCACCGTCCCCGCCGGATCGGCGATGATCGCCGCGGAACCGGCCCCGATGCCCCCCTTGATTGCCGTGCTCAGCTTCTCGTGCCATGCGAACTGTCCGCCCGCCTTGTTCTTGCCCGTCGCGGGGACTTGCCACGTCGTGCCCTCGCCGAAGTATTCGCTCGAGTCGGCCACCCTGCCCACCCCCTTCGCCCCGGGTCGCTTGGATGCCCGGAGCCGCAGACTACGCAAACTCGCATCTCCGGGGCAAGTCCCCCACTCCCGGCAGGTCGGGCCTCGGGGCGGCCACGGCCGTAGACTTCCCGCATCATGGCCGCCTGTTCTGCTTGCGGTGCAGAGAACGCCGGGGACGCCAAGTACTGCCAGCGGTGTGGGTCGCTGCTGCCGGCCGAGACCGGGCCGGGCGCCACGGGCGCGCGCAAGGTGGTCACCATCCTCTTCGTCGACGTCGTGGGGTTCACCGAGATGGGCGAGCGGATGGACCCGGAGCTCGTCCGTGGCGTCATGACGCGCTATTTCTCGACCGCTCGCGACGCCGTCCAGCGACACGGTGGGTTCGTGGAGAAGTTCGTCGGCGACGCCGTGGTCGGCATCTTCGGGATCCCCCAGCTCCACGAGGACGACGCCCTGCGCGCGGTTCGGGCGGCCGCCGAGCTCGGGGCGGCCATCGCGGACCTCAACGAGGAGCTCCGGTCGGCATACGGGGTCACGATCGAGATCCGCACCGGCATCAACACGGGCGAAGTCGTCGCGTCGGCGCCGACCGCCTCCCAGTCGGGCATCCTCGGCGACGCGGTCAACGTGGCGTCGCGCCTGGAGGAGGCCGCGGGCGCGGGGGAGATCCTGCTCGGCGAGGGCACTCATCGGATGACGCGCGACGCCGCGGTCGTCGAGCCCGTGGAACCACTCGCGCTCAAGGGAAAGTCGCTCCCCGTGCCCGCGTACCGGCTGCTCACGGTCGCCGAGCCGACCGTCCCGCCGTGGCGGATGGACTCCCCGATCGTCGCGCGCGGGGCCGAGCTGGGGCTCCTCGGGCGGGCGTTCCGCCGCACGGTCGACGACCGTTCCGCGATCCGATTCGTGCTTGTCGGACCGGCGGGGATCGGCAAGTCGAGGCTCGCGACGGAGTTCGCCGCGAGCCTCGGCAACGAGGCGGTGGTCCTGCAGGGACGGTGTCTGCCCTACGGCGAGGGGATCACGTTCTGGCCGGCGCGCACCATCGTGAAGCAGGTGTGCGGGATCGTCGACAACGACACCAGAGAGGGCGTGCGAGCGAAGATCCTCGATGCGCTTCCCGCGGATCCGGACGCGGACCTGGTCGCCGACAGTTTGGAGGAACTGCTCGGATTGTCGGAGGGACGCGCGGGCATGCGGGAGACCTTCCGCGCTTTCCGCCGACTGTTGGAGCATCTCGCGTCCTCCAGGCCGGTCGTCGTCGTGTTCGACGACGTCCACTGGGCCGAGCCCGCGTTCCTCGATCTCGTCGAATACCTGATCGGTTGGAGCGAGGGCGCGCCGTTGCTCCTCCTCTGCCTCGGCCGCCCGGAGCTGCTCGAGGCGCGCGCGGGGTGGGGCCAGCGGACGGAGCGGGAGTGGTCGGCGATGCTGCAGCCGCTGTCACCGGGCGAGATCGATCTCCTGCTCGCGAACCTGCTCGCGCGGGGAACACTGGCCGGCGCTGCGAGGACGCGCATCGTCGAGGCCGCCGAGGGGAATCCCTTGTTCGTCGAGGAGATGCTCCGGATGCTGGTGGACGAAGACCTGTTGCGGCAGGAGGCCGGGCAATGGACCTCCGTTCGCGACCTGTCGGACCTCGCCGTGCCGCCGACCATCAACGCGTTGATCGGGGCTCGCATCGACCGGCTGAGCTCGGGCGAGCAGAGCGTCACCCAGCGCGCGTCGGTCGTCGGCAAGGTCTTCTGGTGGGGCGCCGTGTCTCACATGTCGCCGCCGGAGCAGCGTCAGGCGGTCGGCGCCCATCTCCAGACGCTCGTGCGCAAGGAGCTGATCCAGCCCGATCGCTCGGCGGTGCAGGGTGAGGACGCGTTCCGCTTCCATCACCTCCTGATCCGCGACACCGTCTACCAGGGCACGCCGAAGGCGCGGCGCGCCGACCTCCACGAGCTGTTCGCCGACTGGCTCGAGCGCGTCGTCGGTGAGCGACTGCCGGAGTACGAGGAGGTCGTCGGCTACCACCTCGAGCAGGCGGCGCGCTACCTGGCCGAGCTCGAGCCGGCCACAGCCCGGTCGCTGGACCTCGCGGCGCGCGCCGGCGCCAGGCTGGCTCCGGCCGGCCGGCGGGCGTTCGCGCACGGCGACATGCGGGCGGCCGCGAACCTGCTCGGCCGGGCGAAGGCCCTGTTGCCCCCGGAGGACGCGAGGAGGCGGGAGCTGCTGCCCGATCTCGCGGAGGCCCTCGCGGAGGAGGGCGAGCTCGGCCCGGCCGCGGCGGCGCTGGAAGAGGCGATGGCCCGCGCCGCCGCCGCCGGCGACGCCCGCACCGAGGCGCACGCGACGATCGTGGGCATGCTGCTGGCGGAGTCGACCGAGCCCGAAGGTCGCAGCGACGTCGCTCTCAAGGAGCTCGAGCGGATCATCCCGATCTTCGAGCAACTCGGGGACGACCTCGGGCTGGCTCGCAGTTACCGTCTCGTTGGCGACGTCTACTGGACACGGGCGCAGTACGGGAACTGCAACCAGGCGTTGCTGATGGGTCTCGAGCACGCGCGGCGCGCCGGGGCGGTCCGGGAGGAGACCGAGTGCCTCGGCCAGCTCACGGGCGCATATCTCTACGGGCCGACGCCCGTGGACGAGGTCGTCCGGCGATGCGAGGAGATCCTCGCGGCTCCGGGCACCCGCCGGGGTGCCGAGGCGCGAGCGTTTCGCACGCTGGCGTCCTGCCGGGCGATGCAGGGCCGGTTCGACGAGGCGCGCGAGCTCGTGGGGCGCAGCGTCGACCTGTTGAACGAGCTCGGACTGCACCTTCGGGCTGTCTTCACCTCCGAAGCCGCCGGGTTCATCGAGACCTTGGCCGGGGATCCCGTCGCGGCCGAACGCGAGCTTCGCCGCGGCGTCGAGGCGCTCGAGCGGATCGGCGAACGTGGACATTTCTCCACCCAGGCGGCACTGATGTCCCAGGCCGTCCTGGCACAGGGCAGGATTGGGGAGGCCGAGGAGCTGACGAGGACGTCCGAGGACTCGGGCGCAACCGATGACCTGGCGACCCAGGTGGTCTGGCGGAGCGCCCGGGCGCGGGTTCTGGCGGCGAAGGGCGACCACCGCGAGGCGGAGTCGCTCGCGCGAGAGGCGGCGTCGCTGGCGGCGGAAACCGACGACCTCAATATGCGGGCCGACACGCTGATCGACCTCGCACACGTCCTGGAGACGGCAGGCCGGAGCGGGGAGGCCGGCGCGGAAGCCGGCCGCGCCCTCGCGCTGTACGAGGAAAAGGGCAACGCGGTGGCCGCCGGGCGGACCAGGGAGCTCCGCGCCCGGTGGGGGAGCGGGCGCCCACGGTGAAGGTTCGCGGGGCGCTGGTGGTGGTTACGGGAGCATCGTCGGGGATCGGTCGCGCCGCCGCGTGGGCATTCGCCCGCGGCGGCGCGACGCTCGTTCTCGCGGCCCGGCGCGAGGATCGGCTACGCGAGCTCGCGCACGCGATCGAAGGATGCGGGGGCGAGGCGCTCGTGGTTCCCACCGACGTCACCCAGCGCGCCGAGCTGGAAGCCCTCCGGGACCGGGTGCTCGGCGCATGCGGCCGGTGCGACGTGCTCGTGAACGACGCCGGGATTCCCGGTGGGGGCCGCTTCGCCGACGTCTCGCTCGATCGCATCGAGGCGACCGTGCGCACCAACCTCGTCGGCGTGCTTGCCGCCACGAAGCTGTTCCTGCCGGCGATGCTCGACGCGGGACGCGGTCATGTCGTGAACGTCGCCTCGATCGCCGGCCGCGTTGCACTTCCCGGCGCGGCCGTCTACTCCGCGACGAAGCATGCCGTCGTGGCGTTCTCCGAAGCTCTCGACGCTGAGGTCGCACCCCACGGCGTCCGCGTGACGGCGGTGAATCCTGGCCTTGTTCGGACCGAGGGGTTCCCGGCGAGCGACGTCCCGGATCGGTGGACCACGTCGGCGGAGCGGGTCGCGGACACGATCGTCCGCGTCGTTCGGAAGGGAATCGCTCCGGAGATCTCCGTTCCGCGTGTCGCCGGCTCGCTCATCGCTCTGCACGCCGTGGCGCCGCCCGCGTTCCGCGCCGGCGTCCGCGCGGCGACGCGCAGCCGCAACCCGCGCCGGGAACCTCTTCAGCCTCCGAGGGACCCGGCGGACTGACCGCCGTCCACCACGAGGACCGTGCCCGTCACGAACGAGGCGACCGGAGAGCAGAGGAAGAGGGCGGCGCCCGCAACCTCCTCCGCGCTGCCCCAGCGGCGCATCGGAACACCTTCCAGGACGGTTCGTTCGACGACGCGGTCGCGCCGAAGATCCTCGTTCATCTCGGTGGCGATCCACCCGGGGGCGAGCGCGTTCACGCGGACGCCCGACGAGGCCCACTCGACCGAGACCGTCCGCGTCAGACTTATCACCGCGGCCTTCGCGGTTGCGTAGTACGCAAGTCCCGGGCTCGCGACGAGTCCCGCGACCGAGGCGACGTTCACCACACAGCCGTCGCCCTTGGCGAGGAGCACCGGCGCGACCGAGCGAATGCCGTTGAGCGCCCCGGCGAAGTTGGCGCGGAAGTAGCGGTCGAACCCGTCGGGTCGCGTCTCGGCGGTCGGTGCCATGAACGGCGCGGCGCCCGCGTTGCTGACGAGGATGTCGACGGTGCCGAAGCGCCCCACTGCAGCCTCGACCAGGGAGTCCATCCGCGCGGGATCGGTGACGTCGGTGGGAACGGCGAGCGCTCGCCCGCCGGCGCCCTCGATCGCCGAGGCCGCCGCCTCGAGCGACTGCGCCCCGCGGGCCGCGAGGACCACCGCGGCGCCCTCGCGCGAGAGGGCCTCGGCGATCGCGCGGCCGATCCCGCGACTCGCGCCGGTGACGATCGCGACCTTGCCCTCGAGGACGCGGCCACTTGCGCCGCTCCCGGGGCCGGACGCACCGGTTCCCGATCCCCGGTCCGGCATCTGCGCGCGACCTCCCTAGAATCCAGTGCTGGATGCGAAGCAAAGCACACCGCGACGCCGGGCGCGAGGCGCCGCGCGCCGAGCTGTGGCGGCGCGGCGAGTTCTCGGACGCCGAGCTGCTGGCAGCGCTCGTCGCCGGCCGCATGGCCGGTCCGGTCGTCTCCCACGACCGGACGAACGTCGGGTGGAAGATCGCGCAGTTCGCCCACGGCGAACCGAAGGCGCAGTTCGGGATCAGCGGCCTCGGCGTCCTGTCCGAGGACCAGGTGATGGCGCTGATGGCCGACGCCGCGGGCTTCGACCCGGCCTCGACGGCCGACGAGGTTCCCGTGGACCCTCGCCGCGTATTGCCGCGGCTCGGCGAGGCGGGAGACCGCCTTGCCGGGGCGGCGGCGGCCGGCGAGCGGGTCCTGCTCGCGACGGGACACCCGGTCGGGCTGATCCAGCTGTACGGGGCTGTCGGGGAGCTCCTCGTGAAGCACGGGGCCACGCTGATCCGGCCCCTCGAGGGCGACGGCTGGCGAGACGTCGGCAGGTGGCGGCAGATCCGCTACGTCAACGGTGTGGCGATCCTGACCGACCGGGGCTCCTCGATGCACACCCACTCCGCCGGCCCCATGCAGCGGATGCTCGAGGCGGCCGACGCCTCCGGCGAGATCCCGGCCCTGGTGTTCGCGGATCACGGCTTCGCAGGCGCTGCGATCGAAGCGGGCATCGACACGATCTCGATCGCCGACGTCAACGACCCGGCGCCGGTCGCCGCCGCGGCCCTGGGGAAGACGCGCACCGTGATCGTCATGGACGACAACGTGGAGCCGGGCGACTACTGGCCGTGCTTCCAGGCGATCGCCGCGCGCTTCCCGGCTTGAGCCCGGCCTCCGCGCGGCCACCACGGGCCCGGGACGAGCGGATTCCGGTCCCGGGCCGCTCCGACCGTAGAATTGACCCGGCGTTGCCTGCCAGGCGCGCTCGGGTGAGACCGAAGCCGGGACGCTCCGCCGGAGCGCTCCGGTCCTGGAACTGGGAGGGGTCGATGACGAAGGATCGGCAAGCCGGGCGAGAGGGGGTTGGGGGGACCGGCTAGCCCTGCCCCGTGGCCCGTTCCGCGCTCGCGGGCGGGTTCGCTCGAGACGCGCTTCTCCCGGAAGGAGCGGCGTGGATTCTCATCAGTCGGTCGTCGACCGCATCGCCGAGTCGGGCGGTGTCGTCGTACTGGTCGGTGGAATCGATTCGGGAAAAACCACTCTCGGGCGTTCGATCGCCTGCGCGGGCATCCGGGCCGGCCGCTCGGTCGCCTTCCTGGACGCCGACCTCGGACAGAAGACGGTCGGCCCGCCGGCGTGCGTGGGGCTGCGGATGCTGCGTGGCGAGGACGGCCTCGAGTCCACCGATGGGGCCGAGCCGGACGATCTGTCCTTCGTTGGATCCACCTCTCCGCAGGGACAACTGCTGCCGCTCGTGGTGGGGACGGGGCTGCTGCAGGCGCGGGCCAAGGAGCTGGGGGCCGACCTCGTGGTGGTCGACACCAGCGGTCTGGTCTCGGGGGTCTACGGGCAGATCCTGAAGTTCCACAAGATCGAGCTCCTGCGCCCGGACACGGTGATCGGGCTCGCTCGCGGGGAAGAACTCGACCCGCTCCTCGGGATCGTCCGACGGTTCTTTCCGACAGAGGTAGTGAAGCTCACGGTGCATCCCGAGGCGCGCTCGACCTCGGTCGAGGAGCGCGCCAAGCGCCGCGAGGAGGCAATGCGCGCCTACTTCGGTGAGTCGCAGCAACGGTGGCGGGTGAAGCCCACGGTCTTCATGCCCGCTCTGCCCGCGCTGTTCGATCATTCGCAGCTGGACCGGCTTCTGGTCGGGATGTCGGACGGGGAGGGGCGGACGTCGGGCATCGGGGTCCTGGAGCACTCCGCGGAGGACGGTGTGTTGCGGCTGATCTCGCCCGTGGCGGAGGCCCCGACGGCGCTGAAGCTGGGCTCGGTCAGGCTCGACCCCGACTTCCGCGTCCGCCGCGTTGACCTGCGGAACCTCTTCGGAACCGACTAGACTGTCCCGCCGGCCCGCCCGGGCGGCAGTGTCCCCGGCGGGTGCATCCGTGTGGTGAAAGGGAAAGGATCCTGGCTTGCCGTCGGTCGTCAAGAAGCGTCGCAAGAAGATGAGGAAGAAGAAGCACAAGAAACTCCTCAAGAAGACCCGCTGGCAGCGGCGCCAGCAGGGCAAGTAGCGGGCGCTTCCGCGCGGCCCGTCCTCCCGTGGCCCGGGCGATCGTCTTCCTCTCGGACTTCGGCCTCGACGACGAGTTCGTCGGCACCTGCCACGGGGTGATCGGACGGCGCGCGCCGGACGCGAGGGTGATCGACCTGAGCCACGGAGTCCCCGCAGGGGACGTCCTGCGGGGCGCGATCCTGCTTCGCGACTGCATCGCCTACGTCCCGGAGGACGCGGTCCTGCTGGGGGTCGTGGATCCCGGCGTCGGGGGCGCGCGCCGGCCGGTCGCGGCGCGAACGACGGGCGGCCGGCTGCTCGTCGGCCCCGACAACGGACTCCTGTCGCTTGCCTGGCGGGCGCTGGGCGGCGTCGAGAGGGCGGTCGTCATCGATTCCACCGAGGTCGTCCTGCGTCCGACGTCGCGAACCTTCCACGGCCGGGATGTGTTCGCGCCGGCGGCGGCGCACCTCGCCGGTGGCGCCGAGCTTTCCTCGCTGGGCGCGACGACGCCGGTCGACGCGTTGACCGAGGTGGAGGTTCCGCGCGGGGACATCGAACCGGGTGGCACCTCGGCGAGCGTGCTGTCGGTCGATCGATTCGGCAACGTCGCGCTCGCTCTGACGGGCGACGAGTTCAGCCGCGCAGGATTGGACGCATTCGCGGTGCTGGAGGTACGAACGCCGGACCGCGTGGCGCGAGCGATACCGGGCTCGACGTTCGGAGACGTCGAGCCCGGCACACTCGTGGTGCTGATCGACTCGGCAGGGTGGGTCGCGATCGGGAGAAACGGTGGGAGCGCAGCCGATCTGCTGGGCGCACGGCCCGGCATGGTGATCCGGCTGCGCACGACCTCGAACCCTGCCGAGCCGAAGACCCAGCCTCGTGGCTCAGCAGGGACCTGAGGCGCCCTCCGTCGCCACGTCGGGACGACCCCGGGGACGAGCGTCGAGCCGATCGGCGACGCTTCGAAGCCCGGCCGCGATCGCCACGCTCACCCGGCCACGAGTGCGGTCGCGGTCGCCCCTCGCGTCGCGGTGCTTGGCGGCGTGATCCGCCGCCCCCCGGAGCTCGCGCTCCAGCGCCCGGAACGTGTCCTGGCTGTAGGGCCTGAGCATGGTGGTCACCTCGATTCATCTTGCCGTCAAAACTCTTGACGACAAGATACCCCTCGAGATCTCTTGCTGTCAAGAGACTTGACGCCAAGATGTATACTTGGCGCGTGGAAGAAGACTGGGTGGACCGGTACATCGCGGGGTTCCTCCGCGCGTACCCGCAGATCGACTCCGAAGTCGAAGGGATCGTCGACCGCATCTGCAAGCTCAACAAGTACCTCGTCACCACCCTCGAGGACACCGTTGCCGAGCTGGGGCTCGACCACGCCGAGTACAAGCTGCTGGTCCGGCTCCGCTCGTGCGCGCCGGGCGCCCGCGAGTCGGCCGGTGAGCTCAGCCGCGCTCTCGTGATGTCCTCGGGCGGGATGACGAATCTGCTCGACCGCTTGGAGGAGCGTGGCCTGATCCGCCGCATCTCCGACCCCGACGACCGGCGGAGCGTTCTCGTGGAGCTCACCGCCGCCGGTAAGAAGACCGTCGACCGCGCGGTGTCCACGGAGGCGTCGCGCGAGGAGTCCTTGTTCGAGGAGCTCGCACCGGGCGAGCGCAAGGAGCTGAACGACGCGCTCCGCCGGATCATGCACACGTTCGAGGAGCGCCTCGGGCCGCCGCCCCGTGGGAAGGTCCGCGAGGAAGAAGCGTCGTAGGCGCACCGGCGGGCGCGCTACGGTGAGGCCCCCAGCGCCGACGGCGTGACGAACGTGGCAGTGGGGGTGGGGGAGAACCCCGGCCCCGGATATCGACGGGGGCCGCGCGCCATCATGCCCTGGTAGACCGCGGCCGCGATCAGCAGCGCGAACAAAACGATGATGGTGATGAGCGTCGGGCGGCGCACCTAGTCCTTCCCGGCCCGAGACGTCCGCCGGCGGCCGCGCGTCAGCCGCCGCTCGCAGTACTCGCGCTGGGCAACGAGGAGATCGTGGAGCGCCCGGTCGTCGCGCATCCACGCGCGCAGGTCGAGCTCGAGCGACACCGTGCCGGAGAACTCCGAGGCCAGGTCGGAAAGGAACTCGTCCACGGGAAGCACCCCGCCCTGTCCGAGCGGGAGATGCGAGTCCCACCCTTTGCCGGCGTTGTCGGATAGATGGACGTGGCGAATGCGGTTTCGGCCGGCCTCGAACACCGCGCGGATGTCGACCCCGGAGACCGCCGCGTGACTCGTGTCGAGGACCATGCTCGTCGTGGCGTCCGCCGAGTCGCGACGCTCGTCATGGAAGCGAGCCGGCGGCATTCCGGGAACCCTGATGGGGAACATGTTCTCGACCGCGACCGTCACACCGGTCTGCTCGGAGAAGGGAAGGATCTCCTCGGCGATCCAGCGACGGTAGGCGGTCTGCCACCGGTACGGCGGGTGGACGACGACAAGGGGGGCGCCGACGCCATCGGCGAGCCGTGCCGCGCGCCGGATCTTCTCGACCGGGTCGGGCGTCCAGACGCGGCGCGTGACGATCAGGAACGGAGCGTGGACGGCCGCCACGCGAAGCCCGAACGTTCGCGTCAGCGTGGCGAGGCGACCCGGATCCTGGGTGTCGGGATCCTGGGTCACCATGACCTCGACCGCCTGGAAGCCGGCGTCCGCGATCGCTCGCAGCCCGTCGCGAACGGGCTGGCGGAAGAAGGGCGCCGTCGAGATGAGGATGGTCGGGGTCGCGGATTTCGTCATGCAAATGTGCTGGTCGGCCGGTTGCCCGGCCATTGTACGTGCCGGGTATCCTTGGCCCCGCACATGGCCGAGCGAGACAACCTTCCCCGCTGGAACCCACGCGCCGGGGGGCACGAGAGCTGGTCTCTGACCGCAACCGACACCGCGTCGGGCGAGGGCCTCTGGATCCGAATGGGAATCGCCGGACGGCGTGGGGTGGAACCGGCCGGCGAGGTCGTCGCCGCCCGGTTCCACCCGACCGATCCTGACCGGACCTTCGGCGTGCGCTCGACGCATCCTTCGCCGGACTTCACACTGGGGGGCCCAGACCGCTACCTGCGAACGGGCGCATCCGAGCTCGGTCCCGGCTTCGCGCGGGGTGGCGCCGCGGGTGCGGGGCACCGGCTCGAGTGGGACCTGGCCTTCGAGACGGGTGAGCCGACCTATACGCTGCTTCCCGGAACAGCGGGCCGAGGCCTGCTGGGGGAGCTGGCGGCGGTGGTTCCCAACGTGGACACGGCGGTCTCCGGGACGGTCACCGCCGACGGGGAGGCGCTCCAGGTCACGGCCGCGCGGGGCCAACAGGGACACGTGTCCGGGCGATACCACGCCGAGCGCTGGGTGTGGGCGCACTGCAGTGGGTTCGACGACGGCGACACGATCGTCGAGGCCGTCACGGGACAGATCCGGCGAGGACCATTCGTCACGCCGTTCGTGACGTCGATCGGCGTGCGCCGGGAGGGCCGGTGGATCCGGCTCGTGCGCCCGGCCGGCCTCCGCGACTTCTCGATGGGGAGGTGGCGAATCGACCTGACCGACCGCCGGTTCCGAATCACCGGCCGCATCGAGGCGCCCTCACACGCGCTGGTCCAGGCCCGGCTCGAGGGACCGGACGGCGTCCCGCGGTACTGCCACCACAGCGATATCGGATCGTGCCGGCTCGCGCTGTTCGAGCGGCGCTCCGGCGGGTTCGACCAGATCGCGATGCTGGAGGCCAAGGGTACCGTGCAGGCCGAATGGGTGGGCCGCACGCCGTCGTCGGCCGTCGAGCGACTGGCCGCGGGAGCGTGAGCGGCACGCGCTCCGCCTCGTTGGCGACGGCCGCCGGCGGCCACGGGTGGTTCCTCGCGGTTTTCCCGCTGTTCGCGGTCGCGGTCGCCGCGGTCTTCGCGGCGCAGCTCCTACGGAGGTTCCTGAGCCGCCGCCGCCCGTTCGAGGGCCTCTGGGCGGTGGCGCTCGCGATGTTCGCGGTCGCGTCGTTCGCCATGTTCCTCGGGGTCGCGACGGGCTGGGGCCCGCTCGAGTTCCGCGTCTACTGGCTGCTCGGCGCGGTCCTCAACGTGCCCTTCCTCTTCGCCGGTGAGCTCTATCTCCTCGCTCAGCGCCGGGCGGTGGCCGATTGGGCACTCGCGGCGCTGATGGTGGGGACGGTGTTCGCTGCCTGGAAGGTGATGACCGCCCCGGTCGACACGGCGGCGCTGGCGAAGGCACTGCCGCTCGGCAAGCAGGTCTTCGGCGACGAGAGTGCCGCCTACCGGATCGCCCAGGTCTACGCCTTCCCGGCCTACTTCCTGCTGCTCGGGGGCATCGTCTGGTCGGCCTGGCAGATGCGCCGGCAGCCGCAACTCAGGAGCAGGGTGGCAGGGACCCTCGCGATCGCGATCGGCGCAACCATCGTGGCGATCGGGTCGGGGATCGGAGCTGGGTTCAACATCGTGCCGCTCTTCTCGGTGAGCCTGGCGGCGGGAGTGACCGTCATGTACGCGGGGTTCCGCGCGGTCACCCGCCCGGGCGCGCCGCCGCATCCCGCGGCGTCCCCGGCCGCGAGCTAGCCGGCCGGCACGGCCTCGTTCCCGAAAAGAAGAGGAGGCCCCAGGGGGTGGGGCCTCCTCCAAGGGAAGCGTCGGGCTTTGTCGCCCGGCGCTCGTCCGGCCTTGCAGAGAAGGGGGATGCTTCTCCGTATGTATTTCGACACCGGCGGTTCGGAAGTTCAGGCCCGGCTCCCCTTTTTTTCCGGTGGAGGCGGCCGTGACGCCGGAGCCGAGGCGCGGCCTAGAGGGATGCCGTCAGGACGTGGCGGCCCGACGGCGAGGAGCTTCCGCTCGCCGGCTCCTCGGTGATGAGGACGGCGTCGAAGACGGTTGGGTCGGCCATGATCCGGACGACCACCTGCCCGCTCGACTCGGGAACGAACGTCCCCTCGCTCGCGTAGATGCCCTGGCGCCCGAGCCAGATCTGGTACACGCGGTCGTGGTGGGGAGCCGGCATGGAGCCGAACAAGTACATCCGAGCGCGTCCGGGGACGTACGCCGCGACGACCTGGCCGGTCATGGCCGAGGTGTCCCCGGCGCCGAGCGTGACGAGGCGCGAGTCCTGGCGGCTCATCGTGTCGAGGACCTCGCCCGTGAGCTGCTGGCTGGACTCGGCGCGCGTCACGAGCCCGTGCAGGTGAGCGTTCCAGACGGCCAACGCCGAAAGGACGAGGATGATCGAGGCGGCCACGGCGGACCTGGCCCACACGCTCACCCGTTGTGGCGAGCGAAGGTCCCGGCGCAGCCGGCCGGTCAGCGACGACGGGGGCGGGACGGGGTCGGCCGCGAGCGCCAGGTCGGCCGAGATCGCCTCGAACGACCACATGGCGGTGCGGCACTCGTCGCAGCCGTTCACGTGGTCTCGGACGAGCTGCTCGAGGCTCACCCGATCCTCGTCGTCGAGCGCGTGCAGGGCGTGGGCGGCCAGGAGCTCCTGGGCCCGCTCGTGCTCGCCGTTCACTCTTCTTCCTCCTCCAGCACCTGTCGGAGTCGCCGCAGGGCCGCCAGCGTTCGCGTCTTCACGGTCCCGAGGGGGACGCCGGTTCGTTCCGCGATCCGCGCCTGGGTCAAGCCCTCGAAGTACGCCAACTCCACGACCTCCCGCTGCTCGTCGGAGAGCGTTTCCAGCGCTTTCACCACCCGGTCTCGCAGATCCACGAGCCAAGCGTCCTGGGCGACTCGCTCGGCTACATCCTGTTCGTCCTGGACGGCCTGCAGGTTCATTCTCTGGGTGCGCCGTCGCAGCCGCTCCTCGCGCCGAACGGTGTCCACCGAGCGATGGTGGACGAGCGAGAGGAAGAAGGAGCGGAACGACCCCCGGGCGGGGTCGAAGGCTTCGGGAGCCCGCCAGAGCGCCAGGAACGCGTCGTGGACGACGTCCTGGGCAAGCGGCTCACTGGCCAGGACCCGCAGCGCGAGGCCGTAGGCCGGGGCCGCGTACCGGCGATAGAGCTCCTCGAAGGCCGCTTGATCCCCGGCCGCGACGCGGGTCTGGAGCTCGGCGTCCCGCATGTCCCGGCGACGCTCCTGCACGAGAGGTTCCTATCAGATCGCGGCTACGATGTCGGCCGTGGCCCGTGTCGTCCTGTACTCGCGACGGACCTGCGGCCTCTGCGACGAGGCGCGGGCGGTGATCGAGTCGGTCCGAGTCGGCCGGCCCTTCACCTTCGAGGAGATTCTCATCGACGGCGACGATTCCCTGGAGGAACGCTACGGTCTCCGGGTGCCGGTCGTGGAGGTGGACGGCCGGGAAGCGTTCGAGTACGAGGTCGTTCCCGACGGGCTCGAGCGGCTGGTGGCGGGCGCGGAAGCTGGCTAGAGGGTCCGTGTCGCCGGACGCTCTCCGGTCGCTTGTGCGATTGTGCGTGGGGCAGGGCCCGCGCTAGAATCCGCGAGTGAAGCCTCCTTTGGGGCTCGCGACGCCCGTGCCACGGCGCTCGCACCCTCGCCCGTGAGTCAGCGTCCGGTTCCCGAAGCCACCGTCGGCCGCCTGCCGCTCTATCTTCGGGCGCTCGTGGACCTGGCCGCTACCGGTGAGGCAACGATTTCTTCGGAGACCCTCGCGGCGGCGGCGGGGGTCAACTCGGCCAAGGTGCGAAAGGATCTGTCCTTCCTTGGGTCGTACGGGACGAGGGGGGTCGGATACGACGTCGCCTACCTGCTCCACCAGGTGCGCCGGGAGCTCGGCCTCACCCAGGACTGGCCGGTCCTGATCGCCGGGGCGGGGAACCTGGGCCACGCGCTCTCGAACTACCGGGGGTTCGGGCAGCGCGGGTTCCGCGTGGTGGCGATCGTGGACGTCGATCCCGGGAAGGTGGGCGAGCGGATCGGCGACCTGCGCGTCGGGCACCTCGACGACCTGGCCGCGGCGGTTGACGAGCACCAGGTCGCGATCGGGGTCATCTGCACCCCGGGCGAGGCGGCCCAGGGGGTGGCCGACCGGATGGTCGCGGCCGGACTGCGCTCGATCCTCAACTTCGCGCCCGCGGTGATCAACGTCGGGCCCGAGGTGTCGGTCCGCAAGGTCGATCTCTCGACCGAGCTCCAGATCCTCGCCTATTACGAACAGAGGAAGGCAGCCCTCGAAGCCGTGGCGTCGGGCGCGGAGGCGGCGTCCGCGTCGCTGAGCGCGGTTCCCGCCGTGGGGCGGTAGGGTGTGAGGCCGTGACCCGACCGCACGACGCTCGCTGATGCCGCTCCTCGCGCTTGGCGTGTCGTATCGCCGGGCTTCCCTGGACCTGCTCGAGCGGCTCACGCTGGGTGAGGACCGGCTGGCCAAGGCCTACCGGTGGCTCGCGGACGACGAGGAGATCGCCGAAGCCGTGCTGGTCTCCACGTGCAACCGCGTCGAGTTGTACGGGGAGGTCGGGTCGTACCACACGGGCTTCCTCGCGATGAAGCGGTTCCTCGGGAACGCATCGGAGGTGCCGGTCGAGGAGCTCGCGCAGTCTCTGTACGCGCACTACGAGGACAGCGCCGCCGAGCATCTTTTCCGCGTGACCGCAGGGCTCGACTCGATGGTGCTCGGCGAGTCGCAGATCCTCGCGCAGGTGCGCGCGGCCCGCCGGCGGGCCGAGGAGGAGGGGACCGGCGGGCCGGCCGTGTCCGCGCTCTTCAGGGCCGCCGTGCGCACCGGCCGCCGTGTGCGGGCGGAGACGGACGTAGGGTCGTCGCCTGCGGCGTTCGTCGGGGCCGGCCTGGACGCCGCCGAGGACGCGCTCGGTTCGCTGCACGGCCGAGCCGCCGTCGTCGTCGGCGCGGGGACGATGGCCGCGCTGGCCGCCTCCGCGCTCGCGGCCCGCGGCGCGGGGCCGACCACCGTGGTCAACCGGACGCGCGCCCGGGCGGAAGCGCTCGCGGCGCGCGTCGGCGGGGTGGCGGTGGGAATGGAGGACTTGGGCGCGGCGCTCGCGGGCGCCTCGGTCGCGCTCTGCTGCACTGGTTCCGTTGGGGCGGTCGTCTGGCCGCATGCGGTCGGCGCCGGCGCCTCGGTCGGGGGTGGGTCGTCGTTGTTCCTGGTGGACCTCGCGGTTCCGAGGGACGTCGACCCCGCGGTGCGCGAGGTCCCCGGCGTCGCGGTCGTCGACATCGACGACCTGCGCGGCCGGTTGGAGGCGCTCGGGGGATCGGCGGCCGAGGCGAAGCGCGCCGGCGAGATCGTGGAAGAGGAGGTTCGGGCGTTCGCAGCTTCGCGTCGCGCGGCCCGGCTCGCGCCCGTGATCCGGGCGCTTCGCGAGGCCGGCGACCGGGCGGTCGAAGACCAGCTGGCTCGCTCCGCGCCTCGCCTCGCGTCCCTGGAACCGAGCGAGCGGGAGGCCGTCGAGGCGCTTGCCCGCGCCATCGCCGCGAAGCTCCTGCACAGCCCGACCGTCCGAATGAAGGAGCTGGAGGGCGAGGAAGGGGACGCTGCCGTCCGGCTGCTCATCGACCTCTTCGACCTCGAGCACCCGCCAGGCGCCTGACCTCCCGTGCTTCGCATCGGCACCCGCCGGTCGGCTCTCGCGCGTGCGCAGGCCGGATCGGTGATGAATCTGCTCGCCGCGGTAGGAGCGCCCGCCGAGTTGGTTCCGATCGCGACGGCCGGGGACGCCGCTTCCCCGGCGGGTTCGAACGACGACTCGGGTGGCGTGGCGCTTCGCCGCGATGCCGGGCCCGCGGGGCGCAAGGGGTCCTTCGTCCACGAGATCGTGCGCGCGCTGGTGGACGGCGAGGTCGACCTCGCCGTCCATTCCGCAAAGGATCTGCCGGCCGAGGATCCGGACGGCGTGGTCACCGCCGCGGTTCCCGAACGCGCCGACCCCTTCGACGTGCTCGTCTCGCGCGACGAGCAGCTGGCGGAGGGAGCCGCGCTCGGGACCTCGAGCCTGCGGCGGCGCAACCAGGTGCTGCGGTGGCGGCCGGACGTTCGCGTAGTCGATCTCCGCGGCAACGTCGACACGCGACTGCGGCGGCTGCAAGACGGCGACATCGACGGGCTCGTGCTGGCCGCTGCGGGGCTCGAACGGCTCGGCCTGCGCCCACCGTTCACGCGGCGGTTGAGCCTCGATCGCATGGTGCCGGCGCCCGGACAAGGCGCGCTCGCCGTCCAGGTCCGAGCGGACGACGCAGGGGCGCTCGCGATCGTCAGGTCGCTTGACCATCTCGCTTCGCGAGACGCGTTCGAGGCGGAGCGTGGCGTGGTTCGGGCACTCGGCGCCGACTGCGCGCTCCCCCTCGGCGTGTACGCGGTGGCGGGGAACGGGGGTCTCCGCGTTCGGGCGGCGGTCGTCGGTAGCGACGGCGTCGCGGCGGATGCGGACGTGACGGCGGCGAGTTCGCCGGCGGCTTCCGAGGCGACCGTCCGCGCGCTGCTCGCGGCGGGGGCCGAGCCGTTGCTCGCCGCGGCTCGGGAGTCTTGACGTGGGCGGCTCGCTTGGCGGACGGACCGTCCTGGTCACGAGGCCGCGTGCACAGGCGCCTGCGCTCGTGGACCTTCTCGAGGGCCGGGGTGCGCGCGTGATCCTCGCGCCCGCCATACGCCTCGCGCCGGCTCCCGCGCGGCAGCTCGACGCTGCCCTCGATCGCGTCGCAGCGGGAGAGTTCGAGTGGCTGGTGCTGACCAGCCGTGCCGGCGCTGCCGCGCTGCTCGACCGCTTGGACGCGCGTCGTACGCGGTCACCCGGGGCGAAGATCGCTGTGGTGGGCGACGGAACCGCGTCGGTCGTGCGCGAGCACGGCATCAAGCCGACGCTCGTCCCCCGGACCTTCACCACCGAGGCGCTCGGCCGTGAGATGCCGCGTGGAAACGGGCGTGTGCTCCTCGCCAGGGCGGACATCGCTCCGGAAGGCCTCGAGGAGGCGCTGGGCCGGAAGGGCTGGTCGGTGGAACGCGTGGACGCGTACCGCACGAGGTCGGCGGGCGCGGTGCCACTCGCGGCTCGCCGCGCCCTGGCGGCCGGCACGGTCGACGCGCTGACGTTCACCAGCGCGTCGACCGTCAGAGGGTTCGTTCGGCTTGCCGGAGGGATGTTCCGGCATCCGACGATGGCCGCCGCCGGCCGGACGCCGAAGGTCGTCTGCATCGGTCCCGTGACCGCCGCCGAGGCCCGCGCGCAGGGCCTCCGCGTCCATGCGGTGGCCGACCCGCATACAATCGAGGGCCTCGTCGCGGCCGTCGAGCGCGCGCTCGCAGGCCGCGCCAGGACTCGGAGGAGGACATGAGCTTTCCCAGACACCGCCCCCGCAGGTTGCGGCGGACCGAGGCGATCCGGTCGCTCGTCCGCGAGACGGACCTGTCGCCGCGCCGCCTGATCGCCCCGCTGTTCGTCAAGGACGGGATCGACGAATCGGTGCCGATCGCCTCGATGCCCGGACAGGCGCAGCACACGCTCGAGTCGCTCCGCAAGGAGGCGAGGTCGATCGCCGAGCGCGGAATCCTCGGGTTCACGCTCTTCGGCGTCCCGTCCCGGAAGGACGCCGAGGGATCCGACGCGTGGAACCCCGACGGCATCGGACAGCAAGGGATCCGAGCGCTTCGCGACGAGCTCGGCGGCGATCACATTGTGATCGCCGACCTGTGCCTGGACGAGTACACCGACCACGGGCACTGCGGCGTCCTCGCGCCGGACGGGACCGTGGACAACGACGAGACGTTGGACCGGTACCGGCGAATCGCGCTTGCTCAGGCCGAGGCGGGTGCCGACCTCGTGGCTCCCTCGGGGATGATGGACGGACAGGTGGCGGCCATCCGCGACGCGCTGGACGCCGGTGGGTTCGCCGACACGGGCATTCTTGCGTACGCAGCGAAGTTCGCTTCCGCCTTCTACGGCCCGTTCCGGGAAGCGGCGGAGTGCGCCCCGCGATTCGGCGATCGCGCCGGATACCAGATGGATCCCGCGAACGGCGACGAGGCGCTCCGCGAGATCCGGGCCGACATCGAGGAAGGCGCCGACATGGTCATGATCAAGCCGGCGCTTCCCTACCTGGACGTCGTTCGGCGTGCCCGCGAGGCGTTCGACATCCCCATCGTCGCGTACAACGTGAGCGGGGAATACGCCATGGTGAAGGCGGCATCGGCCAACGGCTGGCTCGACGAGCGGCGCACGGTGCTCGAGGTGCTGACCTCGATCCGCCGGGCGGGCGCCGACCTGATCCTGACCTACCACGCGGCCGACGCCGGCGAGTGGCTGGCGTAGGCGACTCGGGCGGCGCGGGCGCGCGCTCGCGGGAGCTGTTCGCGCGCGCCCGCGATGTCATCCCCGGTGGGGTCGACTCGCCGGTCCGTGCGTTCGGAGCGGTGGGCGGCACCCCGCCGTTCGTCGCCCGGGGCGAGGGGGCCTACGTCGTCGACGCGGACGGTCGGCGCTTCCTCGACTACGTCCAGTCGTGGGGCGCGCTGCTTTTCGGCCACGCCCGCCCCGAGATCGTCCGGGCGGCCGCGGAGGCAGCCGCGCTCGGCACGTCGTTCGGGGCGCCCACCGAGGGCGAAGTGCGCCTCGCCGAGCTCATCGTGTCGGCCGTCCCGAGCGTCGAGATGGTGCGCCTGGTGTCGTCGGGGACCGAGGCGGCCATGAGCGCACTCCGGCTGGCCCGCGGGTTCACGGGCCGCGAGAGGATCCTGAAGTTCGAGGGGTGCTACCACGGCCACGCCGACGCGCTGCTGGCGGCGGCAGGCTCGGGCGTCGCGACGCTCGGGCTCCCCGGCGCGGCCGGAGTGACCGCGGGGGCGGTGCGAGACACGATCGTGGTGCCCTACAACGACTTCGAGGCGGCCGACGCGGCCTTCGACGAAGCGGGCGAGCAGCTGGCGTGCGTGATCGTCGAACCGGTCGCGGCCAACATGGGCGTCGTCGCCCCGGCACGTGGCTTCCTCGAGCGCCTGCGAGGCGAGTGCGACCGTCTCGGCGCGCTGCTCGTCTTCGACGAGGTGATCACGGGGTTTCGTGTCGCGTGGGGCGGCGCGCAGTCGCTGTTCGGGGTCACGCCCGACCTCACCGTGCTCGGCAAGGTGATGGGCGGAGGCTTCCCCTGCGCCGCGTTCGGCGGCCGGAGGGAGATCATGGAACGCCTGGCTCCGCTGGGACCCGTGTATCAGGCGGGGACGCTCGCAGGGAACCCCGTCGCCGTCGCCGCAGGCATCGCGTCGCTCCAACTCGCTCGAGAAGAGGATCCCTACGAGGAGCTGGAGCGCCGGGCCGCAGGTCTGGCGGGCGGGCTGCAGGAGGCCTTCGCTGGAGCCGGCGTCCCCGCGACGGTGAACCGCGTCTCGACCCTCGTCTCCGTGTTCTTCACCGAGGGACCGGTGACCGACTACGCGGCGGCCCGGGCGTCGGCTCACGACACGTACGCGCGATTCTTCCACGGGATGCTGGAGTGTGGGATCGCCCTCGCGCCGTCGGGCTACGAGGCGTGGTTCCCCTCGGCCGCGCACGGCGACGCCGAGATCGACCGGACGCTGGAAGCGGCCCGGGCGGTCGCCCGATCGCTCGCGTAGCCGGCGGGCGATCGCCCACGCCTGTGGACGAGAACCGTCAGCGGGTCAGGCGGAGCAGCCGGCCCGCCTTCCCGTAGCCGAGCGGCTCGAGCTTCGTCGCCATCACCAGGAACAGCTGCGCGGTCATGAGGGCATCGCCCAGCGCGTGGTGCGGACGGTCGACCGGCACGCCGTATCGCTCGGCGACCGACGCGAGCCGCAGGTCCGGATTCCGGCTCCCACGCCCCTCGAACCGCATCGTCATCTGCAGCACGTCGATGCTCCGGCGCAGCCACCGCCGGGGACCTCCACCGAACAGCGTGTCGAGGAACGCGGCCTCGACGTCGGCTGCCCAGCAGAGGAGCACCCGCCCGTCGAGCGCCTCGGCGAGCAGCCGGCTGGCCTCCGACACCGGCGGGGCGGTCGCGAGATCAGCGGGGCGCAACTGATGGATGCGAACCGACCCGTGCGACGGCCACGACGGGGGGGCGGCCTCGGCATACCGGGCGGTGTCCAGGACGACCCGTCCGCCGCGCACGGGCACGGTGCCGAACGAGACGACGTGATCCACTCGGGGATTCAGCCCGGTGGTCTCGAAGTCGAGCGCGACGTACTCGACGGATCGCCAGGGCAGCCGGCGAACTCTGCGCGGAGGGGCGGTGGGCCGGGCCGTCGAGGAGGACGGGGCGCGCGCCGCGGCCGGGTTGCTCACGGTGGCCGCACGCCGATCTCCGTCGCCAGCAGCCGCTGCGCGTTTTCGACTGAGCGGAAGGCGGCTCGGAGCCCACCTCGAGTCACCGTCGTAAGCGCCGCGGGATCG
>DASPTB010000097.1:0-4057 GCA_035623615.1 Actinomycetota bacterium
ACGAGGCACGTCTTGCCCTCGAGGCTGTCGTCGCGCGTCCCGAGCATCTCGTGGGCGAAGTAGACGACGCCGTAGCCCGTCGCCTCGGGCCGGATCAGCGACCCGCCCCACTCGAGACCCTTGCCGGTCAGGACGCCGGTGAACTCGTTCTTGATGCGCTTGTACTGGCCGAACAGGTAGCCGATCTCACGGCCGCCGACGCCGATGTCGCCGGCCGGGACATCGGTGTTGGGGCCGATGTGGCGCTGCAGCTCGGTCATGAACGACTGGCAGAAGCGCATGACCTCGGCGTCGCTCTTGCCGTGCGGGTCGAAGTTGGAGCCGCCCTTGCCGCCGCCCATCGGCAGCGTCGTGAGGGCGTTCTTGAAGACCTGCTCGAACGCGAGGAACTTGAGCAGGCCCAGATAGACGGTCGGGTGGAAGCGCAGGCCGCCCTTGTAGGGGCCGATCGCGCTGTTCATCTCGACGCGGTAGCCGCGGTTGATGCAGACGTCGCCGGAGTCGTCGAACCAGGGAACGCGGAACATGATCACGCGTTCCGGCTCGACCATCCGCTCGAGGATGTGGGCGTCACGGTATTCAGGGTGTCGATGCAAGATCAGTTCCACCGATTCGGCGACCTCGCGTACCGCCTGGTGGAACTCGACCTCGCCCGGATTCATCTCCACGAGGTCGCTCATCAACCGCTCGACGTAGTTGCTCATTGTCCGTGTCTCCTCCGGTCAGCTACCCATAAGGGTATCGGCGGGCGCCTGAGAGCCGATGAGGCAGTCGGCCCCACAGGATACGGCCCAATGTCCCCCGATGCGTCGACGGCCACATCGAGCGCGTCCGAGAGGTCGGAGGACGCATCTCGACCGGGCGTCCGGCCGGTCTCAGCAGCCCCCGGCGACCGCGGGGAGAACGGAGATGGTGTCGCCCTCGGCGACCGCCGTCTCCAGCGAGCCGAGGTAGCGCACGTCCTCGTCGTTGACATAGAGGTTCACGAAGCGGTGGAGGGTCCCATCGTCGGTGACGATGCCGCTCGTGAGGCCGGGGTACCTGCCCTCGAGGTCCTTCAACACCTCGCGGACCGTCGTCCCGTCGCCTTCGATGACCGGCTCGCCGCCCGAGCGGGCCCGCATCATCGTCGGGATCTTCACCTTCACCGCCATGGCGACCTCACACCCCCGCCGCCGCTGCGTCGTCGCGCGACGGCAGCCCGCAGAACAGCTCGTAGTCGATCAGCTCGGTGACCGTCGGCTCCTTGCCGCAGACCGGACAGTCGGGGTCCCAGCGGAGCTTCACCGTCGTGAACTCCATGTCGAGCGCGTCGAACAGCAGCAGCCGGCCGATCAACGGATCGCCCTTGCCGATGATCAGCTTGATGGCCTCGACCGCCTGGATCGAGCCGATGATTCCCGGCAGCACGCCGAACACGCCGGCCTCCGCGCACGAAGGCACGGCGCCGGGCGGCGGAGGCTGCGGGAACAGGCACCGGTAGCACGGCGTGTCCTTGCCCGGCATGAACACCGACGCCTGGCCCTCGAACTGGTAGATCGACCCGTACACGAGCGGCTTGCCGAGCATCTGCGTCGCGTCGTTCACCAGGTAGCGGACCGGGAAGTTGTCCGACCCGTCGATGACGATGTCGTACTGCCCAAGAATCTCGAAGGCGTTGTCGGAGGTGAGCATCGTGTCGTGCGGCACGACCTCGATCCCCGGGTTCATTCCGTGCAGCCGGTCGACAGCCGACTCCACCTTCGGTCTGCCGACGTCGTCGGTGTCGTGCAGCAGCTGGCGCTGCAGGTTCGTCAGGTCGACGCGGTCGAAGTCGACGATGCCGAGCGTCCCGACGCCGGCCGCGGCCAGGTACATGGCGATCGGGGACCCGAGTCCGCCGGCGCCGACGCACAACACCTTGGCGTCGAGCAGCTTTCGCTGTCCCTCGCCGCCGATGCCCGGCAAGATGATGTGCCGCGAGTATCGAAGCACCTGTTCCTCGGAGAAGTTGGGCATGCTCACGTGACCTTCACATCCTGTTCTTCGACCTCACCGTCGCGAATCGTGAATCCGCGCAGTACCGGATGCTCACGGTCCTGCAGGGACAGCAGGAGATAGTGCGCGTCGGGGTAGAACGCGAGCCGGCGGTCGGTCTCGGACGGGTACGCCTCGGAATGAGTGTGCGAGTGGTAGATGCCGACGAGGTCCAGGCCCGCGTCGTCCAGCTCGTTGAAGGCCCGGAACTGCTCGCCCGGGTCGAGCCGGTAGGAGACGGGGCTGGCGTCGGCGTTGGTCATCGGCACGAACCGCTCGGCTCGTGCCAGGCCCTCCGCCGACCCCGCCCCCGCCAGCAGCCCGCATGCCTCGTTGGGGAACTCGGCCTGCGCGTGGGCGATCAGCTGGTCTCGGATCTCGGCCCGGATCTCGATCATCTCCGCTTCCGCTCTCACGAGCTCGTCGCTCGGGCACCGCGGGGTCGCGAGAACCTCGCAGGTGCAATTTCCATTGTTGCAATTGAATTTAGCACCGGTGGGCCGGATCCCCGCCGGTCAGGGGGCCGGCCGCCCCCGAACCCGGATGCGGCCCGCCTCGCCGCCGCTCACAACCCCCACGACCGGGGCGGCTATTCCGCGAGCCGCCAGCCCCTCCCGCAGGGCCTCGACGCGGGTTTCGGGCACCGAGATGAGCAGCCCCCCGGAGGTCTGGGCGTCTGCCAGCGCCAGGCGCTCCCACTCCTCGTCAGTGCCGTCCCAGTCGACGTGGGGCGCCACGAACTCGAGGTTGCGCCGCGTCCCCGAAGGGGCCATGCCGCCCCGCGCGAGATCGAGCGCCCCGAGCAGGAACGGAACGGCCGCCGCGTCGACGTCCGCGGACGCGGAGGAGGCACGCAGCGCGATGTGGAGGTGGCCGAGGAGCCCGAACCCGGTCACGTCCGTGGCCGCCGACACGCCGACCTCCCCCATCGCCTCCGCGGACGCCGCGTTCAACGTGGTCATGGTCTCGACCGCCAGTCGCGTCTGTTCTGCAGTCGCCGTCCCCGCCTTGATGGCCGTCGAGATCAGCCCGAGGCCGAGCGGCTTGGTCAGCACCAGACGATCGCCGGCCCGCATCCCGTCGTTTCGGGTGAGGCGCTGGGGCGCGACCAGGCCCGTGACGGCCATGCCGTATTTCGGCTCGGGGTCCCGGATCGAATGGCCGCCGACGATCGCCACATCCGCCTCCCTCGCGATCGCCGCTCCCCCGTCCAGCACCGCCGCGAGCAGGTCGAGGGGGAGTTCCTCGACGGGCCACGCAACGAGGTTGAGCGCCGTGAGCGGCCGACCGCCCATCGCGTAAACGTCGCTCAGCGCGTTGGCGGCGGCGACCCTTCCCCAATCGAACGGGTCGTCGAGGATCGGCGTGAAGAAATCGACGGTCTGTACCAGGTGCTCTCCTGAGGGCAGCCGGTAGACGGCGGCGTCGTCACCGGTCGCCGCCGAGACCACGACCTCTTCCGGCATGTCCGTCGAAGCGACCTTGCCCATCACCTCGGCGAGGTCGGCCGGCGCGAGCTTGCACGCACACCCCGCTCCGTGGCTGAACTTCGTCAGCCGCACCTCTCCGCTCTGCGCCACACTCACGCGCTCCATTGTGCGGGATTTCGCGCGAGCGCGTCCCCCCGCCCGGCGCGGCCCGTACGACGTGTTCGACCCGTTTGGATCCTCCTCCGAAGGACCGATTGCGTTTCGGCTTCGGCCCTCCCTACAGTGATCGTCGCTGGGGGGTGACGACTCCGTGCAGACGGAGTGGGGAGGAGGCCGCGTGAAGAGCCGTTTCGTTCGACTCGCGTGCGCGCTCGCGCTCGCGGGAGGATCGGCGGCCATGATGTCGCTGACGGCAAGCTCGGCGGGCGCCGCGACGCGTTCGACATCGTCGATCACGTTCTGCGACGGTCATGCGTTCAAGTACACGGAGAAGGTCGAGATCCACTACGAGAAAGGGTGCACGGGGCACGACGAGCCCGAGCTGGATCCCGTGTCGGACATTCCCGGGTCGGCGAAGAACCTGACGTGGCAGATCCAGCTGCCGGGTGACG
>DASPTB010000099.1:0-9952 GCA_035623615.1 Actinomycetota bacterium
CGGCAACTGAGAGCGGCGTCTGCGCGAGCCCGCGCACCTCTGCGATGGAAAACCGCGAGAAAGCGTCGTACTCCGGGTCGCCGGTAACGGTCGGCCGTCGGGCGAGCACGTCGGGCACGGCGCCGACGACCACGTGCACGAGCGGGATGTCTTGCGGGGGGACCTCGTCGCGAAGGTACGCGTCGTACCGGATGGCGAGCTCGGCAGGTTGCTCGCCGCGGGGGTCGATCACCACGGCGAGCGGCGTACCCGGCGGGGTCCGTGAGAGCGCGATCCCGGCGTCTCGCGCCTGTGTGAGGACCTCCGGCGACACCTGCGGCCGCAACCCGAGCCACCGCCCCCACGCCAGGCCGAGGAACAGGCACCCTCCCGCGATCACCGCGACCCGGCGCCAGGGCGCCGATCGGGCGCCATGGGCGCCGGGCGCGGCGTCCCCGGCCGCGTCGTCTGCTGCATGAGCGCCGTGCCAGATCCACGCGAGCCCGATCCCGCCGAGGATCGGAAGCGCGAGGCAGAACGCCAGCAGGCGCTGACCCGGCGCCGACGTGCCCGCGAACAACAGAAAGACCCCACCGGCCGAGACGACGATCCACCCCAGCATCGCACCCCAGAACAGCGCCCACCGGTCGGCGGCGTGGCGCGGCGTCCGCCGCGCGACGCCGAGCGCCGTCGCCGCGAGGCCCACGATGGTCACGACGCGATACCAGGGGAAGTCGTGGCGGAGCTTGTGCAGGTACGAGGAGCGCAGCAGCGAGCCGAGTCCGGCCGCACGGAGAAACGCGTCGCGCGAGGTCTCGACCGGCGTTCCCTCGAAGCCGCCCGCCGAGAGGAGACCGAGCGCGACGGCGGCGACCCCGGCCAGCGAAGCGACGAGGATCCGGACGACGGCCAGCGCGCCGAAGCCTGCGCCTGCCCGGTGCTGACGGATCGCACCCGGAACCATGGCGAGGAGTCCCGTCCCCAGGACGCCCGCGCCGAGCGCCAGGAGCAGGGGATGTGAGAGGCCGGCGGCGGACACGAGGCCGCCGCCGGCCACCAGCGCGGGCGCCGGGTGCCGTCCCGACGCGCCGGTCCCGTCCGGCAGGGCCGCGCCGAAGCAGGCGAGCGCGGCGACGAAGGCGGCGCCGAACGCGAGCGTCGACACGTACCCGTCGGCGAGCAGCGAGAGGTACGCGCCGGTGAAGGACGCGACGAGCACGAAGCGAACGCGGTCGGGCCCGAGCGCCACGTCGACGAGCGCCCCGGCTGCCAGACCGGTCGCGACGGCGAGCGCCGGGAGCAGCCCCGCGACCACGCCCGCGGCCGGCGCGGGCGTGACTCGGGCCAGCGTCGCCACGAGGCCGACCACGCCCGGCCGGGCCCCCGATCCGAGGGGTCCCAGTCCGGCCGCACCAGCGAGCCGGGCCCACCACACGTAAACCGGAGTGTCGGAGCCGATCGTCACGTGCAGGCCGAACAGCGGATAGATGACGACGTAGGCGAGCAGCAGCGCGGCGGCGACCAGCAGGACGGGACCGATCGCGCCACGTGCTCTCGGGGCGGACTCGGGCCGAGCGTCGGAATCCGGTCGAAGAGAGAGAACCACCGGCTCACTCTATGATCCTGGGGTGGTCTCGACCCCCGGAACCAAGCGGCGTTCGGCGTGGGTGCGCGGGTTCCTCGTCCCGGCGGGCGTGGCAGCGTTCGTGCTCGGGTTCTATTTGAGCATCTACCCCCGTCATCACCTCGTCGTCCCGCTCGGATGGGACACCGCGGCCTACATCTGGATCACCAACCTGAGCCGGGACCTCGGTCTGCACGCCGCCGAACGGCTGAAGACGGCCGCGCAGGTGCAGGCGAACCCCGGCCGCCCCGGGTTCCCGACGATCGCCGGGGTGCTCGCAACCCTCGGGAACCAGTCGCCGATCCGCCTCATCGCCGTGATCCCCGCGGCCGTCGCGGCCTCGATCGGCCTCGCGGGGGGCGCGATCGTCGCCGGCGAACGCCGCCGGCCCACGTGGAGCTTCACGGTGACGGCGTTCGCCGTCGCCCTCTCGCCGCTCGTGCTGCTGCTGGTGGGGCCGACCGGCTACCAGGACAACCTGCTGGCGACCGCCGTGTTTCTGACGGCGATCGTCGCGATCGACCGCGCCGTCGCCGGGGAAGGGCCGATGTGGCCGGCGATCCTGCTCTTCGGCGCCGGCGGCCTGATCCACTGGGCGTTCTTCATCGTGATGGTCGCCGTGCTGCTGCTCACGGCCGTCCTGTGGGCACGGCGGTCGCTCGCCGACGTCCGAGCGGGAACGGCGTTGCTCCGCACGCCGTCCGGCCGCCTCGGCGCGATCGTCCTGGGCGGGGCGGCGATGGCCGCCGCGCTCTTGATCGGGGTGCTCGGCGCGCTGCCGAGGGAGCCGACGATCACGTACGCCGAGCTGCGCCAGAAGTTCCACGCGGTGCTGCCGAAATATCGCGCGCGGCTCACCGTCCCGCTCGGGCTCGTCGGACTGGGCTCGCTCGCCGTCTCGGACTCGAGCCCCGACTGGACGCGCCCCCCGCCCTTCCCGCGACCGAAGGGACGGGGGTTCCTGCTCCGCCTGCTGATCGCCTGGGCCGTCGTGACCCTGGTCGGCGTGCTCGCGCTGGCCGGTCTGCACCTGAGGGTTCCGGCGCACCGGTTCCTCGCGTTCGACATGGCCCTGCCGATCGCCGGCGCCATGGGGCTGCTCTGGGCGAGCGATCTGCTTGCCCGCTGGGGCCGCCGCGTGAGCTGGTCGAGGATCGTGGCCGATGCGGCCGTCGTCCTCGTCCTGCTGGTGCTCGCGTTCACGACGCTCCGGTCGTGGTGGCACTGGCACACGGCGGTCAGTCCGGAGACGCTCGAGCAGTCCGCGGTCGCCGGCAGCTATCTCGACGCGGCCCGCATCCCGACCTCACGGCCGGTCGTGTTCCTGCTCGACTCGGGCGACGACACGGCCACCACGGCCTTTCGCGCGCACCTCATCCGCGCGGGACTCCCCGCGAGCCGCATCCCGCAGGCGTACTTCTACGTCGGATTCCCGGAGCGGTTCCTCGCGCAGAAGCCCAGCACACGTCCGGGCCATACGATCTTCGACGAGACGTCGGCGCGCTACTTGTCGCGTCTCGGGCCCGCGTATGCGAACGACCCGGTCGCCCTGCTCCTGCAGTCGGCCGACCCCTCGTACGACGAGTGGGTGGCGGCGCATCCGTCGACCGTGGTGGGCCCCGGCGTCGCCGTCGTGCGCGGGCCGCTGCTCGCGACGGCGCTCGGGCAGACGCCGACGCCCGTCGGCCCGTTCACCCGGCTGGACGTCGTCGTCCTCGCCGCGTTCGCCATGGGCACGCTGTTCCTGATCGGCCTCGGTTGGTCGGTCGCGTTGCTCGGCGGCGACCCGCTGCGCGTCTGCGCCTGCGCGCCGTCGGTGGGGATCGCCGCCCTCGTGCCGTTCGCGGTCGTCGCCGACCGTTTCGGCGTGCGGCTCCGGGGCGTTGGGGGAGTGGCGCTCCCGATCGTGGTGATGGCGTGCGGGTGGGGGCTCGCCTACGTGCTGTCGCGGCGGGAGGGCCGCGGCGACCAGCCGACCGTCGTGGGCGACGCAGAGCCGAGCGCCACGACCGCGGCGCGCGGCTGAGCGCCCGCGGCCACGCCCGCGCCCGCGAGGCAGTTCGTCACCGAAGCCAGGTCTTGAAGATCGCCTTGGTGAAGTTCCACGCGTACTTGAGGGTCTTCGGCTTCTTCGACTCGCCGCCCGCCCGCGCGCGGATCGTGATGGGGACCTCACGGACGCGGACCCGCTCGCGCAGGCCCTCGATCAGCAGCTCGGACGCCCAGAACTGGTCTTGATCGAGCTGCAGCCGCCGAAGGACGTCGGCGCGGATGGCGCGGTAGCCGTTCGACACGTCGGTGATGCGCGACCCCGTGATCAGCGTGACGAGCCACGAGAAGAAGTGCACGCCGACGTGGCGGACGACGCTCTCGCGTTCGAACTCGCCGAGGACGCGCGACCCGTTCACAAGGTCGGCCTCGTCCTCGAGGATCGGCTTGACCAGCAGCGGCATCTCGTCGGCGACGTGCTGCCCATCGGCGTCCATCGTCACGACGACGCTCGCGTCGATGCGCCGGGCGATCTCGTAGCCGATCCGCAGGGCGAACCCCCCGCCGCGGCGGATCAGCAAGTGCGCGACGTGGGCGCCCGCCTTCTGGGCGACCTCGGAGGTCCCGTCCTCCGAGCCGTCGTCGACCACGATCGGGACGACCGGGTACCCCTCGAGCGTGTCGGGGAGCGAGTGGATGACGGCGCCGACGTTCTCGGCCTCGTTGTGCGCGGGAAGGATCACGACGATCGACTGCGTGTCGGGCAGCTCGGACGAGACGCTCTTCCAGTCGAAGGCCTGCACGGTGAGCGCCTCGACGAGCATGCGGATCGACGAGTTCGCCCGGTCGACGGCCGCCATGTTGTTCATCATCAAGAGGAACAGCACGATGGTGGCGAAGATGAGGACTCCGAGAAGACGCCGCCCGCCGCCGGAACGGAAGTTGAACGCGTCGAACAGCGGGTTGTAGATGCTGGGGTCGATCGCCAGGACGATCACGCCGATCGTGACGAGCGACGTGATGATCAGGTTCAGCCGCGAGATGCTGCGCCGCTGGTACCGCCGGATCGAGACCACGAACAGCGCCGCCGCGGCGATGCCGCCGATGATCCGAAGGCCGATCATCCCCGTCACGGCGTGGCCCCCTCGCGCACCGAGCTAGCTCGGAACGGTCTCGGCGAGCGTTCCGCGCCAGCGCGTCTTGGGCATGATCGCACCAGGAATCACACGGTCCTTGTGGCGGTCGATGACGCCGAACATCGACTCGACGAGCGTTTCGGACAGCAGGTGCGGCCTGAGGCCGAGGTCCACGAGCTTGGTGTGCGCCGCCCTGTAGTAGTGCTCCTCGAGCTCGACCCGCGGGTTGTCGACGTGCGCGATCTCGACCTCGAGCCCGACCGCCTTCCCGGCGCGCTGGACGAGCTCGGCGAGCTCGTTGACCGAGAACTGCTCGGTGAACTGGTTGAACACGCGGTACTCGCCCGGCGCCGCCGGGTTGAGGGTCGAGAGCTCGACACACCGCAGGGTGTCGAGGATGTTCAGGTAGCCGCGCGTCTGTCCGCCCTTTCCGTATGTGGTCAGCGCGTGGCCGATGACCGCCTGGGTGCAGAAACGATTGAGCGCAGTGCCGAACACCTCGTCGTAGTCGAACCGGGTCGCGAGCCGCGGGTCGAGCCGCGACTCGTCGGTCTCGATGCCGTAGACGACCCCCTGGTTCAGGTCGGTCGCTCGCAACCCCCAGACTCGGCACCCGAAGTGGATGTTGGTCGAGTCGTGCACCTTCGAGCAGTGGTACAGCGAGCCCGGCAGCTTGGGGAAGGGGAGCCGGTCGCTGCGGCCGTTGTGCTCGATCTCGATGAAGCCTTCCTCGATGTCGATGTTCGGCGTGCCGTACTCGCCCATCGTGCCCAGCTTGACCAGGTGCGAGTCGGGCGCCAGGTCGCGCATCGCCCACAGCACGTTCAGCGTGTTCACCACGTTGTTCATCTGGGTGTCGACGGCGTGCTTGCGGTCGATCATCGACCAGGGAGCCGACGGTTGCTCGCCGTAGTGGACGATCGTCTCGGGCGAGAAGTCACGGAACAGCCGCTCGACGACCGCCCAGTCGGTGAGGTCGCCCTCGGTGACGCCGATGTCGTTGCCCGAGACCTCCTTCCACGCCTGGACCCGTGTCGGCAGGTCGGCGGCGATCGGGGTCAGCGAGTCGGTGCCCGCGTCGGCGTGGGCCCGGCGCCGGAAGTAGTTGTCCACGACGTGGACGTCGTGGCCGCGGCTGGAGAAATACATGGCGGTCGGCCAGCCGAGATATCCGTCTCCGCCCAGGATCAGAATCCGCATCGTCGCTCCTCGTCAATGCTCTCGTGGTCGTCCGCCGGGCCCGGCCGGTCCTCCTGCCGGCGTCCGGGGGATCGCGGAGCCCCTATTGTACGGGCCGCCGCATGCCGATCAAATGGGTCTGACCTGCTGCGACAGGTTCGCCATGCTCCCGGGTTCGCAGGGAAAGCCGGGATCCGGAGGCGGCCGCCGCGGTAGCCTGCTGGGCGGGAGGAGCGGCCCGCTCGAGGGACACGGATGATCGACGAGCGAACCGACCAACGGACACCCCCGGCTCCCTCCCACAACGAGGGGCCGGCCGCGCCGACCCCGATCCGGGCCTTCCTGGTCGTCGGCTGCGTCATGGCGATCGTGATCGCGGCGACGGTGGCCTCGCTCATCGTCCCGGGAACGCCCCGCCCGCAACCGCCCCCGCCCCCGCCGAGAAAGCTGCTGGCCACGTCCCAGCCGTTCGCGGTTCACCTCGCGTGGGCACCGCCACCGTCGGGCAACGTTCGCGTCTTCGTGGTGCTCCGCGACGGCGATCAACTGGCGACCGTCCGCGCGCACTCCTTCATCGACCGGACGGTCGAGCCGGGCGTCACCTACCACTACGCGGTGGAATCGCTCGGCAACGACGGCGCGGTCTCCATCCCGGTCGCCGCGCAGCAACGTCCGCCGGTGCCACCGGCGTCCACGGCGCAAGTGGACGGCGTCTTCGACGTGCGTCTGCGCGTGGAGGAGTCGAGCGGCGTGCGCCTGCGAACGCAGTCGCCGCTCGAACGGTGGCGGCTCACACCCCCGTGTCCCCAGGGCGCTGGGTGCGGGCGGCTGCAGTTGCAGGACCTCGTCTATCCCACCGTGTCGGGCACGCTCGGTCTCTTGCGCGGAGCGTATCGCGGAGCCATCGGCGGGTACCACGGGTTTACCTGCGGGTCGCCCGCGACGCGCGTCCGGTCGCAGATGAACCTGTCGTTCGTAGCCGCGGGTGCCGGAGTCGTCGACCACATGTGGCGCGCGACGCGCCTGCAGGGAACGCTCCGCGAGGTGGCGTCCGCGCCCTCGGGGAAGTGCTCGACGGCGCGCATCCTCTATTCGTTCACCGCGACGCTCCGCGCCTGACAGGCGCGGGCCGGGCGCGGCCCTCAGAGTCCGCGAACGAGCACGTCGGCGAGGTCGGCGGGACGGGACACGAACGGCGAGTGGCTGCCGGGCAGTTCGATCGGCTCGACGCCGAGGCGGTTTCGGGCGGCCCACCGCGCCCACTCCGGCCGAATGGCGCGGTCGTCGGTGCAGAGGATCGAGACGATCTCTGTGTCCGGCCACCGCCCCAACGGGTAGTCACGACCCCACATCGTGTAGGAGTGGCCTCGCAGGCGGGGGAAGATCCGGGCGACATCCTCCGGCGAGCAGTCCTGGTACATCGTGGCCGTGGCGGCCTCCGCAGAGGGCCACTCGTGCCAGCCGTCGTGCCGAACGAGCGCGTCGAACGCACCGGGCGGATGGGTCTCGGGTTCGACGTCGTCGGGGGGCGGCGTCTCGGGCGAGCCCGGCGGGATGAGCGCGTTCAGGAAGACGAGTCGGCGAACGGGCCGCATCGCCGCGGCGACCGGAATCGCCATCCCGGCCAGCGAGTGGCCGACGAGCACGACGTCGCCGTCGGCGCCGTCGAGCGCGTCGGCCACGATCCTCCCGTAGTCCTCCCACGTCGCGTCGAGGTCCTCGGCGGGAAGGTCGGGAGCAACGGCCGCATGCCCCCGAGCCTCCAGCTCGGGGACGAGCTTCTCCCAGCACCACCCGCCATGCCACGCGCCGTGCACGAGTCCGAACGTCGCCACGGCGCGTAGTTGACCACGGAAGCGAACCGCGCGGAAGCCTCCCTCGAAGCCGTAGTGGGCGACCGAAACCCCCTGGAAACTGCATTGACCGCGCCGTCGATACCCCCCGAGCATCGATCAGTCGAGGCAGGCCGTCCGGCCTGCGCGGTCAGGGAAGGACGTCGATCGAGGTGTGGGTGCGAACGGCCCGCGCGAGAAGCTCGTCCGCCGTCAGCAGCCGTCCACCCAGGCGCTCGGCGAGTACCACGTACGCGGCGTCGTACGCGGAGAGGTTCGCCCGGAGCTCGAGGATCCTCGCGAGCAGCCGCTGATGACCATGCCGGGTGATGGGCATGTCGAAGTAGTCCTGAGCGGATCGGGAACCAGGACGCTCAGGAAGCCTCCCGCGCGGCCCGCTCCTCGTGGACGAGTGAGGCCGCGGGGCCTCCGAGCTTGACCGGCGATCGCGCTTCGATCCGGTCGAACACCTCGTTCGCCGGAGGCCTGGCCACCTCGCGCTCCAGGAGCTCCTGGATGTAGTCCGTGAGTGTCTGACCCCGCGCCCGTGCGCGGCGTGTCAGCTCGTAGTGGAGTCGTTCGGGGACGTTTCTCACCTGAATCATCTTGGACATGTGCCGAGCATTGCACATGTGCTGCACACGATCATGGCCGCGCGGGCCGAGCGGTTCGCACGCGGTCATCCCCACAGTGCCAGCCTCTTGACACGTGTCGGTGGCGGGGCGTACATTCCTCCTCCCACATTCGAACATACGTTCGACCGACCCCTGAGAGGGCCGGCGACCAGGGGCGACGAAGGGCGGGTGAGGCCGGTGACCAAGCTCTACGAGGACCTGGTGGCGGTGGAGCGGGACGCAGGCATGCCGTCGGCGTTCGTCTGGCGGGGGCGCCGGTACGAGGTCCGCGACGTAATCGGACGATGGCGGATCGAGGGCCGCTGGTGGGAGGACGGCCGCGACCGCGAGTACTGGCGGGTCGAGGCGAAGGGCGGCATGGTGCTCGACCTGTACGAGGACCGCCGCGGCGGGCGCTGGCACCTGGAACGGCTGTGGGACTGAACGGGTCAGCCCGGGGCGCGGTCCCAGCCGTCGGGGAGCGCGGGCTCGCGCCACGACGGGTCCGGGCGCCACGACGTCCAGTCGCGGTCGAAGGGTGGCTCGCCACCCGTCAGGTGCTCGACCGCCTGCCGGCCCGCCGCGCGGAACGCCTCGGCGTCGGTGGGGGAGAAGACCCCGAGCTCGACGCCCTCGGCCAGCTCGTCCTCGTCCTTCCAGTGCCACGTCGCGCGGTCGGACTCGACGATCACGTCCAGCAGGTGGTCGACGTAGTCGAACCCGATCGCGGTGGGGTGCAGGGGCGTCTGCAGGTTGATGTACCAGTTCATGAACTCGTCGCCGTCCCAGAACGCCATCACCGCATAGGCGCGGTCGGGCCACGCGAACGACAGCAGCTGCCGCGTGACGTCACGCCGCCCGAGCGTCCACTCGTTCACGGGGATCCTGAGCTCGCTGCCGTCGGCGTCGACGGGGCTCATTCCCGGCGAACCCTGCCGGACGAACATCGCGCGCTGGTGGGGCGTGTCCTCGACCACCGTCGCCGGGAGCGCCGACCACACGCGTCCGTTCCACACCTCCCGCAATGCGATCGCGTCGCCGGGTTTCCACGTCATCGTCTCGTCACGGCTTCCGGAAGATGTCATGGGTTCCGCACCTTCGCCAGATGACGTGCGGTTCACCGGCGTGTACCTCGGTGCCGTATTCGAACGTGCACCTTCCATCGGGAGCCCACGTCATTTCGAAGATACCGGCCGCTCCCTGGACGCCCTCGACGCGGAGGCCCGGGCGAAAAGTCCCCTTCTTGAGGTCGGCGACGAAGGCTCGAATGGCTTTGCGAATGGCCTGACGCTGCTGGGGAGTGAGGTTGCCGAGGTCTCGTTGGAACCGGGAAGAGACTTCATGGGTCGGCACCCGCGGCTACTCGAGGGATGCGAGGAACTCGCGGTCGTTCTCGTACCGCTTCGTCCGGCCGGCTCGGATGTCCTCGGAGGCCTCCCGTTCGCCGGCCTGCCACGACGGGGTCCAGAACCAAGCTTGCGTGGGATCGATCGTCTTTCGAGGTCGAAGCAGGATTCCCTCGTCGGTCATCTCGACCTGGATCGCATCGCCTTCTTCCAGCCGAGCCGCCTCCCGAATCTCTGCCGGGATGGTGATCTG
>DASPTB010000111.1:0-3207 GCA_035623615.1 Actinomycetota bacterium
CTCGACGTCCGGCCCGACTTCGCGATCAGCGACGGGTTCTCGGTCCGCGGCGCGGGAGTGCCGACGCTCTCGGTCAAGAAGGGCGACGCGACCTGCGCGTCGGTGGCGGCCGCTTCGATCATCGCGAAGGTCACGCGGGACTACGCGATGGACCGTTACCACCGCCGGTTTCCACAGTACGGTTTCGACCACAACCGGGGCTACGGCACCGGCGAGCACCGGGCCGCGATCGCACGCCACGGGCCGTCGCCGATCCACCGGATGTCGTTCCGGGGCATGGACATGTACAGGAACGAGCACGCCGCGTACCTCGCGCGGTACGGGCGGGCCGACGCCGCCGACGGCGGCGCGGCCGTCGCCGCGGATACGGCCGGCGCGGCGGACGTCGACGGGCCGGAAGGAGCGGAGGCGTGAGCGACGAGGACATCGAACGATTCGAAGACGACATGGAGCTCCGCCTCTGGCGCGAGTACCGGGACGTGCTCCCGATGTTCGCGTTCGTCGTGGAGACCGAGCGGCGCTTCTACCTGGCCAACAAGGTCGACGTGCAGCCGCACGACGGACCGGGCGGGCCGTGGTTCGAGGTCGAGCTGACCGACGCGTGGGTGTGGGACATGTATCGGCCCGCACGGTTCGTCAGCCGCGTGCGGGTCGTGACCACCGGCGACGTCAACGTCGAGGAGTTGGCGCAAAAGGACATCCGACCCGACGACGCGATCGGCTGAGGCGGGAGGCGCGACGCGCGCCGGTGGCCGGACCGGGCCGTCGCGTCGGTGGCGGCGCCCAAGCTGTGGTCGCGATGGTCGCTGAAGGCGAGGGCGCTGCGACCGGCCGCCGCGGCGAGGACGCCGCGCTCCGCCGGTACACGCGGGCAGGTTACGCGCTGGTGGCGCGCAACTGGCGGTGCCGTCTCGGCGAGATCGACCTGATTCTCGCCCGCGGGGCGACGCTCGTCGTGTGCGAAGTCAAGGCGCGCCGCGGCGCCGGACTCGGCGGACCCTACGAAGCCGTCGGCGCCCGCAAGCAGGCGAAGCTTCGGATGCTCGCTGAGGCGTTCCTCGCGTCCGCGGCCGGAACGGCTCTGTCCGCGGCCGTCGCCGAGGTCCGGTTCGACGTGGCGAGCGTCATCGTCTCGGACCGCGGCGATGCCGTCCACGTCTTCGAAGACGCGTTCTAAAGGAAGTCAGGACAGGCGCGGGATCTCGTCGATGCAGGGGAACCACGTGTCGACGATTCGCTTCCAGGTGCCGTCGGCCCGCATCTCCGACAGGGTCTCGTTCACGCGGGGCCGGAGGGGGCTGCCCTTGTCGAAGACGATGCCGTACTCGTCGCCTGTGACGATCTGCCCCACGATCATCGTGGTCTTGAACTGGTGGGCGAGCGCCATGGCGACAGGCGTCGGGAACACGATCCCGTCGACCTCGCCGTCGGCGAGCGCCTGCCCCGTGGTGAAAGGGTGGTCGTACTCCTTCGGGGGATGCTCGGGCGCGATCAGATCGTTGACCCTCGCGAGGCTGGCGCCGCCCCGCAGGCCGCCGAGGACGTACGGCTTGACCTCGGCGAGCGTCTTCGCCGAGGCGAGGGGGCTCTCCTTGCGGGCCAGGAGCGCCAGATTGGCGACCATGAACGGCTCGCTGAAGTCCACGAGCTCGGCCCGTTCCGGCCTGATGGCGACGATCTGGACGGCGATGTCAAAGGGCGGGTGCTCCGCGCTGACCAGCTTGTCCCACGACATGGGCACCCACTCGACGCGGTTGCGGCCGAGCCGTCGCGCGATCGTCTCCGACAGCTCGCCGATGAACCCGCTCAGGTGCATCGCGGTCATCGTGCTCGCGACGCGCAGCACTCCGGGATCGGACTGCTCCGACATACCCCCGTTCTCCTCCGGCTCGCACGAAGTGCGACCCCGGGTGCGACTCTACCCTCATTCGCCATGCGTTTTGGCCGCGTTTGCGCACGACCTGGTTCGCGCGAGTGGTCCTGGAGACGAGCGTCGTCGTACGCGCCCGGACCGTTCGCTCACCGCTCGCTTCCGCTCTCGTCCCGCGCGTCGGTGGCAGCGGGTACCGTGCGCGACGTGTACGGGCGGGTGCTCTCGGTCGCAGTCGTCGGCATTCGCGGGCGTGTCGTCTCCGTCGAGGCGCACGTCGGGCGTGGGTTGCCGGCGCTTGTCGTCACGGGCCTTCCGGGTGCCGGCGTGCAGGACGCGCGGGACCGCGTGCGGCCGGCGGTCGAGAGCTCGGGCCTGACCTGGCCGCTGCGGCGCGTTGTGGTCAACCTGTGTCCGGCGAGCGTCCGCAAGGAGGGTCCGGGGTTCGACCTCCCGGTCGCGCTCGGCGTGCTCGCCGCTTCGGCGCAGGTCCCCGCCGACCGGCTGGAACGTTTCGCGTTCTGCGGCGAGCTGTCGCTCAAGGGCGAGCTGATCGCGACGCCCGGGGTGCTCGCCGTGGCGATGGCCGCCGCAGAGGCCGGACTCCAAGGAGTCGCCGTGCCGGAAGCGAACGCCGAGGAGGCGCGGCTCGTCGAGGGGCTCGAGGTGGTGGGCGCGCCGAGCCTCGCCGCCGTCGTCGGATTCCTTCGGGGAACACTGCGTCCCGAGGACGTGGAACACGGCGGAGCCCCGGCTGCGCCCCATGCCACCGCTTCACCGCCGAACTCCGCGGGGGTCGCCGGCGAGGCGCTCGTCGACTTCGCGGAGGTGCGCGGTCAGGCCGCCGGCCGCCGCGCCATGGAGATCGCGGCGGCCGGCGGCCACAACGTCCTGATGGTCGGTCCGCCCGGCGCCGGCAAGACCATGCTCGCTCGGCGCCTCCCCACGATCCTTCCCGCGATGACGCGTCGCGAGGCGCTGGAGGTGACTCGGCTTCATTCCGTCGCGGGCGTCCTTCGCGGCGGCCTCGTCTCCGAGCGGCCGTTCCGGTCGCCGCACCATTCGGTGTCGGCCGCGGCGCTGCTCGGCGGCGGCGCCGGCCTCGCTCGTCCGGGAGAGGTCTCGCTCGCGCACAACGGCGTCCTGTTCCTCGACGAGTTCACCGAGTTCCGCCGCGACGCGGTGGAAGGTCTCCGGCAACCGTTGGAGGACGGCTCGGTGGTCATCGCGCGCAGCGCCGGCGTCGCGGAGTTCCCCGCCCGCTTCACGCTCGTCGCCGCGTCCAATCCATGCCCGTGCGGCTTCGACGGCGACGCGCGGCGCGCGTGCCGGTGCCA
>DASPTB010000117.1:0-4973 GCA_035623615.1 Actinomycetota bacterium
TGATCTGCATCAAAGCCGCGGCTCACAGCGAGCTAGACGTCGACGCGGCCGCCGGTCCGCCAGTACTCGCCGTGCTCCCGCGAGAGGAAGCCGTCGTCGACCAGGTAGCGACGGAGCGCCGCGTAGTCGGGATGGAACGTCTCCAAGATCCGGTTCACCTGCCGCTCGGGGTAGCGCATGCCGACCTCGAACTCGAGCGCAAGCCGCTGCATGACGACCAACCGCTTGGACCGGCGGACGGGAATCTCGGTGAGCCGGCCGCCCCGAAAGTACTGGCGCAGAACCGCTTCTTCCTCGTCGTCGACGGCGCCGAGCGCCAAGCCCGGATCGCGCGCCGGCCCCGCCTCCTCGGCGGCATGTCGAAGCGTCTCCGGCAGGAATCGGTACGTCCTCCGGTCGGATTCGACCTCGACGAGCCCGACCTTCGCCAGCCGCGAGAGGTGCCGGCGCACCGCATCCGTCCGCAGACCGGCTTCCTGCGCGATGGCGCTCGCCGTCCGAGGGCCTCGGGACAGCACACCTGCGACCGCGAGGCGTGCCGGATCCGCGAGCGCGCGCAGGATCTCCTCCGGCGTCGCGGGGTTAGAGCCCGAGTCGTTCCTCGACGCTCTCGAAACCACCGCCCTCCTTCTCGGTGGTGTCGAAGCCCCCCGTCGCGCTCCGACGCACCGTCGTGACCTTCGACTCCTTGATCGGATGGAGGTCGTTCATGTGCAGCTCGCGGCACAGGTAGTACGTCACGAACAGCGCCACCGCCGGCAGGAGGATGGCCAGCCACCTGAGGATCGCGGTCATCGTCTCGACCGAGATGTCGACGGACGACGCCAGGACGTCGCTCGCGCCGGCGATCGTCAGCACGCCGAGGAACGTGATCGTCGCCGCTCCCACCGCCGTCCGCCACGGAACGTCCCGGGGATGCTGGAGCAGGTTGTGCTGCATGGTGTCCTTGGTGAAGAAGCGTTCGATCCAGGGCCAGAAGAGCATCCCGCCGAAGACGATGCCCGGCATCAGCGCGCCGGGGAAGAAGGGCTCGGGGATCTCGTGGCCGAACGCGCGGATCTCCCAGCCGGGGAACAGTCGCACCGCCCCCTCGGTGAAGCCCATGTACCAGTCGGGCTGGGACGCCCCGCTCGCCGTGATGGGGTGGTAAGGACCGTAGATCCAGATGGGGTTGATCTGCGCCGTGCCGCCCAGCAGCGCGAGGACGCCGGCGAGGACGAAGAACAGACCCATCGACGCGAGCGCGTAGCGGGGCCAGAGCCGTGGCCCGCGGATCTGGTCGTTGGTGAGTCCCCGCGCGGGAAAGTTCGTGTGCTTCTGCCTCCAGATGATCGCCAGATGGGCGCCCATCACACCCGCGATCAACGCCGGCAGGATGAAGACGTGCAGCACGAACAAGCGGTTGAGGATGTCGGGCGCCGGATACTCGCCGCCGAAGAGGAGAAACGCGAGCCACGTCCCGACGAACGGCGTCGACAGCGCGATCGAGTACCCGATTCGCAGGCCCGTTCCCGACAGCAGGTCGTCCGGGAGGGAATACCCGGCGAACCCGATGCCGATCGTGAGCAGCAGCAGCATGACCCCGAGCACCCAGTTGATCTCGCGGGGCTTGCGGAACGCCCCGGTGAAGAACACGCGGATCGCGTGGAACACGACCGCACCGGTCATGACCAACGCCGCCCAGTGATGGATCTGCCGGAAGACGAGCCCGGCCCGAACCTGGAACGAGATGCGCAGCACCGAGGCGTACGCGGCCGACATGGTCTGCCCGTCGAGTGGCTTGTACGGGCCGTGGTAGACGACCGGCCGCACGTCGGGAACGTAGAAGAAGCTCAGGAACGTCCCGGTGACCACCAGGATGATGAAGCTGTACATCGCGACTTCGCCCAACATGAACGACCAGTGGTCGGGGAACACCTTGCGCAGCGACTTCTTCGCGAAGCTCGCCGCGCCGAGGCGCTCGTCGAACCAGTCGAGGAGCCGGGGAACGATCATCTCGTCGCCCTCGTCCGGATCTCGCGGATCACGGGCCGTCCCCCCGGTTCCAGAACCCCGGACCAACGGGTGCCGTGAAGTCGCTCTTCGCCACCAGGTAGCCCTCCTGATCCACCGTCAGCGGCAGCTGCGGAAGCGGGCGCGCCGCCGGACCGAAGACCGGCACGGCGCCCTCGAGGACCGCGAAAGCGGAGAAGTGGCATGGGCATTGCAGCTGGTGGTACTGCGCAAGGTAGAGACCGACGGGGCACCCCGCGTGCGTGCAGAGCTTCGAGTAGCAGACGTTGCCGAACGGCGCGTCCTGGTCGCGCCCGTCGGGGAGGCGGAGCTCCGCGGGATCGACGCGCACCACGATGGCGACCGAGTCCGTGCTGCCGACGTGCCCTTCGGGGAACACCGTGACGACGCCGCCGACCGCGAGATCGCTGGCGCGTACCGGTGTTCCCGACTCGTCGACCGCCCGGAGGCCGGCCCGCCACGCCGTCTGGAACAGCGACCGCCCCGGGCTCGGCCCGAGCGACCTGATCGGAAAGATGGCCGCGAGGCCGAGCGCTCCGAAGGCGCCGAGCATCATGCGCACGAGCACGGACCGTCTGGTGAGCTGGCTCTCGCCCTCCACGTACGCCTGCTCGGCGGCGATGCGTTCCTCCTCGGGCGAGGGCCGCTCGCCGCGGTCCTCGGTCACGATCTCGGGCGGAATCAGGTACTTGCTCCACAGGATGAAGGCGAACCCGATCCCGGTGAGCACGATGAACAGCAGGATTCCCTCCAGCTGAACCTGCCCGCCGAGGGCGTACAGCACCAGGAGCCCGATCCCGGCCAGGATCGACAACGACAGCAGCAGCATCATCAGTCGCGAAACGCGTCCCTCGTCCGGCCCGCGAGGCGCCGGCGCCGCCGACCGGCGCGCGTCGGGTGCGTCGCTCACGACCGTTCCCCGATGAACCGCATCACGAGCACCACCGCCCCCAAGCCGATGACGAGTCCGACGAATCCCTCGACGACGGGGCCGCCCAGGTGCAGGCTGATGCCGCCCGGGTTGTCGGGGTGGCGCAAGTAGAGGACGTACCTCGCCAGCGAGTTCAGCTGCTGGTCCGAGATCACCGTGGGGTCGAACACCGGCATCGTCCCCGGCCCGATGCGGACGGCCTCGCCGATCTGGGTCGGGGTCGCCAGGTGCAGGCTCGGCGCCGCCTGGACGCCGACCGCTCCGCCGTTGCCGTTCGCGCCGTGGCAGGGCGCGCAGTTCAGCTGGTAGACCTGCTCGCCGTCGGAGAGGTTCCCAAACAAGGGCTGCACGTTGGGGATCGCCGTTCCACTTCCCGGGCTGAGCGACACGAGGTAGGCGGTGATCGCCTTGATCTCGGCGGGGCTCAGCACCGGCGGCTTGCGGACGGCCTGCGCGCCGGGCTGCGACAGCGGCATGCGCCCGGTGCTCATCATGAAGTCGTACGCGGCGGGGCCGAGGTCGAGGATCACGGGTCCCTGCGCCGTTCCCTCGCCCGTCGCGCCGTGACAGCTCGCGCAGTGCTCCTCGTACAGCACCTGGCCGGCCGCCTCGAGGGCCGTCTGCGCGTCGAGTCTCGTGACCGGCGGGGACCCGGCGGACGCGGTCCCGGTTCCGGCGAGCATCGCGAGTCCGGCCGGGATCATGAACGCGGCGAACAGGAGCACGAACCCCGCCGCCCGGCGCCGCGTCGACGACGAATCCGCCCGTGCCTCCCGCGCGTCCTTCATCTGACGAGGAACAGCACCGTGTACAGCGCGATCCAGACGACGTCGACGAAGTGCCAGTAGTACGTCGCGGCCTCGACCGCCGCGTGGTTGTCGGCGTCATACGCGTTGGTGGCCGCGCGGCCGAGCACGACCAGCATGACCAGCAGTCCGGCCATCACGTGTAACGCGTGGAAGCCCGTCATCGTCACGAAGGCGGAGCCGTACGCGTTTGTGGCGATGTCGAAGTTGGCGTGGAAATAGTCCCAGAACTGCCCGCACAGGAAGATCACGCCGAGCGCGAACGTCAGCCAGATCCATCGCTTCATCCCGCGAGCGTCGCCTCGCTTGATCCGGCGATCGGCCGTCTGCATGGTGAAGCTCGAGAGGACGAGGATCGTGGTGAAGATCGTCGGGCGCAGCAGTCCGAGATCGATGTCGGGAGGGGGCCACACGGGCGCCTGCGCCCGGAGCGTGAAGTACATGCCGAACAGGGAGGCGAAGAACATGAGCTCCGAGCCGAGAAAGATGAAGATGCCGACGACCAGCAGCGGCGGGCGCTTGGGCGGCAGGAGGCCCAGGTCGGGTGCCGACGTCACCTGACGCATCGCCTCGGAACTCATCGCGGCCCTAAGGCTAGTGAGGACCCGGCGGTTCTTCAAAGGACGTGGCCGCGCCCCGCCCCGGCTCGCCCTTCAGGTCCTCCGGCGCATTCACGTTCCAGGCGAACCGGCCCGTCGGGTCGGTGACGCGCCACTCGGCCGGCTCGACGAGCCGGACCCTCAGGCCCTGGAGGGCGTCGCGAATCGCGAGTCGTCCCGTGCGAAGCGCCCGCCGGAGCCCCGGCCCGGCGCTCCGGGCGTAGACCGCGTGCAGGGGCTCGAGACCGCGGTCGTCCACGGGCAGGACCGCGTCGACGCCGTCGGCCAGCGACGCGAGCAGGCGCAACAGGGGAGGCGACGCGAAGGGCATGTCGGCGGCCACGGCGGCAACGAGCTGGTGCGGGGCCCTCCCGACACCGGCGACGAGGCCGCCAAGCGGGCCCGACTCCGGTACCTCGTCGGCGACCTGCGGAAGCCCGAGCCAGCCCATTCGGGCTCCATCGCCGGACGCCACGAGCACGTCGTCGCACGCCTCCGAGAGCCGTTGCGCGACGCGCGCGGCGAGCGGTTCTCCTTGGAATAGGAAGTCGCGGGCCGTCTTGTCGCGGCCCATGCGAACGCTCCCGCCGCCCGCGAGGAGGAGCCCGCTCAGTCCGGCAGCAT
>DASPTB010000118.1:0-4907 GCA_035623615.1 Actinomycetota bacterium
CGCCGTCGTGCGCGGCATCGATCCGGTCGAGTACCTGGCCTTCTACCGGGCCACGTGGCACGGCGGGATGTGGGACCCGATGGCCCACCGGTTCGCGCCCGTCTGCGTGCCCGTCGCGAGCCAGATCCCGCACGCGGTCGGACTCGCGACGGGCGCGATGCTCGACGACGCCGGAACGTGCGCGCTCGTGTACTTCGGCGACGGCGCGACGAGCCAGGGCGACTTCCACGAGGGTTGCAATTGGGCCGGCGTGTTCAACGTCCCGGTCGTCTTCTTCTGTCAGAACAACCAGTGGGCCATCTCGATGCCGGTGCAGGGACAGACGGCTGTACCGATCCATCGCAAGGCGCAGGCGTACGGGTTCCCCGGCGTGCAGGTCGACGGGAACGACGTGCTCGCCGTTCACGCTGCGGTGCGTGAGGCCGCCGACCGGGCGCGAAGCGGAGGCGGCCCAACCCTGATCGAGGCGGTGACGTACCGGATCGGCGCGCACTCGACCGCGGACGACGCGTCGCGGTACCGCTCGGCTGGCGAGGTGGAACGCTGGCGTGAGCTCGATCCGGTCGCGCGGTTCCGCCGCCGACTGCACGAGTCGGGCGTCGCGAACGAGGAGCTGTTCGCCTCGGTCGACGCCGAGGCGAAGGAGCTCGTCGCGCGCGTCCGCGCGGGCGTCCTCGCCACGGGCCCTCGGCCGGCCGGCGAACTCTTCGAGTGGGTGTACGTGCAGCCGCCGGGGACGCTCGAGCGCCAACGCGACGAGGCGGCCGGCGATGCCTGAGGTCACGATGAACGGCGCGCTCAACGAGGCGCTTCGGCGAAGCCTCGCCGACGACGAGCGCATGCTCGTCTTCGGCGAGGACGTCGGCCGCCTCGGCGGCGTCTTCCGGATCACCGACGGGCTGCAGCAGGAGTTCGGCGAGCGGCGCGTCTTCGACACGCCGCTCGCCGAATCCGCGATCGCCGGCGTCGCGGTCGGCCTCGCGATGGCGGGATGGCACCCGGTGGTCGAGATGCAGTTCGACTCGTTCTCGTACCCGGCGCTCAACCAGGTCGTCAACCACGTCGCCAAGTACCGCAACCGCACCCGCGGGATCGTGTCGATGCCGATCGTCGTCCGGATGCCGGTGGGCGGGTCGGTCGGGGCCGCCGAGAACCACAGCGACAGCCCGGAGGGCTACTACGCCCAGACGCCGGGACTCAAGGTCGTGATCCCGTCGAGCGCCGTGGACGCCTACGCGTTGCTGCGGGCCTCGATCGCCGACCCGGACCCCGTCGTGTTCCTGGAACCGAAGAGCCGCTACTGGGTCAAGGAGGACGGCGACCTGGACGCGCCCGGCGCCCTGCCGATCGGCCGAGCGCGGGTCGTTCGAGAGGGAACGGACTGCACGGTGATCGCGTACGGCGCCATGGTCGCCCGGGCGCTGGCGGCGGCGGATCGGGCCGCGGGCCAGGGGACCTCGGTCGAGGTCGTGGACTTGCGCTCGCTCGTTCCGCTGGACATCACGACCATGGCGGCATCGGTTGCCCGCACAGGGCGTGCCGTCGTGGTGCATGAGGCTCCGATCTCCTATGGCCCCGGTGCGGAGGTGAGCGCACGCATCGTCGAAGAGTGCTTCGACCACCTCGAGGCGCCCGTCGCCAGGGTCGCCGGCCACGACATTCCCTACCCTCCCGCGACGATGGAACAGCATCACGTCCCGACGAACGAGCGCATCATGGCCGCGATCGCGCGCACCGTCCGGTACTGACGGCACATGAGCGCGCGCGACTTCCTGCTGCCGGACCTCGGCGAAGGGTTGGAGGACGCCGAGATCGAGCGCTGGCTGGTCCAGGCGGGCGACGCGGTCGAGCTGAACCAGCCGCTCGTCGAGGTAACGACCGCGAAGGCGACGGTCGAGGTTCCCTCGCCATGGGCCGGCGTCGTCGAGCGGCTGCACGCCGCGGAGGGCGACCTGGTCCGTGTCGGCGCTCCCCTGGTGACGATCCGGCTCACCGGCCCGGACGAGGAGCAGGAAACGGACGGGTCGCCGGCGGCGCCACCCTTGCTCGTCGGCTACGGCGCGACTCCCGACGCGAATTGGAATCCCTCAACCTCAGTGGAACCGGTCGCGCGGTCCGCGACGGACGCGGGGGCCCACGTGGCGGCGACGCCGGCCGTTCGCGCCCTTGCGAAGCAGCTCGGTGTGAATCTGACGGGCCTCGCGGGCACCGGCAACGGCGGGCGGATCACGCGGGAGGACGTCGAGGCTGCGGCCGGAGCAACCCCCGCCGGCCCGTCGAACCAGAACGCCCGCGCCGGCCGCACGGCCGTCCGCGGCGTCCGGCGCTTGGTGGCCGAGCGCATGACCCGCTCCGTGCGGGAGATTCCCCAGGTGACGACCTTCCTCACCGTGGACGCGACCGAACTCGCGTCTCTGCGCGAGGAGCTCGCGGCGGCGAACACTCGCGCGGGACCGCTCGCGATCGTGGTCCGTGCACTCGCGACCGTGTGCCGCGAGCACCCGTTGCTCAACGCCTCGTTCGACGCGGAGCGTGCCGAGATCGTCACCTACGAGGAGATCCACGTCGGCATCGCCACCGACACCGAGCGCGGACTGATGGTCCCCGTCGTGCGCAGCGCAGGAGAGAAGACGATCCTGGCGATCGAGCGCGAGATCGCCGAGCTCTCGGCCGCCGCGCGCGACGGGACGATCCGGCCCGAGCAAATGCTCGGGGGAACGATCACCGTGTCGAACGTCGGGACGTTCGGGGCGGAGTTCGGGACCCCGATCGTCAACCCGCCCGAGGGCGCGATCCTCGCGCTGGGCGTGATCGAGCCGCGCGCGCTGGTTGTCGACGGGCGGGTCGAGGCCCGCCCCGCGGGTACCCTGTCGCTCACCTTCGACCATCGCCTGCTCGACGGAGCCCAGGCCGGACGAGCGTTGAAGTCGCTGCGCGACCTGTTACAGGATCCGGCGGCTCTGCGCACGCTGCCCCGATAGGACGCGCCGCCACCCCCGCCGGCATCACCAGCCGGCGAAGTCCCTCGCGATGTCCTCGCGCACCCGCCCGGCCTCGACGTCGCCGATGGCGCGGTCGAGCACCTCGAGGGCCCGCGACGCCTCGGCCTCGGAGAGCGTGAGCGGCGGCGTCAGCTCCAGCACGTTCGAGTGCATCCCGACGTAGAAGACGACGACACCGAGCTCGAACGCCCGGTAGACGACCCGCGCCGCCGCGGCGGTCGCCGGCTCGCGCGTCTCGCGATCGGCGACGAGGTCGACCCCGATCGCGAGCCCCCGCCCACGCACGTCGCCGATCAGCGGGTGCCGGGTGGCGAGCTCCTTCAGACCGTCCATCAGCTGCTGACCGCGACGGCCCGCGTGCTCGGGAAGGTCTTCGTCGCGGATGGTATCGAGCACGGCGCGCCCGGCGCTCGCGGACACGGGGTTTCCCGCGGTGGTCTCGAGGGCGAACGCCGGCGCCACGTCGAGCACGCCCGCGGGCGCCACGACCGCCGAGAGCGGCAGACCGCCGCCGAGCCCCTTTCCGAACGTGACGACGTCGGGTGAGAGATCCTCCGCCTGGAACGCGTGCAGCCATCCCGTCCGCCCGAGCCCGACCTTCACTTCGTCGGACACAAGGAGGATCCCGTAACGACGGCAGCGATCTTGCAGCGCCCGAAGGCATCCCGGGGCCGGCACGATCATGCCGCCGTCGGACTGGATGGGCTCGAGGAACAGCGCCGCGACCTCGTCCGGCGGGCACGTCGTGGCGAACAGGTCGTCGAGCCGCGCAAGGACGGCCTCGCCCGCGTCGCCCGAGGACGGTGGGCGGTACGGGTCGGGGTACGGCAGCAGCTCGAGGCCCGCCAGCTTCTGGACTCCCTCCTGCACGGTGTGGCCGGAGATCGCCATGGAACCCGCGGTCCCGCCGTGATACGCGCCGACGAACGAGAGGACGCGCGGCCGACCGGTCGCCTTCAGGATGGCGCGAACGGCGGTCTCGTTCGCGTCGGACCCGGAGTGGCCGTACCAGACGCGGCGATCGCCCTCGCCGGGGACGATCTCGAGCAGGCGCTCCGCGAGGGCGATCGCCGGCTCGTTCGCCGACGAGAGAATGCTGGCGGCGGCCATGTCGCGCGACGCGCGCGACACCGCCGAGGCGACGGCCGGGTGCGCGTACCCGAGGCCCGCCGCCCCCCACGACGCCGACAGGTCGAGCAACCGCCGGCCGCCTTCCTCTTCGAGGAACGACCCCTCTCCGCCGACGACGGCGAGCGGGAAGAACCGCAGCTTCTGCGCGACGGCGATCGTCGCGGCGTCGCGCTCGTACAGGGTTCGCATGTCGTCGGCAGCCTAGCTCGTCGAGCGAATGCAGGGGTCAGCGGCCTCGCGGAGCCTGCCGATACCTAGGGCATGAACACCGTGCGCTGCACGAGTTGCGGGGCAACGGCGAGCACCGGCCTCGACTGGTGCCCGCAGTGCTTCGCGCCACTCCGTGTCGCCGACAAGACGAGCTCGATCACCGAGGGACTGGCAACGCCACACCCGCCGGACGAGGACGTGCTGTCCCGCTGGAAGGGCGGAGCGACCACGTTCGGACCGCGCACCAAGGTCGCGATCACCCTCGTCGTGCTTGCCCTCGACGTCGCGGGATTCCTGATGGTCCACGTGCTCGTCACGACGCTCGGCCGACCCGCATGGGCGTTCGTCATCTTCTACCTGGGGATCGCGGTCTACGTCACCATGTTCTTCTTGCGTCACGTCTGGGTCAAGGTGAAGGTCGGAAGCCGGGAGGTGCTCCCCGTCGACCGCTCTTGAACCGAACGGCCGACGTGTCCTACATTACGATCCGAATGTCGATTCAGACACCGGTCGCACCGCCGACCGCTCTGAACCTCCGAGTGGCCGAACCGACACCGCCCCGGC
>DASPTB010000127.1:0-6001 GCA_035623615.1 Actinomycetota bacterium
GAATGTTCCTCTGTCAGGGCTCGTCATGCGGAAGAGTCAGTCCGCGAACGAAGGTCGGAAGCGCGCTCCGCCAGACGACCTCCGCGGCCTCGGGAGGCCCGAAGCATCCGATCAACTCGAGGGACGCGAGGCCGTGGACGACGCCCCATAGCGCGTTGAAGGTCGCTTCGGCGTCGCTCGCCGGCAGGACGCCCGCGTCGGCGCATCGTCGAACGGTGTCGAGGACACGCTCCTGGCTCCGCCGTGCGAATTGCAGGTCTTCGTCGGTCGGGACGAAGTCGGGCACCGCCCGGTCGAAGAGCAACCCATACAGGTTCGGTTCGGCGAGGGCGCTCTGGCGGTAGGAGAGCCCGAGTGGGATGAGCTCGTCGACAGGATCCGACTGGCGTGGAACCGCCTCGGCGAGCCGACGAAAGGTGTCGGCTGCTTTGCGGAAGAGCGCGGAATACAGTCCCTCTTTGCCGCCGAACACGCTGTAGATCGCGCGAGTGCTCGTTCCCACCTCGTCGGCCACGCGCCGGACTGTGACCGCGCCCGGCCCCTCGTCGGCGAGGAGCCGCTCGGCTGCCTCGAGGAGGGCTTCCCGGGTGTCCTCCCCGTGCTCCTTGGGACGTCCCATCTTGACAGGATAACGGATCAACGTTACGGTACGGCGTGACGTAACAACGTTGCGAAATACCTCACGGGGGTCGCCGGGCTACTTCGGAGGGAGGACGACATGTACGACGCGATCGTGGTGGGCGCAAGAGTGGGCGGATCCGCGACGGCCATGCTCCTGGCTCGCCGAGGGATGAAGGTACTGGTGGTCGACCGGGCCTCGTTCCCCAGCGACACGCTGTCGACGCATCAGATCCAGGTGCCCGGGGTCGCGCTGCTGCTGCGGTGGGGCCTGCTCGACGCCGTCGTGGGATCCGGCGCGCCGCCGGCACGCCGCGTTCGGTTTCAACAGGAGGATCTGGTGATCGAGGGGTCGTTCCCGGAGTTCGAGGGAGCCTCCGCCGTCTACAGCCCGCGGCGGACGGTACTCGACGGGATCCTGCTGGACGCGGCCCGCTCGGCGGGTGCCGAGGTCCGCGAGCGGTTCATCGTCGAGGAGCTGGTGATGGAGGCCGGTCGTGTCGCGGGCATCCGGGGGGCGCGGAAGGGGAGCGACGCGACACTGACCGAGCGCGCCCGCATCGTGATCGGCGCGGACGGCAAACACTCGCTCGTTGCGCGCAGCGTCGGCGCACCGGCGTACCGAGAGCGGCCGGTGCAGACGGCGGGGTTCTACACGTACTTCGAGGGGGTTCCACTCGCGGGGGGTGAGCTGTATTCGGGCGGGCGGCGCGCGGTGGGGGCTTGGCCGACCAACGACGGGCTGACGCTCACGTTCGCCGCCGTGCCGATCGCCGAGTTCGACGCCGTCCGCAGGAACCCCGAGGAAGCGCTGATGGCGTCGCTGGACGGAGCCGGCGATCTCGGCGAGCGGGTGCGCGACGGCCGGCGCGTGGAACGTGTTCGCGCCACGTCCGATCTTCCCAACCGATTCCGGCAGGCGCACGGCCCGGGTTGGGTGCTGGTGGGCGACGCCGGTTTGGTGATGGATCCCGTGACCGGGCAGGGAATCGGGCATGCGTTCGGCGACGCGGAGCTGGTGGCGCGCGCGGTCGAGGATGGGCTCGGCGGGCGCGTTTCTCTGGAGACGTCGCTTGCCGTGTATCAGCGTCGCCGGGACGCCGCGCGCTCGCCCATGTACGAGATGACCGCCGACGTCGCGTCGTTCTCGCGGCCGAAAGAGATGGTCGAGGTGCTGTTCGCGGCCCTCGCCGAGGATCCGGGACAGACCACGCGATTTCTCGGAGTCATCACCGGTGCCGTGGCCGAAAGGGAATTCTTCGCGCCGCGCAACCTCGTCCGACTCGTCGGGGTGCGCGGGATCGCGAGACTGATGCGGGGACGGATGCGGCAGGTACGAACCGCACGCAAGCCTCCACCGGGACGCAGGACTGCCCGGGTACCGATCGCTACGCCAGGTGGGCGTCCAGCGTGATATCGACGTTCCCGCGGAGCGCGTTCGAGATCGGGCAGCCTTCCTCGGCCTTCTTCGCCACCTCCTGGAAACCCGCGTCGTCGAGCCCGCTCACGGATCCCCGCACCATGATGTGCATGGCGGTCACGGCGACGGCCTCGTCGCGGCGGTCGAGCGTGCACTCGGCACGGACCTCGAGCGAATCGGGGGGCGTGCCGCCTTTCGTGAGCGTGTTCGACAGCGCCATCGCGTAGCAGGAGGCATGCGCGCCGGCGAGGAGCTCCTCGGGACTGGTGCGACCATCGGGAGCCTCGGCCCGAGACGCCCAGGTGATCGGCGAGCCCTGCAGGATCTTGCTGCTCTCGAGGGAGAGGTCGCCCTCGCCCTCGGTCAGATTCCCCTTCCACGACACCTCGGCGACACGTACGGCCATCGGCATGGCGATCCCCTCTCTCTCGGCTCCGCGCGCGCGGCCGCCCGAGTGATTCCTCCCGCAATCTACTCCCATCGCGCGGTCGGATTCGCGGTCGGCGAACGATCGGGGCCGAACGGGTACGACCGAGCGATCGACGCACCCTGGAGCTTCCGCCGAGGGGGATTCGCGCAGGCGAAGGAGTTCGCGGATCAGTATGTCTTCGTCGCGCCCGCCAGCGGGCGAACGGCCAATCCGCCCGCGCCGTCAGGCCGACCTCCCCGGACCGCGTTCACTGCGCGGTCGAGGTGCACGCGGTGATCGCGTCCATCGCGTTCGCCGTGTCCGTCATCCCCGTTCGCAGGGTCGTGCTGTTGTGGTCCTTGAGCGAGATGATTTCCACTTGGACGAGCCCTTCGACGGACCCGACTTGCTTGGCAAGAGCGGTGGCGTTGCCCGATTCGGTGAGAGCCGTTGCGTCACCCGAGAGGTCGTTGGCGGAGGCCGTCAGCGGCGAGATCGCCTGGTCCTTGTGGTGGCCCTTGAGCTTCTGTTGAACCTGCTGCAGCGTGGCGAGGTGCCGGCAGAGGTCGGGTGCCGCCGACGCCGGCTGGGCGCCCCTGTTGCAGGCCGACGTCGCGAGGAAGAGGAGCACGAGCAACGCGGCGGCAAGGGACGATCGAGGCGTTCGGTTCGAAGCTCTCATGCCGCATTCTTCGACACTCGGACGGGTGGGCCTTAGGCAACCGACGGGCCCGAGTTCTCAGGAACGGGCAGATCGAAGGCGGTTGGGTCGCGCCTCGATCGTCGCGAACGAGCGCGGGTCGGGGAGTGGGTCGAGCCTGTCGGCGGCGCGGCGGAGCGCGGACGCAGCGAGCGTCGTCATTCCGCGCATGAAACGTCGCCGGGGGGCGCCCGACTCCCGCACCTGCCGGTGCGTCTCGGCGGCCGACTGCAGCCGACCCGAGTCGTCCTTCGTCATCTCCTCGAACGGTGGCTTCAACATCGCAGACCCTCTCGAGATTCGGTGCGCGCGCGTGGTGCTCAGACGCTCGCCGCGGCGCGGACGATCCTGACGTCGCCGCTCACTGTCTTGACGCGGATGTCGACCTCCGCGGCGCCGGCGAACGATCCGTCGTCCGACCCGTCGAGCTCGCAGAACGTGTCGCCCGAGCTCGACATGAGGTCCATCCACACGCGCTTGCCCGGACGGACGGCGACGACGGCGTCGCCCGACACCGAGGTCAGCTCGACCGTTCCCTTTTCGACCGCCTGGATCGACAGGTCGCCCGACACCGATCTTGCCTTGACGCCGTCGGCGACCGTGTCGACCTTGAAGTCGCCGGAGACGAGCGCCGCCGACACGCGACCACCCGCGGCGCCGACGTGGATGTCGCCGGACGTCGTCGCCAGATCCGCCGAGCCCTGTGACTCGTGCACGCGCAGGTCGCCGCTCGCGGACTTGATCGTGAGGCGATCCGTGACGTTCTCGAAGGAGACGTCGCCCGACGCGGTTCGCGCGTTGACCGACTCGAACCGGCCCTTTCCGACGACGTCGGCGGACGCGGTGACGACGTCCACCTCCGCGCCGTGCGGCGTTTCGATCCGAACCTCGTACGTGGCCTGCTTGGTGAACCAGCCGTGACGATTCTTGTCGGCGACCACGAGCAGCTGCCCGGCGGTTCGCCGCGAATCGCGGAATTCGATGCGCACGTCCTCGGCGTCCACCGAGGCACTCCTCGCGTCCGTGCGCTGGATGTCGACCGTCGTCTCCTGCGTGTCGGTCGCGACGACCTCGATATGTCCCCTGGGGATCCGAACGTAGAGCTGGATCGGTTCGGGGGTGGGGTAGGTGTCCGGCATCGTCCTCTTCCTTTCTGTTCTCGTCCTGTTCGGCGTTTCAGCTCCGCGCGTAGCCGACGACGCGGCGGCCGCGCATCTGCCGGTCGCCGACGCTGCGCTTGACCGCCCGGACAAGCCAGGCGTTGGTGGACAGCCGCTCGCGGGAGGCGGCGGCCTCGACAGCCGTCTTCAAGCTCTCAGGGAGCCGAAGGGTGATGCGCGCCGAGTCCTCTTCGGCAGGGGCGTCGGCCGGTGGCTCGTCCTGCTCACGAACGAAGGTGAGCGAGACGTCGGTGCCGGCGACGCGCACCTCGACTCGGCCTGAGGGGAGCTGGTCGCTGAGCTCGGCGGCGGCCTCAGAGAGGGCGTCGAGAAGCTCGACCCTGACCGATGCCTGGAGGAGCTTCCCGAGCCGGACGACGGCTTGGGCGGCGGCTCCCTCGGATCCCTCGGCCGCGGTCTCGACGTCGGATTGGAGTGCTTCGAGAATCGCTGTGATGTTCATGACGTCATTCTGACGTCACACGCGACATCTGTCAAGCGTCAACTTGGCGGCCGGTCCCGGAGCCGGGAACAGATGGGTTCCGCCCAGGGTTGAGTGAGGCAGACTCAACTTCCTGCCCACCCGGAATACCGCCGGGGCAGCGGGCGGTTCAGGTGTGTAATCGAGTAATGGCGCTGAGGAGAGACGAGATGGCAGAGCTGAAGTCGCAGGTCGTTCCCCTGCTTCCGCTGACCACGGGCGTGGTCCTTCCCGGAATGGTCGTGACGATCGCGCTGGAGACCGACGAGGCCCGCAGCGCCATCGCCGCCGCCCAGTCCTCGGATCAACGGGTCCTGCTGGTGCCGCGGGTGGACGGGCGTTACGCGCGTGTCGGCACCGTTGCCGCGATCGAAGACGTGGGACGACTGCCCTCCGGCATCGAGGCGCTGGTCGTTCGCGGACTGCATCGCGCGCTGCTCGGCACCGGCGTTCCCGGGACCGGCGACGCGACGTGGATCGAGGCGGAGCCCGTGGAGGACCCCGAGGCGACCGACCGGGCGCTCGAGCTCGCGCGCGAGTACCGCGCCACCGTCGAGAACATCGTCGAGTCGCGAGGCGCGCCGCAGATCGCCGAGTACTTGCGCGGAATCACCGAGCCCGGCGCCCTGGCCGACACCGCCGGCTATTCGCCCGACCTGACCTTCGAGGAGAAGGTCGAGGTCCTCGAGGCCCTCGACGTCGAGGCACGACTCGAGTTGGTGCTCGATCGCGCGAAGAAGACCCTCGCCGACGTCGAGCTCAAGGACAAGATCCGCTCGGAGGTCACCGAGGGGATGAACAAGCGTCAGCGCGAGTTCCTGCTTCGCGAGCAGATGGCGGCGATCCGCAAGGAGCTCGGCGAGGACTCGGAGGAGAACGTCGCCGAGGAGTACCGAAAGAAGATCGCCGACGCGGGGATGCCCGAGGCGGTGCGCGACCAGGCGGAGCGCGAGCTCGGCCGCATGGAGCGCACGTCCGAGCAGAACCCGGAGTACGGGTGGATTCGCACGTATCTCGACTGGCTTGTGGAGCTCCCGTGGGACGTCCGCACCGACGACAACCTCGACCTCACGGATGCGCGGAGGATCCTCGACGAGGACCACACCGGCCTGAACGACGTGAAGGACCGCATCGTCGAGTACCTGGCGGTGCGCAAGCTGCGCGCCGAGCGCGGGCTCGCCGAAGCGGTCTCGGGCCGAGGCTCGGGCGCGAT
>DASPTB010000154.1:0-2325 GCA_035623615.1 Actinomycetota bacterium
CACTTCGTACGGCGTCGCGCGCTTCCCGTACACGACGCGGTTCGCGAACCGCCGGGTTCGCTCGCGTACCGGCTGGAACGCGACCGCGATGACCGCCGCCGCGATCGCCGACAGCAATGGGCTTCCCTTGTGGCCGATCAGCGTGCCGATGCCGGCCACGACGCCCACGTACACGACCGTGATGAAGACCGCGAGCGTGCCGTACACGACGGCCCGGTTGATGACGACGTCGATCTCGTAGAGGCGGTACTTGAGCACTGCGATGCCGATCGCGCTCCACAGCAGGATGAACGAGAGGCTCTGGAAGATCGAGACGAACGCCGGAGGGCTCGAGTTGGCGTTTGGGCTGAGGAAGAACGAGGCGAAGAAGCTGATCACGACCAGGACCGCGCCGGTCGCGAACCACTTCAGTTGCAGCCGTTCGTCCCCGACCGCCCCGCGGAACCGCGCCACCACCGCGATGAGGGCCACCAGGAGCATCCCCAGGAACGGAAGGACGAAGAAAAGAAAGGCGACTGCGCCGCCTCCGCTGTTCGCCGAGGTCGAGTACGGGTCGCTCCACGATGACGTCGCGCCCCATCCGCTGAGGACGGAGAGGAGCGCGACCGACAGTCCGACGAACCACCCGGCGGGGAGCCAGCGCCGGGACTTGAGGTGCCCCGTGGGGAACAGCAGGAACAGGAAGGCGAGCAGGCCGAGCGGGACCAGGCTTATCCAGGAATTGAGCCAGGCACTGAAGTTGCCGCCCGGCAAAGAGCCGTGGTGGACGACGAGGGCGTGGGCGGCGTACTGGAAGGCGAGCTGCGAGACGCCGAGGAAGAACCCGGCGCACAGGAACAGCCAGCCGATGCGATTCTCAGGTCGCTTCGAGGCGATGACGATGCCGATCACCGGCACCGCCATGTTCACCAGGCCGCTGAGGAAATTGGCGAGCGTCCACTGCTCCGACGAAGCGGCCGGGGGCATGACCGTGCCGCGATCGACGTACATGAGCGCGAGCGAGGCGGCGATCATGACGACCGACACGAGCCCGATCGACCAGGCCAGCCTCGACGACGTGCGCTGATTCATCTCTGGCGTGGATTCTGCCGCCAGCTGCCCCCGAAGGGAAGCGTGGTGACCGGCAGCGTACGGGTGGCCACCCCCCGGGCGATGCCTGGGGGTGGCACCCCGTTCGTGCTCGGTGGGAACCCGACTCCCGCGGTCAGCTCGTCGCTGCGGCCACGATCAGCTCGCACGGGCCGGAGAACCCGTCGGGGCCGTCGAACTGCGAGAGCGTCTCCTCGATCTCGGTCCACGCCTCCTCGCGTTCGCTCTCGGGAAGCCCGGACAGCATCTGGTGCAGCGCTCCGAACGACTCCCTCTCGAACCTCGTGCACTCCGCCGCCGAGGCCATGTGGACGGGGGCGTCGATCACCCGCGTCCGCACGTCGGTGAAGCCCGCGTCCGCGTAGGCCTGCTCGAGAGCCCCCGGCTGTCCCAAACTGAACGGACCCGGCTGCCCGGGCGCGGGTGCCGGAAGGTTCGCGCGCCGCCGGATGACCGACACCGGGAGCGAGAAGAACTCGTTCCGTTCAGGGGTGGAGTAGACGATCGCCGACACTCTGCCGCCGGGCTTGAGCGCCCGCCCGATCTGGGTCAGGGCGCGCTGCCGGTCGGGGAAGTAGATCAGTCCCAGGCGCGAAATGGCGGCGTCGAAGGACCCGGCCTCGACGTCGAGCTGTTCGCCGTCCATCTCGCGGGTCGCCACGTTGGAAAGTCCCGCGCGGCGAGCCTCCGCGGCGGCGTGCTCCAGGATCGCCGGCGAGATGTCGGTGGCGAGGACGGCCCCCGACGGCCCGACGCGCCGCGCGGCCGCCAGGCTCTGCGCGCCGGCGCCGGCGGCGACGTCGAGGACGTGGTCGCCCTCCCCGACGCCGCCGAGGTCGAGCATCGCGTCGGTCGCCTCGCCGAGCCACTCCTCCAGGGTCGGACCCCACGCGAGCCAGGCGTCCGCCGCCTGCTCCCACTGCTCCCGCGTCGTGCGCTTGTAGGCATCCGGGTCGAACTGCGTCACCTGTGTCGAAGTCACTGCTCCTCCTTGGGGTGTTGGCTAGTCGCGCTCGATCCACCCGAGGAGGTCGTCGGTCGTGACGCTCTGCAGGAGATCGGGGTGGTCCTGTTCCATATGACCGCGGATCCGGCCGATCACCTCCTCCTCCGAGTCGCCGCGGGCGACGAATCCGCACTCGCACTTGATGAACATGGCCATCCCGTCCTCCTCTCCTCGGGCCGGAACCCGTTGTACGGCCCCAGCCTTGCGCATATGTTGACGAAACCTTGCCG
>DASPTB010000167.1:0-16832 GCA_035623615.1 Actinomycetota bacterium
GGGAACGCCGGCGCCCGACGCCAGGGCGGCGAGGTCGGCCGCGGGGACCGTCTGCGCGAACCCCACGACGCGGAAGTTGCTGGGGTGCACCTTGAGGACGAGTCCCGTCCGGGGCCCGATCGCGCGGCGGTAGTCGGCGAGCCGCGTTCTGTTCGTTGTCCCCACCTCGACGAGCTTCGCGCCGGCCGCGGTCATGATGTCGGGGAGACGGAACTCGCCGCCGATCTCGATCAGCTCGCCGCGCGAGACGACGACCTCCTTGCGGCGCGCGAGCGACGCGATCGTCAACAACAACGCGCCGGCGTTGTTGTTGACGGCGATCACGTCCTGCGCACCGGTGAGGGCGCACAGCATCGCCTCGGCGCGACGGGTGCGCTTCCCGCGTGTTCCCGTCGCGCGGTCGACCTCCAGGTCGGCGTAGCCGGTGCTCGCCCGCACGGCTGCGCGCGCGGCGTCCGGATGCAGCGGCGCGCGCCCCAGCCCCGTGTGCAGCAGAATGCCGGTGGCGTTGATGGCTTCATCGACGCCGTGGACCTCGCGGGCCGCGCGCTCCACCGCGAGCGCGAGCACCGTGTCGAAATCGGAGACCTGCGCGCCGCGTGCGCCGCGCAGGTCGGCGAGCACCCCGACGATTGCTCGCTTGAGGATGGCCCGTCCGAACTCGGCCGACGCCTTCCGAGCTGCGGGAGAACGCAGGAGCGCGTCGACCGAGGGAAGACGCCGGCGGCGATCGGAGGCAGGCGCCGACGCGGCTTTCGGGGCGGACGGCGACGCCGACGCAGAAGCGGGCGCAGGCCGGACGCGACGGCTCGAACTGGCAGGCATTTCGCGGCAGCATACCGCCAGGCCTCTGCTACGCTTCAGCCTCGATGGACACGACGGACACCGAGCAGCAGACCACGACGTTCGGTTCCGCGAGCGACGCATGGCTCGTCCGTGGGGGAGGCATCGACGTCGTCGTCGAGCGCCCGCTCGCAACGGAAGAGATGATCCTGAACATCGGCCCGCAGCATCCGTCGACGCACGGTGTGCTTCGCGTCGTCCTCGAGCTCGACGGCGAGCGGATCGTCCGGGCCGAGCCCGTCATCGGCTACATGCACCGCGCCGCCGAGAAGCTCGCCGAGTACCGGGACACCAAGCAGGTGCTCGTGCTGATGAACCGCCATGACTGGCTCTCGGCGTTCAACAACGAGCTCGGTTGGGTGATCGCGCTCGAACGAATGCTGGGCATCGAGGTTCCGGAGCGTGCCCAGTGGATCCGCACGATGCTCGCCGAGTGGAACCGCATCCTCAACCACCTGATGTTCTGCGGTTCGTTCCCGCTCGAGCTCGGCGCGATGACGCCGATGTTCTACGCGTTCCGCGAACGGGAGTTGATCCAAGCGCTGATGGAATCGACGACCGGCGCGCGCATGCACCACTCGTTCGTCCGCGTCGGGGGGTTGAAGGACGACCTCCCGCGCGGGTTCTTGAAGCAGTCCGGCGAGACGCTCCGGTGGGTTCGCGCGAAGCTCCAGGACTTCGAGGACCTCGTCATGGGCAACGAGATCATCTTCGCGCGTACCAAAGGGATCGGTGTGTTGCGCCCGGAGATCGCGGCGTCGTACGGCTGCTCGGGCCCGGTGCTGCAGGCGAGCGGCGTCGCGATGGACCCGCGCAAGGATTCGCCGTACGAGAAGTACGGCGACGTCGAGTTCGACGTGCCCATCGGCGCGCAGGGCGATTCGTACGACCGGCTGTGGGTTCTCGTGCAGCGGATGTGGGAGTCGTGCAAGATCATCGAGCAGTGCATGGAGAAGCTGCCGGCGGGCGACTTCATCGCTCCGAAGCTTCCGAAGCGGATCAAGATCCCGCAGGACGAGATCTACGTCCGCACCGAGAACCCGCTCGGCCTGATGGGGTACTACGTCGTCGGCGACGACGCCGAGGAGCCGTACCGCCTGAAGATGCGCACGGCCTCGTTCTCCAACGTCTCGGTCATCCCCGCGCTGCTCCCCGGTGCGCTGATGCCCGACCTGATCTCGGTGCTGGGAAGCATCTTCTTCGTGGTCGGCGACGTCGACCGGTAGTCAGGTCGCCTGACCTTTCTCATCTCGGCTCGTCCGCCTGGGCTCGCGTCATGCAGCGAGGCGGATTCGCGTCGACGTCCTTCCCGAGACACAGGACCGAGAAGTCGCCGAGCCCGCCGCGTTGCACGAGCAGCCCGGCGGCGCCTCGGGCCGAGTAGGCGCGGACTGCTTCGGTTCCCCTGCCTTCGTCCAGGCTCCCTACCTGCTCGCGCCGGAGCGCCTCCACCTCGTCCGCGAACCCCAGGGCCGCGAGCGCGTCGCGCTGCGTGACGGGTCCCCAGGTCCGCAGACCCAGCCGTCGCGCGTGCGCCGCCACGACTTCAATGTCGACGCCCGCCGTCACGTCCGAGGATCCCGGATTCGCCAGGACGTCGCCGACGACGTCGTGGCCCCGATACCCGTGCACACCGCCGAAGTCTTCGGCGCCCCCGGCTTCGCCAGTGCCTCCAGTGCCTCCAGTGCCTCCAGTGTCACCGGCGGACGCGTAGTCGATCAGCAGGACGTACCCGCGTCGCAGGGTCGTGGCCGCCGCGTCGAGGAACGCGATCGCTCCCGTCGGAACGGCGAGCACGCGTCCCGGTTGCACAGTTCCCGTGAGGCCGTTGACATCGCCGGACGAGACCGGTCCTTCGACCAGCGCGAGCGACGTTCCGTCGCTCCCCGCGCCGACGTACAGTTCGGCGGGACCGCCCTCGGCGCCGCGCACGAGGTGGAAGGGAAGGTTGTCGAGAAGCTCGTTCGCGACGATGCAGCCTTCGACCGAGCCCGGCGCCAGCTCGCCCATGTCGGCGGCGACGCGGCTCGCGGGCGGCAGTCGCCGCCCGCGAGCCAGCGCTCGGTGCCGCCCAGTCCGTTCGACGAGCGCCAGCTCGAGCCGAGCGCGGAGGTCGCCTCCGATGCCCGTCACGAGCTGCTCGGCGAGGGTTCCGTCGCCCGCGCCGGCGTCGACCAGCGTGAACGGAGCGGGCGAGCCGAGCGCGGCGTCGAATTCCTCGACCTGGTGCGCGAGGAGCCCTCCGAACACGGGACTCACGTGGGGGCTCGTGACGAACGCTCCCTCCGCGCCGACGGCTCCCGGGCCCGCCGCCCGGCCTCGCTCGTAGAAGCCGTCGTCGGGGTCGTACAGGGCGTCGCTCATGAAATCGGCGAACGTGATCGGACCCGTGCGCTGGATCCGGCGCAGCAGGCGATCCCTCAGCTCCGTCGACACCCCGCCATCATCCCGGAACGCAGCCGGCCCGTGGGAGCGTGCATGGGTCGCCCCGGGCCTGGGAAGATGCCCCCATGGGCCGCTGGGGAGCGGGAAGGGGGGCGGCCTCGCCGATCCGGCGGGTGCTCGCGCCAAATCCCGGGCCGATGACGTTGGAGGGGACGAACACGTGGGTCGTCGGGAGCCCGCCGGCCGCCGTGATCGATCCCGGCCCCGAGGACGAGGCGCATCTGGCCGCCATTCGGGCAGAGGCCGGCACCGTCGGGGCGATCCTGCTGACGCACCGGCACCCCGACCATGCGCCCGGCGCCGACGCGCTCGCCCGCTCGACCGGCGCGACCGTCCACGCGTGGCGCCCGGCTGCCGGATGGACGGCGATCCGCGCGGGGCAGCAGTTCGAGGACGGCGGTGTGGCGCTGGTCGCGCTCCACACGCCCGGGCACACGCCGGATCACGTCGCGTTCTTCGCTCCCGAGTCGCAGGCGCTGTTCACCGGCGACGCCGTGCTCGGTCGCGGCACGAGCGTCATCGATCCGCCGGAGGGAGATCTCGCCGCGTACGTCCGCTCGCTCGAGGCGATGGCGGCGCTCGAGCCGCGCACGATCTATCCCGGCCACGGTCCCGCCGTCTGGGACGCGGCGGCGAAGCTCCGCGAGTACCGGGAGCACCGCACGGAGCGCGAGCGCCAGGTGCTGGAGGCTCTCGCGGACGGCGCGCGGACGCCCGCCGACATCGTGCCGGTCGTCTACGAGGGGTATCCGCCGGAGGTCCTCGACCTCGCGGCGCGAACCGTCCTCGCCCATCTGCTGAAGCTGGAGCGCGAGGGGCGCGTCTCGCGGATCGGCACCGCACGCGAGGAGCGCTTCGAGCTCGCGGCGCCCACCCCGTGCCGCCGGTGTGGCCGTCCCGCGATGGCGCGGTCGGCGCTCTGTAGGACGTGCAGCGTGGAGGCGCTTCAGGAGCCGCCACCGGCCACCTCGTAGCGCAGGCCTTCGCGGCGAACGAAGCCGTCTCGTTGCAGTGCGCGCAGCGCGCGATTGACGCTCTCCCGTGTGGTGCCGGTGAGGCAGGCGATGCGGTCCTGGCTGAGGTCGAGGTCGATGCGAATGCCGCGCGGACCTCGGATGCCTCGGAGCCGGGCGAGGAGGTGCAGCAGCGCCATGACCCTGTCCTCGACGCAGAGCGCCGCCAACGCGGCGTACCGGCGCTCGGCGACGCCGGCCCGGCGGAGCAGCACTCGGACGAGCGCCCGCGCCACCTCCGCGTCCGAGACGAGGCGCAGCAGCGTCTCCACGCTCGTGAGGCGCAGCCGCGACGGGCAGATCGCATCGATCCGGAACCCACCGAGCCCGGCGTCGTCCGGTCCGGCCGTCCAGACTTCCCCCGGCCCGAGCAGCGCGAGCCCGATCACCCGGCCTGCCGTCGTCACCAGGCTCACAGAAACGACGCCGTCCACCACGATGAGCGCGTCGGCGCCGGCAACGCTCGTCGCGGGAACGAGCCCCGCGCCCGACCACGTGCGAACGGCGCCGTCGGACGATCGCCGGAACCCCGGATTCGCCGGTCCTTCGAGGGGGAGCGCCGTGTGCGGACGGGCGGTCATCGCCCCATCGCTCCACCTCGCTCTCGGGAGAGGCCCGAAGGATACCGCCCGGCGCCGACAGGCCTTCCCCGAAGAAGAACCGCGCTCGCGTGCTCCGGCGCCGCCCGCCCGGCTGGCTATCATCGGACGCGGCAACGTCCCGACCGCTCGACAGGAAGGACGCGACATGCTGGCCGAGTTCTTCCGCGACGCAGAGCCGGAGACCGTCGTCGGCACCGCTCGCTGGACCGGGACGGGAGCCCACGTGCAGGCCGAGGATCCGAAGGTTCGTCGTGCCCTCTCCCGCGTCTTTCGCGCGACGGCCGTGCTCGTCGACGATCCCTCCCTGCGGTCCTTCGGAACCCAGGGGCCCGAGCTGCTCGCTCCCGGCAGTGTGCGTTGGTTCATATCGTGCCCGCGCGCCCGGGCCGGCGCCGAGAAGCTCTCCTACCGCCTCACGCCGTCACCCTCCGGGATGGGGTGGGATCCCGCCGGAGCGCACGGCACGTTTCGGGATCGAGTCGAGCGACGTGAGCAGGCCGACTCCGCCCCCTAGGCGTAGCGCGCGGGATTGAGCGCCTCGTCCAGCTCGGCCGCCGAGGCGACGCCCTCCTCCTCGGCGATCTGCCGAACGGTGCGCCCCTCTCGGAACGCCCGCGTCGCGATGTCGGCGGCGCGCTCGTACCCGACGAGCGGACGCAGTGCCGTCGCGAGCCCCAGGGACGCCCACGCGTACTCGCGGCACCGGTCCTCGTCGGCCGTGATCCCGCGAACGCACCGCTCGGCAAGCGTTGCGCACGCGCGATCCATGAGGTGCTCGACCTCGAGCAGCTCGTCGGCGATGACCGGCGTCATGACCGTCATGTCGAGCTGTCCGGCCTCGACGGCCGCGGCAACGGTGTGTTCGGCTCCGGCGACACGCATGCACACCATGTTCACCATCTCGACGATGGAGGGATTCACCTTGCCGGGCATGATCGAGGATCCGGGCAGCACCTCGGGCAGCCGGATCTCGGCAAGGCCCGTGCGAGGACCCATCGCCAGCATGCGGAGGTCGTTGCAGATCTGCGCGAGCGCGATCGCGACGGTCTTCATCGCCGCCGCGAACTCGCCGAGGTCGCCGTGGCTGCGGACGGCCTCGACGAGGTCGTCGGCGCCGAACACCGGGACGCCCGAGACCTCCGCCAGCAGAGGAAGGACGGCCTCCCGGTAGCCGGGCGCGGCGCCGAACCCCGTGCCGTTCGCGGTTCCTCCGAGGGGCACGCGCGCGACGCGCTCCTTTCCCGTCTGATCCAGGCGATTCCGCGTGCGCCGCAGCATCTCCGCGAACGCGTGGAACTCCTTGCCGAGGGTGATGGGAACGGCGTCCTGCAGGTGCGTGCGGCCCGACTTGACCACGCCGGCGAACTCGCCGGCCTTCGCGCCGAGCTCCCGGACGAGCGCGTCGAGCGACGCGAGGAGGTCGGTGAGACGAACGAACACGGCGATCCGCACCGCGGTGGGGACGACGTCGTTGGAAGACTGCCCCATGTTCACGTGGTCGTTCGGGTGCACGCGCGTGTGCCGTCCGCGCAGGCCGGGATCGACGCCGAGGAGCTCCTCGGCGCGAGAGGCGAGCACCTCGTTGACGTTCATGTGGGTGGACGTGCCCGCGCCGCCCTGGTAGGGATCGACGAGGAACTGGTCGGCGAGCTCACCGCGCGCGACCTCCTGGCCGGCGCGGGCGATCGCGTCGGCGAGCTCCGCGTCGAGGGCGCCGACCGACGCGTTCGCGCGCGCCGCGGCGATCTTCACCCAGGCCAGCGCGCGAACGATCTCCGGCCGCGGCCTGCGTTCGCTGATGCGGAAGTTCTCGGCCGCACGGACCGTCTCGGCCCCGTAGTAAGCGGCACTCGGCACGCGCACCTCGCCGAGCGCGTCCCGCTCGATCCTGTAGTCCTGGCTCATGGTGGGGCTCCTTCCCGCCGTCGTCGCGGCAAGCGTACGGCCGGGGGAGGCTGTCGGCGGCCGGGGGTACCATGCGCCGGATGAGCACGAATTCCTTCCCGATGGACGCCGAGCAGCGGCGGGTCCTGACCCACGGCGACGGGCCCATGCTGGTGACGGGAGGCCCGGGAACCGGCAAGACCGCGGCGCTGCGCGCGCGCGTCGTCCGCCTCCTCGAAGATGGCGCCGACCCCGAGCGTGTCGTGCTGGTCGTCCGCTCGCGCCGAGACCGTCACGCCGCCCGGGAGGCGTTGCTGGCCGCGCTCGACCGCTCGCTCCCCGGGCTGCGGGTCGCCACGCTGCAGGGCCTCGCGTTCGACGAGGTCGGGCGCGGGTACGCCGAGCTCGGCTACGCGGGCCCGCCGTCGATCCTCGCGGCTGCCGACCACCTGGCGCGGGTCCGCCAGCTCCTCGACGGCGAAGACGCCGGCGACTGGCCGGTCTACGGGAGGATGCTGCCGCTTCGAGGGTTCGCGGACGAGGTCCGCCAGTTCCTCGTGCGGGCGCAGGAGGCGATGCTCTCGCCGGAGGACGTCCGCGAACGGGCAGACGCCGCCCGTCTGCCGGGGTTCCTCGAGCTGGCGGGCTTTTACCGCCGCTACCTCGACGTGCTGGCGGCGGCCGGCGAGGTCGACTTCGCCGGTCTCGTGGTGCAGGCCGGTCGCGCTGCGGAAGCGGCCGATCCGACGTACGACCACGTGCTGGTCGACGACTACCAGGACGCGACGTTCGCGGCCGAGGGGCTGCTGCTCGCGATGCGACCGCAGAGCCTGGTGGTAGCGGGCGACGCGGGCTCGCACGTCTTCTCGTTCCAGGGAACGACCGACCGGCCGCTTCGGGGGTTCCTCGCGGCCTTCGCCGGCGCCGAGCACGTGACGCTCACCACGCCGCACCGCTTCGCCGGGCCGGCCCCGGTCTCCGGGGAAGAGACCGGGCTGACCGCACCCCTGCTGGAGGGATGGGTCGGCGCGCACGCCTCGGAGGAGCACGCTGCCGTCGCCCGCGAGCTTCGCCGCATCCACGTGCGCGACGGCGTGCCGTGGAGCGACCTCGCGGTGATCGTCCGACGCAAGGGCCCCGACCTCGCCGGCGTGGTGCGCGCGCTGGACGCCGCCCGGATCCCGAGCGTCGTCCCCGAGACCGACCTGGCCCTGCAGGCGCAGCCGGCGACGTTCCCCTATCTCCTGGCCCTGCGATGGACGGCGCGGCCGCCGGAGCACGACGAGTTGATCGAACCGGTGCTCGTGTCCGACCTCGGCAGGCTCTCGCCGGCCGCGGCGCGGGGACTGTTGCGCGCCGCGGCCGCCGCCGGTGACCCGCCGGCCGCCGCGCTTGACCGCGACGAGGGCCTGTCCGAGGACGAGGCCGCGTCGCTTCACGCCCTGCGCGGCACGCTCGAGCGCGCGACGGCGGCCGCAAGCCGTTCGGTCCTCGACACCTTCTCGATCCTGTGGCGCGAGCTCGCGTGCTCGGCGCGGTGGGTCGCCTCGGCCGAGACGCCCGACGGCCGCGCGGGCCTGGACGCCGTCCGGTCGCTCGCCGACGCGGTCGAACGCTGCAGCGTGGGCACCGACGCCTCTGTCGCGGGCTTCCTCGACCTGATCGAGTCCGGCGAGGAGGGGCTCGGCCTCGGCCGCGGCGACGACGCGGGCGACGAGGGCGTCCGCGTGCTGACCGCGCACGCGGCCGCCGGACGCGAGTTCGACACGGTCGTGGTCTGCGGCTTGGTCGAGGGGAACTTCCCCAGCCTGTCGCGGCCCGAGCCGATGTTCGACCTCGGCGCCTTCGACCGGGCCCGCAGGCAATCCGAGCGCAACCGCGAGCGGCTGGAGGACGAACGCCGGCTCTTCCGCGTCGCCGTCACCCGCGCGCGCCGCCGCGCGCTGCTCACGGCGAGCCCCGGCGGAACCGGCGGCGGCGCGCGCTCCCGGTTCGCGGCGGAGGCCGGCGTGGGGTGGACGCCGCTTCCCGCCGGACCGTTCGGCGATCCGCTTTCGGTGACCGAGGCAGAAGCCGTCTGGCGCCGCGACCTCTCGAGCACCGCCGCGCCCGCGGCCGAACGCCTGGCGGCGCTGAGCGGCCTGCAGGCGCTGTCGGCCGACCCTTCGCGCTGGTGGTTTCAGCGCGACTGGACCGACACCGGCCGGCCGCTGCACGAAGGCGAGGGAGTGCGCGTTTCGTACTCGCGCCTGGAGAAGCTCGAGAACTGCGCCCTGCAGTACGTCCTCGGCGAAGAGCTCGGGCTCGAGGACCGTGCCGGCTACCACGCGTGGGTGGGCAACCTCGTTCACAAGCTGCTCGAGGAATGCGAGGAAGGCAAGATCGAGCGGTCCGAGGAAGCCCTCGTCGCGGCTGCGAACGCGCGGTGGCGTCCGCAGGAGTTCCCCTCGAAGGCCGTGTCCGAGGCGTTCCGCGGCGCGGTGACCCGGCGCATGCTGCCGGCGTGGGCGCGCGAGTACGGCGATCACCCCGCGCTCGCCCGGGAACAGCGCTTCGAGTTCGCGTTCGACGGCGCGACGGTGAGCGGCTACATCGACCGCGTCGGCGCCGTGCAGACCGGCGGCACGATCATCACCGACTACAAGACGGGGAAGAAGGCGAACACGGCGCCCCCCGAAGAGAACCTGCAGCTCGGGATCTACTACCTCGCGCTGAACGAGGTCCCCGAGCTCGCGCGCTTCCTTCCCGTCAAGGCCGTCGAGCTCGCGTTCCTCAAGGAACGCTCGCGCGGAGCGATATCGCGCGCGCAGCTGCCGCTGACGCCGTCGGCGGCGGGAGAGTACCGCGCCGGCATGCGCGAGCGGCTGCTTGGGCTCGTCCACCGCGTCCGCGAACTGGAGTCCACCGAGAACTACCGCCCAAGCCCGGCCGCGAACTGCTTCCACTGCCGGTTCAAGCCGCTCTGTCCGATGTTCCCCGAGGGCCGCGACCCGGTGCCGCTGGAGACCGCGACGTGAGCAGCGTGGAGCTGGCCGTTCCCGAGGAGATCCTCGTCGCGATGGGCGACCGCCCGACGCCCGAGCAGTGGGCCGCGATCGCCGCGCCGCTCGAGCCGTCGGTGATCGTCGCCGGCGCCGGATCGGGGAAGACCTCGGTGATGGCGGCCCGCATCGTCTACCTGGCGCTGGTCGCGCTCGGCCGGATGGGGGCCACGCACAAGGGCGTCTTGCCCGGTGACGTGCTGTGTCTGACCTTCACGAACATGGCGACCGAGAACCTGATCCTCCGAGTTCGGCGGGCGCTCTCGTCGCTCGAGCTTCCCGACGGCGAGGAGCCGACGATCCTCAACTATCACGGGTTCGCCGCGGAGATCCTCGATCGCCACGGCCTGCTCGCCGGCGTCGAGCCCGGCCAGCGGATTCTGTCGAACGCGGGGCGCGCGCAGCTGTGCGCCCGGGTGCTCGACGAGATGGTGTTCGAGCACGCGCCGGCCGAGTGGCAGCCCTCGCTCGTCGCCAAGATCCTCGAGCTGTCCGAGCAGGCGTCGAACCACCTGGTCGAGCCGGAGCAGATCGTGGCGTTCTGCCGGGAGCGGCTCGACGTGCTGCAGACGTTCGGGCGGAGCGATCGCGCGTATCAGGCCGCGCTGGAGCGCATCGAGCTCGCCGAGGCCGTGGCCCGTTACCGGCGGTTGAAGCGTGACCTCGGTGCCATCGACTTCGGCGACCAGATCGCGCTCGCGCTTCGCGTGCTCCGCGAGCATCCCGAGGTGGCCGCCGACTACCGGGCGCGGTTCGGGGCGGCGCTGCTCGACGAGTTCCAGGACACGAACGTGGCGCAGGCCGCCCTCATCGCGTCGGTGTTCGGCGGCGGGTTCCCCGTGACGGCCGTCGGCGACCCCGACCAGAACATCTACGCGTGGCGCGGCGCGAGCCTTTTCAACCTGCTCCAGTTCCGCGACATGTTTCCGCGGGCCGACGGGTCGCCGGCCGATCGTCTGCCGCTGTTCACGAACTTCCGGTCGGGAAGCCGGATCCTGCAGGCCGCCGACACGATCATCGATCCGCTTCCCGAGGCGCAGCGGCCCGATCCTTCCAAGCACCTCGAGCCGTGGCCCGCGAACGGCGAGGGCGAGGTGGAGATCGTCAGGTTCCCTGACGAATGGGAGGAAGCGTCGTGGATCGCCGGGCGCATCGTCGCCCTTCACGCGGGGGGAGCTCGGTGGGGGAGCGTGGCGATCCTCTGCCGCAAGAGCCGGCTGTTCACGCCGATGCAGCACGCGCTCGCCGAGGCGGGCGTCCCTGCCGAGTTCGTCGGGCTCTCGGGCCTCGTCAAGATGCCCGAGGTCGCGGAGGTGCTCGCGTACGCGCGGGCCGTCGCCGACCCAGGCGCCGGCGTGAGCCTCGCCCGGATCCTGTTGGGGCCCAGGTATCGCGTGGGGTTCAAGGATCTGGCCCGCGTGGCAGCGTGGGCGAAGGACCACAATTACGTGCTGCGGCAGGAGGACGAGCGCGAGGCGGCACCGTACCTGTTCGCCGAGGCCCTCGAGCACCTCGACGAGACCGAGGGCCTCTCTGAGGAGGGCCGCGCCCGCCTGGAGCAGTTTCGCGACGAGCTCGCGTCGATGCGAGTCGAAGCCCGGCGGCCGGTGGCCGAGTTCCTCGCGGAGGTCGTCCGGCGCTCGGGCATGCAGGCGGAACTCGACGCGGGCGCAGACGCCGCGCGCGCTCAGACCGTCCGGCGCAACCTCGCGGCGTTCCTCGACGAGGCGGTTGCCTTCGCGCCGCTCGAGGGCGAGACGACCCTTCGCGCGTTCCTCGACTTCATCGATCTCGTCGAGGCGGCCGACAAGCAGGAGCTCGCGCCCGTACAGCCGAGCGAGGACGACTCGGTCAAGGTCATGACCATCCACCAGGCGAAGGGGCTCGAGTTCGACGCGGTGTTCGTCCCGGGCCTGGCGACGGGCATCCTGCCCGACCTCACCATCCAGCACAACCCGGCCGAGCGCGGCAAGTCCATGGACTTCGAGCTGCGCGGCGATGCCGCGATCCTGCCGGCGTTCAAGGGGAACCTCACCGCGTTCCGGACGGCGCTCAAGGAGCAAGAGATGTTCGAGGAACGGCGGCTCTGTTACGTCGCGCTCACGCGGGCGCGGCGGCGCCTCTTCGCGACCGCCGCGCACTGGTACGGCGACGACGTGTCCTCGCCCAAGGCGCCGGGAACATTCTTCGAGGAGCTCGCCGACTGGGGCGAGTCGACCGGCCTGGCGCGCGTCGACCGCGGCGAGGACGCGGCGGAGGAGAACCCCCTCGTCGGGTACCGCGAGCGGTTCGTCCGCGACTGGCCAGGGCCGGCCCGGCCGGACGACGCGAGCGAGCTGTTTCCGCAGGGATGGCGGCGCGCCGCGCTGGATGCGGCCGCGGACCCGGCTGTGCCGTCCGCGGCCGCCGACCGTCTCGGCGACGCCGACCGGCGGCTGTTCGAGGAAGAGGCCGGCCGCCGCCGCGAGCTGGCGGCGCACCTGCTCGAGCGCGCGGAGCGCGCCGGCGAGGCACCGGTGCGCCCCGCGACCGTCTCGGTCGGAGGCGTCATCGAGTACGCGCGCTGCCCGAAGCGCTTCTACTGGTCCACCGTTCGTCCCCTGCCGCGGTTCAGCGGTCCCGCCGCGCGGCTCGGCACCAGGGTCCACGCGTGGATCGAGCGGCGCTCGGCAGGTCAGGAGGCGCTCTTCGAGCTGGACGAGCTTCCCGACCTCTCGCCCGAGGAACTGACGGGCGAGCCCGGCAAGGAGGAGCGCCTTCGCGACATCTTCCTCGCGAGCCGGTTCGCGACCGCGCCGCCCCTGTACGCGGAGCGGCCGTTCCTGCTGCGCGTCGACGGGCACGTCGTGAGCGGGCGGATCGACGCGGTGTTCGGCACGCCCGACGGGCCGTGGGAGGTCGTCGACTACAAGACCGGCCGGCCGCCGCGCGAAGGCGATCTGACCGCGGACATCCAGCTCGACGTCTATGCGCTCGCTTGCGTTGACGTCTTCGGCAAACGTCCGGAGGACCTGATGCTCACGTACTTCTACCTCGCAACCGATGAGGAGACGCGCCGGGCCGCGGGCGACCTCGGCGAGGTTCGTGCGCGGGTCTCGGCGTGGCTCCAAGGGATCGCCGACGGGGCGTTCGAGCCGGCGCCGAACGACATGTGCCGGTGGTGCGACTTCCTCTCGTTCTGCGACGCGGGACGGCAGTTCCTGGCCGCCGAGTGACCCGCCCCGGCCGGGTGATCAGAGCTCACGCTGATCGAACGGGGCGGGACGCAGGGCCGCTCAAATAAGTCCACTCGAATGCCGATGCCTTGATCGTGCCACCGTTTCCCCGACCGCCCCGTCTCCTCGCCTCGCTCGGACTGGCGGTCTCGCTCACGGCCCTCGCGGCAGGCGCGGCGCAGGCTGCCGCGTACCCGGTCCTCACCTACGGCTACGGCAACCATCGGGGCGGCTACGACGCGAACGAGACGACCCTTGGACCCGCGAACGCGCCGTCCCTGCACAAGGTGTGGAGCGCGCCGCTCGGCGGGGTGACGATCTCCCAGCCGATGGTCGTCCCGGGCGTGCGCGAGGGATCGAGAGTCGACACGCTCGTCATCACCGGCAGCGAGAACGGCACGCTCTACGCGTTCCGGGCGCTCACCGGGGCCGTCGTTTGGAAGCGGTTCCTCGGAAAGCAGGACACGGGTTGCAGCGACCTGCCGAACGGCGAGTACGGCGTGAGCGGCACCGTGGATGTCGACTCGAGCGCCGGCCGCGTCTACGTCGCCGGGAACAACGGCAAGCTCTATTCGCTCGCCCTCGCCACCGGAAAGACGGTGAAGGGCTGGCCGCAGGTCGTCACCACGCATCCGGGCCTCGAGCACGTCTACAGCGCCCTGACCCGGGTGGGCAACGATTTGTACGTCGAGACCGCGAGCTACTGCGACGTGGCTCCCTACCACGGCCGGATCGAGGAGTTCTCGATCTCGGCCCACACCCGGATCCACACGTGGTACGTCGACGGGACGCACGGCCCGAGCGGCGGAGGCATCTGGGGCCAGGGCGGCGTGTCGGTCGACTCTTCCGGCAACGTGTACACCGCGACGGGCAACGCCCTCGCCAGCCCGGAAGACCTCGCGAGTGCCGACGCGGTCGTGCGCCTGTCGTCCTCCCTCGTCAGGGAAGCCATCGACAAGCCGCCGCTCACCGGCGGCGACGTCGACTTCGGCGCCTCGCCGCTGCTGTTCCAGCCGCCCGGCTGCCCGCTCGAGGTCGCCGTCGAGAACAAGACGGGCGTCCTGCTCGTCTACCACGCCGACAGCATCGGCACCGTCGCGCCTCAGCGGCTGCAGGTCGGCGACGTGAACGACTGGCAGTTCAACTCCATCCCCGCGTACGACCCGAAGACGAACCTGGTGTACGTCACCAGCTCGTCCGACTCGAGCGACGTCGACGGGCACGGCGACCCGTTGTACACGCAGGGTCTGACCGCGTTCGGGATCCAGGGCGACTGCGGGCTGAACCCGACACCGGTCTGGTCGGCCCCGGCCAACCTCGGCTACGAGATCTCAGTGAGTCCGCCGACGGTCGCGAACGGCGTCGTCTACTACGGCGACGGCGGCGGGGACCAGGAGCTCGCGTTCAACGCGGCCACCGGGGCCCCCCTGTGGAACAGCGCGTCCACGATCGGCGATTACATCTTCGCGGCGCCGACGGTCGCGAACGGCGCCCTGTACGTCGGCTCGTGGGACGGGCACCTGTACAAGTTCGCGCCCTAGAGCGAGCGCGAACCGACCCCCCCTCACTTCACCGCTGCTCGCGCCCCGCGTTCGCCAGGAACCTGTTCACGTCGGCCGGCTCGATGATGCCGACGAGCTTCCCCCCGTCCATCACCAGCACGGCTGCGACGTCGCGCTGACCGAGCCGGTTCACGATCGAGGTCATCATCTCCGCCGAGCCGGCGACCGCGATCGCGCCGGGCGGCACGGTCGCCTCGCTGACCGGCCGGTCGGACGGGACGCCCCGCGCCGTCGTCAGCGAGACGAACCCGACGACCGTCCCGTCCCGCGTCACCGGGAACGCCTCGCCCTCGTGGCCGTCCAGGTATCGGGCGAGGGCGTCGCCCAGTGGCAGGTCGGCCGGGATCGCCGGCGGCGGCGGGCTCATCACCTGCGCCGCCGTCGCCGACTTGAGCGCGCGCTGGCGTCGCGCGTCCTGAACGGTCCGCGCGGCGCCGGCGAACAGCATGAACCCGATCAGCCCGAGCCAGAGCGAGCTCAGATCCTGGTCGACGCCGATCCGGTAGGCGGTGAACGCGATCATCAGCCCGCTGATCACCTGGCCGGTCCGCGCGGCGACGAGCGTCGCGCCGGCCTCGTCGCCCGTGACTTGCCACACGGCCGAGCGCAGAAGCCTCCCGCCGTCCAGGGGGAAGCTCGGGAGCACGTTGAAGATCGCCAGGAAGATGTTCAGCCGCCCGAGGTAGTCGAAGATCAAGGCCAGCGCGTCGGGCAGGTGCAGCGTCGCGTGGCCGACCAGGAACAGGCCGCCGATCGCCGCGCTCGTGAGAGGCCCGACCACCGTCGTGAGGAACTCGTCGGAGGGCCGCCGCCCCTCCGTCGACATGTACGTCGCGCCGCCGAGCATGTACAGCACGATGCCGAGGACGGGGATTCCCAGGAGCCGCGACATGCCCGCGTGCGCCAGCTCGTGCCCGAGGATCGACAGGAAGAAGAGGAACGCCGACAGCGCCGCCAGGGCGACGATCTGCAGGCTGGTGAGTCGCGGGTAGCGGAACGGGTCGGCGAAGGTCGTCCAAAGACTGCTCGTGATGAGCAGAGCGATCAGTAGGAACGACGGGTCGACGCGAACGTCGATGCCTCCGATCCGGGCGATGCGCCAGCCGCTCACTCTGCGAGCGTACCGCGCTCCCGGCCCGCGTCCGTGGCTCCCCCGCGGTTCTGAACGAACTGCCAGCCGAACCGCCCCTTGATGCACAGGTGACCGTTCGTGACCTCGTGGTCCATCGGCGAGGTGACCTTGACGATGTCGCCGTCCTGGACGTGCAGCTCGAGGTTGCACCCGACGCCGCAGTACGGGCAGATCGTCTGGGTGACCGTCTGGTCGTCCTCGTTCCACGTCCCCGCCTCGCGCATGTCGTGCTCGGACTTGAACATGAGCGCGCCGGTGGGGCAGACGCCGATGCAGTTGCCGCAGTAGACGCAGGCCGAGTCGGGGAGCGGTGTGGCGAACTCGGTCGAGATCCGGGCGTCGAAGCCGCGGCCGGCGACCGCGATCGCGAACGTGTTCTGCGCGTCGACGCCGCACGCCTCGACGCACTTGTAGCAGAGGATGCACCGCGAGTAGTCGCGAACGTACAGGTCGTTGTCGACCTTCACGGGCTGCTCGACCGTCTCGGTGGTTGCGCCGTCGGGCTCGTGGTGGTGGCCGGCGCGGCGCCCGTCGCGCTCCCCGGCCTCGTCGGGCTCCGAGCGAGGCCCGTACCGCCCGGGCTCGGCCGCGTACTCGGCGACCCAGCGCTTCACGTCGGGCGAGGTCAGCTCGAGGTCGACGGACGAGCCGAGGAACTCCAGCACCATCCGGCGGCTGAGCTTGACCCGCTCGCTGTCGGTCTTGACGTTCATCCCGGCCTCGACCCTGCGCGAGCATGCGGGCACGAGGACGCGCGAGTTCTCCACCTCGACGACGCACACCCGGCAGACGTTCACCGGCGTCAGGTTCTCGAGGTAGCACAGCGTCGGCGTGTCGATTTCCCGCGCGCGGCAGGCCTCGAGGATCGTCGTGCCCTCCGGGACGCGCACGGTCTCGCCGTCGATCGTCAGTTCCACGATGCGCTTCGGGGGATCCATCATGACGCGGCTCACGAGGAGCCTCCCGACGCGGCGCCGTCGAACACGCCGAGCCGCGCGATCGCCGACTGCACCGCGCTCGCCGCCGTTTGCCCGAGGCCGCAGATCGATGCGTCGCGCATCACCTGGGCGATCTCGCCGAGGAGGGCGACCTCCT
>DASPTB010000169.1:0-12051 GCA_035623615.1 Actinomycetota bacterium
CAACTGCCGGGTCTCGGGCAGTACGCGCTCAACTCGCTGTACTCCGACGACTTCCCGGCGGTCATGGGGGTCACCATCGTCGGCGCGTTCTTCATCGTCGTCGCGAACCTCGTCGTGGACGTCGTCTACGCGTTCCTCGACCCCCGGGTCAGGTATACGTGACGAGGACCGCCGGGAAGGCCGCTACACTGGGCCTCGAATCGCACGGAGTCACCGGGACACCGTGCTCGCGCCGGGGGAGTTGACCGTTGGCCGAGCCGTTGCTCGAGGTCAAGAACCTGAAGGTTCGGTTTCCGACCGACGACGGGATCGTAAAGGCGGTCGACGGCGTCTCGTTCCAGGTGTTCCCGGGCCAGACCCTCGGGATCGTGGGCGAATCGGGCTCCGGGAAGAGCGTGTCGATGCTCACCACGATGGGGCTCATTACCAATGAGCAGGCGCTGATCGAGGGTGAGGTCATCTTCGAGGGCCAGGATCTCCTGAAGCTCCCGCCGGACGAGATGCGCACGATCCGGGGCAGCAAGATGGGAATGGTCTTCCAGGACCCCATGAGCTCGCTGCACCCCTTCTACAAGGTCGGCGACCAGATCGTGGAGGCGGTCCGCTCGCACCAGGACCTCTCGAAGAAGGATGCGATGGATCTGGCCATCGACATGCTCCGCAGGGTCGGCATCCCGCGTCCCGACGAGCGCGCGAAGCAGTACCCCCACGAGTACTCGGGCGGCATGCGCCAGCGCGCGATGATCGCGATGGCGCTCGTGCTCAACCCCGACTTGCTGATCGCTGACGAACCGACCACCGCACTGGACGTCACGGTGCAGGCGCAGATCCTGGACTTGATCGACCGGCTGCGGGAGGAGTTCAACGCGGCCGTCGTGATCATCACCCACGACCTCGGCGTCGTCGCGGAGCACTGCGACGAGATCCAGGTCATGTACGCGGGGCGCATCGTGGAGACCGGCGACGCGCGCGACATCTACTACCACGCGCAGCACCCCTACGCGTGGGGTCTGCTCCAGTCGATCGCCCGGATGGACCAGGAGACGGACCGGCTCCAGCCCATCAAGGGCCTGCCGCCTTCGTTGATCTACGTCCCCTCCGGGTGCGCGTTCCATCCGCGGTGCCCGTACATCATGGACGTCTGCAAGCGTGAGGTCCCCGAGCTCATTCCCAGCAACGGCCACCATGCGTCGGCGTGTCACCTCTCCCTCGCGGAGAAGGAGCGCATCTTCCGGGAGGAGGTCGCGCAGAAAGCATGAGCGTGCAGACCGTGGAATCGGGTAACGGAACCAAGGGTGACGGCCGGACCCCCCTGATCAAGATCTCGAACATCAAGAAGTACTTTCCCATCCGACGCGGCATCCTGATCCAGAAGACGATCGGGAACGTCCACGCCGTCGACGGCGTCAGCCTCGAGGTCTATCCGGGGGAGACCGTCGGCCTGGTGGGAGAGACCGGCTGCGGCAAGTCCACACTGGCGCGGGTCATCATGAAGCTGTACGACCCGACGTCCGGTGAGCTGGCGTTCGACGGCCAGCGCTACGACAGGTTCTCGCGCGCCAAGATGCGCCCGCTCCGCCGCGAGATGCAGATGATCTTCCAGGACCCGTACGCGTCGCTGAACACGCGCAAGACCGTCGGGTCGATCATCGGAGAGCCGTTCCGCATCCACAAGACGGTCGACCGGGGCAAGATCAAGGGCGAGGTCCAGCAGCTGATGGAGCTCGTCGGGCTGAACCCGGAGCACTACAACCGGTATCCGCACGAGTTCTCGGGCGGGCAGCGTCAGCGGATTGGGGTGGCCCGCGCGCTCGCGCTGAAGCCGAAGCTCATCATCTGCGACGAGCCGGTCTCAGCGCTCGACGTGTCCATCCAGGCGCAGATCCTCAACCTGCTGGAGGACCTGCAGCAGGAGTTCAACCTGACGTACCTGTTCATCGCCCACGACCTGTCGGTGGTCAAGCACGTGTCCGACCGCGTGGCGGTCATGTACCTCGGCAAGATCGTGGAGATGGCTCCCGGAGACACGTTGTACCGGAACCCGAAGCACCCCTACACGGGCGCGCTGCTCTCGGCCGTGCCGGTTCCCGACCCCGACCTGGCCTCGGCGAAGCGGCGGATCATCCTGGAGGGCGATGTTCCCTCGCCGATCAACCCGCCTTCGGGGTGCCGCTTCCACCCCCGATGCCCTCGGGCCCAGCTGCCGATCTGCTCGGAGAAGGAACCCGAACTGGTGCCGCACCACCCGGGCCAGGTCGCCGCCTGCCACTTCCCGCTGGAGGATCGGGCCATCATGGCCTCGGCCGCGGTGGGGGAGGGTGGGTAGTCCGGGTACAATGCTGATGCCGTGATCGTCATCGCGCTGATCCTCAACGTCCTGTCGTCCCTGTTCCTGATCGTCTTCGTCCTCCTGCACTCGGGGAAGGGAGGCGGCCTCTCCGACATGTTCGGAGGCATGAACACGCTGTCGGGAGGGACGTCGATGGAGCGCCGGCTGGACCAGATCACGGTCGTGACGGCAATCCTCTTCTTCTTCAGCTGCTTCTGGCTCGCCTGGAAGTGGGGGGTCTAGGGTCGCGACCGCCCGGCCCGTCCGGTCCGGTGCCCGGCCTATAATCACGCTCGCGTCGGAGTGGCGGAATTAGGCAGACGCGCTAGGTTGAGGGCCTAGTGGGCGAATAGCCCGTGGGGGTTCAAATCCCCCCTCCGACACGCACACTCGCTCTCCCCCGCCGGCGAGAGTTCCTGGAGGAATCTAGCTAGGGTCACGTCCGACCCCACGCTGGGAGCGGTCCTTCAACAGAGCTCGCGTCCGCCGAGAAATCCCTGCTCAGGTGTGACGTCTGTCGCTGACAAGCGAACGCGTGTTCGGTATGGTGAGCGAACCTTCCCCGCGACCATGCGAGGTCCGGGATGCACGTCGAATCAGGCGAAGAACTGAGTCACCTGCTCGATTCCGAGCATGCGCGCATGTGTGAGGCGCAGCTGGGGATGTTCCGGCTGATTGCCGAGATGGATCGGTGCGACGGCTGGCGCGACGCGGGTGCTCGCGACCTGGCGCACTGGCTCGCGATGCGGTACGGGATCTCGAACTGGAAGGCGCAGAGGTGGATTGCCGCCGCGCACGGCCTCGAAGGACTTCCCGCCATCGCTACCGCTCTGCGGTCCGGCGAGCTGGGGCCGGACAAGGTCGTCGAGCTGACGCGGCTCGCGACGCCGGAGACCGAGGCCGAGCTGATTCGGTGGGCGCGCAGCGTCTCGAGTGGAGCCATTCGCCGACGGGCGGAACGCGCTGAGCGCCGGTCACTCGACGACGTGCGTTCCACCGAGGAGTCCCGCTCGTGCTCGTGGTGGTTTTACGACGACGGCAGGCGAGTCTGCGTGACCGCGGATCTGCCGGCCTCGCGAGGCATGACGCTGATTCGCGCGGTCAATCGCGGCGCCGAGCGTGTCCCGGTCATGCCCGGCGAGGAGGACGAGTGGGGCATCGACGCCCGCCGAGCGGATGCGCTGGTCGCGCTCGCGGCGGGAGGTCTCGCTCGTGACCCGGACAGCGATCGCTCCACCGTGGTCGTGCACACTTCGTTGCAGGCTCTGGCGGCTGGAGAGGGATCCGAGATCGAGGAGGGCGGCATCGCTCACCCCGAGACCGTTCACCGGCTGATGTGCTCGGGGCGGGTCCAGCTCGTTATCGAGGACGAGGCAGGAAATCCAGTTCGGATTGGCCGTATGCGTCGTGAACCCTCACCGTGGATGATGCGCCAGCTTCGGCACAGGGATCCTGGCTGCAGGTTCCCAGGATGCGGAACCCGGTCGTTCGCGAACGCCCATCACGTCCGCTGGTGGTCGCGGGGAGGACCGACCGATCTCGACAACCTCCTTCTCGTCTGCTCGTTCCACCATCGCCTGGTTCATGAGTACGGATGGTCGATTCGGCTGCAGCCGAACGGAGATGCGGCATGGTTCCGCCCCGACGGAAGCAGGTACCGTTTGGGCCCCGCGCCGCCGCTGGAGCTCGCGCCCGCTGAAGACAGTGCGGAGGCGGGTGACGCGCGGCAGGCGAGTTGGGTCGCGATCAGGCCGGGTGGGTGGCGATGAGGCGAACGATGCGGTCCTCGATGTGCTTGAGCACGGGGGTGTAGCCGGTGGAAAGGATGGAAAACTCGGCCCAGCGCTCCTCGGAGTTCACCCACACCCAGCCGGACAACGCGCTCTCGTACGCCAGGGTCCCGGTCTTGGCGCGTACCCGGAGGCCGGCGAGGCGGCCGGTCAGCGTGCCCTGACCCGGAAGAGGAAGCGCCGCGCGCAGAGAGGTGATCCACGGAGAGGACTCCGAATCGATCAGCAGGCGAACCATTCCGAGCGTGGTGATTCGATCGGCATACGAGAGACCCGAGGAGTCGTAGGCGGAGTCACGAACTCTGTGGGCTGTCACGAACGCGCGGATCGCGGCCGCCCCCTTCGCGATCGTCCCTGGAGCTCCGTAGCGTACCGCCCCCAGCAGTTTGCCGAGCGTCTCGGCTCCGAAGTTCCAGGAGGGAACGTCGATCCAGCGAAGGAGCTCGCTGATCGGTGCGGAGCTGATCGTTGCGACGGTCTGCAGCGGCACGCCAGGCCAGGAGGCTCCCGGCTTGCCGGCCACGTGTACGCCGATCGCACGCAAGCGCGCGGTGAGGGCGACGGCGGCTCGGTACTCGGGATTGCGGATGTGAACGCCTTGGACCGCGTTGCCGTTGAACGCGAGCGCGGTTGGCAGGGCGACCTCGTCTCTCGGAAAGTCCGCCTTCCATCCGTACGCCCACCAGCCGTGCGAGAAATAGCCCAAGCTCCCCATGACGCGGCCGCTGATCGCGCTTATACCCGCGGCCTTGACGTGATCTGCGAGCGTGTCGATTCGCGCGGTCGTCACGGCCGGGTCGCCGCCGCCGAGAATCCAGAGGTTGCCGTCGACCACATTGTCGGTCACGCTCGGTGCTGCCGCACGGGTGACGATCTGGCGGTCGGGCCCGAGGTCCTTCAGCGCCGCCATCGAAAGCAGGAGCTTCTCGTTGGACGCGGGAGCACGTGGGATCGTGTCGGCTCGCCGGTAGACGAACATCCCGTCGTCGGCGACCGTCACCGACATGGATCGCCCCGCTGCGGCCGCGTCGATGCTTCGCATCCAGATCGCGCGCCGGATCGTGAGGCTCCTCGGCGGACTCGTGGCGCCGGCGCTCACGCCGTCGGTGGGCCATGACGCGCGAAGCGGGAAGGTTCCCATCCACGCCCAGCCGAAGCAGAGGGGGACCGACAGCGCCGAGTCCCCATCGAGTGTGGCGCTCGTTAGAGGTATCCACGAGCCGGAGACGAGGTGCTGAATCGTCACCGTCTGGCCGGCCTTGTCGGGCGTCACGGTGACCGTGGCCTCGACGCACCTGCCCGGCACCGTCCAGGTGGTCGCGAGCGAGAAGGTGACGGCCGCCGGAGCCTCCGCGGTCGCAGCCGGCGTCGTCCCGATCAGGCCCGCCGCGAACGAGAGCGCGGCGAGAAGCGAGACCGCCCCGAGACGTAGAGTTCTCCGCTGTCGCGAATCCATCGGTTCCGACGCTTCCTGGTGGACCTTCCCGAGCCGGATCGCTCATGAGCCTCATCGGAGCGTCACGGGCGCGTCTTGACCGCCGGGAGCGGCCTTCGTTCTCGGGCTCGTTCGGCAAGCCGAACAGTCTGAGGTGCCCAGCCGGGCCTTCTCAGCCGGGCAGGCCGGGAGCGCTGGGAGCGCCTTCGGCCGGCCGAAGCGCGCTGATCTCCGCCTCGAACTCGGCCCTGAGCGTCCGCCGGTCTCCGTCGTCCATCCACGCGGCCTCCACGCCGTCCAGGGAGATAGCCGCCACGTCGTCGAACGACAACCCGAAAGCCGCAGCGACCGTTCGATACTCCTTGCCGAGATCGAGGTCGGTCATCGACGGATCGTCTGTGTTCAGCGTGGCGAGCAGCCCCGCCTCGCGCATCTGCCGATACGGATGCTCGGCGAGGGTTTCGAACTTGTTGGCGATCAGGATGTTGCTGTTCGGGCACACGTCGAGCGGGATGCGCTCGTCCGCCACACGGGCGGTCAACGCCGGGTCGTCCAGGATGGAGAGCCCGTGGTCGACTCGCTCGACCCCCAGGACGCCGAGCACCGTTTCGATGTTGTCTGGACCGGTGTCCTCTCCGGCGTGCGCGGTTCGGCGGAGCCCGACCGAGCGCGCCACCTCATACGCGGGCCGGAACGACGCGGCGTCGACGCCGAGCTCCGTCGAGTCCATCCCGAGACCGATGACGCGGTCCGCGAGCCCCGCCCGGCGCAGCGCGCCCAGCTCCTCCGCGAGCGCCAGGCCGGTCTCCGCGCCGTACGCCCGATCCAGGTCGCAGATGAGCATGCACCGGATGCCGGTCTCGGACTCAGCGGCCTCGAGGCCCCGCGTCAGCCCGGCGACGATCCCGCCGAGGTCCTGTCCCGCTCGCAGATGGCGGGTGGGCGTGAAGAACGCCTCCCGGTAGCGCAGTCCGTGCGGCGCGGCGTCGGCGACCGACTCGTAGGCGGCTCGCTCCCAGTCGCCCGGATCCTGGAGGAGCTCCTGCACGAACCAGAAGATCTCGAGGAAGCCGTTGAGCGAGTCGTAGGTGTACAGATCCTCGACGCGTTCCGCCGGGAGTTCCCGGCCGTTCTTGGCCGCCAGTTCCGCGACGGTCGCGGGGCGCATGGTTCCTTCGAGGTGGCAGTGCAGCTCCACCTTGGGGAGGCGGTCGTACAGGTCCGGCATGGCGGCAGATCCTACCGTCTCCGGTTCGATCCTCGGTTCCGAGGGCCGGATCCCCTTGCGGGAGCGTCGGATGCGATTGTCAGCCCCCGCGGATAGAGTCGGATCGGGCGCGGGTCGATCCTGGGGGCGACTCGCCCGTGAGTCGTGGCCGCACGGCCACGAAGGAAGGGGAGACGATGGCGAAGTTCCTGCTCGCATACCACGGTGGTGGCATGCCCGAGACGGAGGAGGAGCAGGCCCAGGTGCTCGCCGCCTGGGGAGAGTGGTACGGGAAGCTCGGCGCCTCGGTCGTCGACCCCGGCAACCCGATCGGCCAGACGAAGACGGTCGGTGCCGATGGTTCGGTCAGCGCCGGAGGCGGCGCCAATCCCGTCAGCGGCTACACGATCATCGACGTGAGTGACATCGACGCCGCGGCCGAAGCGGCGAAGAGTTGCCCGATCGTGCAGAGCGGCGGGAGCATCGAGGTGGCCGAAACCTTCAACGTGATGTGACGCCTGCGCCGGAACTGCCTGGCGGTCAGCGCGGCGTCAGGATCGGGTACCCGTAGCGGGGGAGGAGCGGAAAGGTCACGGCGGTGACGAGACGGCGGTCCGCCGGGCGCTGTTTCGAGCGCCAGTCCGTCGCGAGGCGGATGTCGGTCGGGCCCCGGTTGAACCTGCTCCAGTGCCCGGCCACCGTGTGGTTCTCGCCGAAGTCCACCGAGCCCTCGCCCGTCATGGGAATGGTGGCCCCCGTTTCGCCGACGAAGCGCAGGATCCGCTCGACGGTCGGCCCCGGCGCGCGCACGAAGTCCTCGTGACGGACGAGCAGCGACCTGCCCGGGCCGAGCCGCCACTTGACAGCTTCGCCGATGCCGGAGAACGCCAGCCACTCGCCGGCCGTTGCGAGCTGTCCCGGCGCCTCCGCCGACCGGTTGCTCCACGAGTAGGCGACGGCGCGCGGGTCCCGCACGATGTGCAGCAGATAGGGATTCACGTCGGGGAGCAGGCGCAGCAGCGCCGCGTCTCCTGTTCGCTTCGATGAGTCGACCACCACGCGCGCGCTCGTCACGGCGCCGATCGAGCAGTAGAGCCTGGTGGCGACGTCCGCATATGTCTGCAGGGCAGGCCATTTGTCCAGTCTACCCGGCTGGGCCCGCAGGATGCGTCCGGTGTTTCGGACCCGGATCGTCCAGCGGTGCATCCGCGCGAAGCGCGCGACGTCCCCTGCCGATAGCTGCCCGAACCCTTCGCGAACGACCGCGGACCACACGGGACAGGCCGCCAACGGCAGACCGCACCCGCACGTCTGTGTTCCGGCGAGTCCCTCCGCCCAGATCGTGCGCAGCTCGCCCGCGTGGAAGACCCCTTCGGCCTCGCCGAGCGTGTTGCCGAGGATCGTCGTGCCGCTCGACCCGTGACCCATGATGAACAGCACCTTCACCCGCTCCCGCATGCGTGACAGCCTACCTGGGCTTCAAAGACGCCGGAGCAGCACGCGACGGACGGCGTGGTCGGGCCCCTTCTCCAGGATCAGCCGCGCGCGCTCGCGCGTGGGGGCGATGTTCTCCCGCAGGTTCGCGCCGTTGATGTCGTGCCAGATCTCGCGGGCCGTCGCCTCGGCATCGTCGTCGGAGAGGTCGGCGTAGCGGCGGAAGTACGACGCCGGATCGCGAAAGACCGTCTCGCGCAGGTTCATGAACCGGTCCACGTACCAGCGCTCCACGTCCCGTTCGTCTGCGTCCACATAGATCGAGAAATCGAAGAAGTCGGAGACGAAGGCCTGCTGACCCCGGCCGGGGCGGAGCGAACCAGTCTGCAGCACGTTCAGTCCCTCGAGGATGAGGATGTCCGGCCGCCGCACCACCTGCCGCTCGCGGGGCACGATGTCGTAGGCGAGGTGCGAGTACACGGGCGCCGACACCTCGGCCTGCCCGGCCTTGACATCGCTCACGAACCGCAGGAGCGCACGGCGATCGTAGCTCTCGGGAAACCCCTTGCGCTGCATGAGTCCCCGCTCGCGCAGGACCCTGTTGGGCAGGAGGAACCCGTCGGTGGTCACGAGGTCGACGCGAGGGCTCTCGGGCCATCGGGACAGCAGGCGCTGCAGGATCCTGGCGATCGTGCTCTTGCCGACCGCCACGCTGCCCGCCAGCCCGACGACGAACGGCGCGGCGACCGGCTCGCCGAGGAACGCCGCCATCGCCTCGTGCAGGCCCCGTGTTGCGGCCACCGACAGGTTCAGGAGCCGGGAGAGCGGAACGTAGACGTCGGCGACCTCGTCGAGCGAGACGACCTCGTTCCGTCCCCGGAGCTCCCGTAGGTCGTCCTCCGACAGGGACAGCGGCGTGCTCGCCCGCAGCCGCGCCCAGTCGGCCCGGGCGAACGACACGTATGGGGGATCGGATGGATGGGCGGGGGAGACCCGCTGCGTGGGTCGGGCCACCGGTTCATTATCCCGACCAGTGGCCTCGGCCTGCAGGACGTCTCCGGACGCCTCGGCGGTCGTCGAGCGTCCGGGTCTCCGCCCGGCTACGCGCCTGCGACGACGCGGTTGCGCCCTGCGTCCTTCGCCCGGTACAGAGCGACGTCGGCGCGGTCGACGAGCGCCTCGGCCGTTTCGTGTCCGTCCCACTCCACGAGCCCGGCGGAGCAGGTGTTCCCGCCCGGGAGGTCGGCGCACAGGCGGCTGACGACCGGCTCGGCCGTGGTCATCGCACAGCTCGGCAGCAGGACCCCAAACTCGTCGCCCCCGAGCCGGGCGAGCACGTCCGAGTCGCGCAGCCGGGCCCGCCACAGCGCGGTCAGCTCCTTCAGGAACCGGTCGCCGCCCTGGTGCCCGTGAGAGTCGTTGAACTCCTTGAAGTGGTCCACGTCGAGGACGGCCACGCAGACGGGCGATCCGGGCCCGCCGGCCTGAAGCGCCCGGGCGAGATGCTCGTTCCACGCCCGGCGGTTCGCGATGCCCGTCAGCTCGTCGGTCATCGCGAGCAGCCACAAGGCGCCGCCCGTCGTGCGCTGCCGGATCTGGCGAAGCAGGCGGTAGACGGCGAACGCGAGGATCATCGCGACCATCATCAGGATGGCCGCCCGCATCCAGTCCTGGTGGCTCGCCCCCGGCATGGCCACGGGGAGAGTCAGCACCGCGGCGACGGCGAAGAGGCCGAGGGCGAGCTCCAGGGCGGACCCGTATACGGCGAGCCAGAGGACGGGGAGGAGAACCAGCTGCTCGTATACGGACCTGGCACCGCCGGTGGCTTCTCCCAACAGGAAGGCGACCACCATGTAGAGGACCGGCGGCGCTGCCTGCAGCGCTGTGGGGAGCCTGTTCCAGGGAAGTACGGCGGTGGCCGTGACGGTGACGGCCGTGAGGATCGCGGCGCGCAGGAGGATCCCGAGGTCTGCGTCGGGCGTGTGCGGCAACGCGAAGACGAGGAGCCCCATGAGGGTGCCTCCGATGAGCGGACCGACCTGCCGGAACAGCGTGTCGCGGCTGAGGGGTTGCCAGCTCTGGCTGGCGTTCGACCCGCCGCTTCCGGCGTTCATGATCTGCTGGCCCACGTCCATCACCTTCCCAACGGTGTTGTCGGCAAACCGGACATCGTTTTTCGCGTCCCCGGCCAGCGGATTTCTCGACTCCCGCGAACGGGGAATACGCCGGGTGATCGTGCGGTCGGCCTTCGGATGGGGGTCGAGCCCCGGCCCGATCCGTCGGTCGGGCGTCCGACCCTGCATGCGGCCGAGGGCCGCAACACAACCTCCGCACACCTCTCAGGGACCTTTCACAGACGGTTCGTACTGTCCTCACAGGTTTCGGAGAGACCAAGGAGCGTGAGGGAGCATGAGCGAACCAAGCCGGAGCGGCTTCACCCGCCGCAGGGGGGGCCGCGTGACGATCGGGCTGCTGGGGCTCCTGGCAGCCGGGACGCTCGCGCTGGCCGCGTGCACGGGGAGGCTCGCGCCCGCCAGCGGTACCGTGGCGTCGACGCCCCTGCCCAACGTGCCCACGCCGAGCCCGTACGCGCAGACCTACGACCCGAACACCGACCCCGTCGTGATGGCGGTGCGCAAGGTCGAGCCCGCCGTCGTGAACGTGACGACGAACATGGTCGAGCAGAGCCAGTTCGGCGGCTCGCAGATCGGCAAGGGAATCGGGACCGGATTCGTGGTGCGGTCCGACGGCATCGTGCTCACCAACTATCACGTCGTGGAGGGCGGCGTCCGGATCCAGGTGCGCTTCAACAGCACCGCGCCGGCCGACCTCCGCAACAAGGTCTTCGCCGCACGCGTGATCGGCGGCGACAACGCCCGCGACCTCGCGGTCCTGCAGCTGCAGGGCGTGTCCGCCGACGAGCCCCTGCCAACCGTGCCACTCGGCGATTCGGCGAACGCGGTCGTCGGTGAGCGCCTCGTCGCCATCGGCTACGCGCTGGCGCTGCCCGGCGGTCCGACGGTGACCTCGGGAATCCTGTCCTCGACGGCGAGGACCATCCAGGTTCAGGACGAGAACTCGGCGCAGGGCCAGCGCACGTACCAGGACGCCCTGCAGACCGACGCTGCGATCAACCCCGGGAACTCGGGCGGTCCGCTGATCGATCTGAACGGCAACGTGATCGGGATCGACACGGCCGGCAACTCCCAGGCGCAGAACATCGGCTTCGCGATCGCCATCGACGGCGCCAAGCCCGTACTGCAGGAGGCGCTGCGGAATCCCGCTGGCCCCGTCGCGTACCTCGGCATCTCGTCGGCGGCAATCGACCAGGTCATGACCGGCAGCTCGCTCAGCCACGGAGCCGTCGTGGTCGCCCTGGCGCCGAACGGTCCCGCGCAGAAGGCCGGCATCCACGCCGGCGACGTGATTGTTGAATTCGACGGCAAGACCGTCCAGGGTCCGGACGACCTCGGCACCGACATCCGTGCGCTGCACCCGGGCGACCGGGTGGCCGTGAAGGTGGTCGGTCAGAACGGGTCGTCCCGGATCGTCGAAGTCACGCTCGGCACGAACCCCCTGCCCTCCGCCGGCTGAGCGTGAATCAGGCCGGCGAGGCCACCCCCCTGGCCTCGCCGGCCACCCCCCTGCGGTAGCCTGAACCCCTCATGCGGGTTCGGCTTCGCAATCCCGACCGTGACGTCGACGTCCCGGGCGCCCGCCGCGTTCGCGAGGTGCTCGCCGAGCTGTCGGTCGATCCCGACACCGTCCTCGTCATCCGCGAGCGGACTCTGTTGACGCGCGAGGACTGGCTCGACGAGGCAGACGAGGTCGAGGTGCGGCCGGTGATCTCCGGCGG
>DASPTB010000184.1:0-3137 GCA_035623615.1 Actinomycetota bacterium
ACGTACTTGATGCGTCCGCCGTCCTCGTCGTGGAGCTGGTTGAACCGCAGGGTCTTCTCCTCCGTCGCCGGGTACAGGCGAATCGGGATGGAGACGAGGCCGAACGAGATGGCCCCCTTCCACATCGTCCTCGGCACCTGAGATCACCTCCAGGGAAGCCGTACCCAACCCGGGCACGGGAGCCACATTCTACCGCCCACCGCCGACATGCCGGGCGCGGCTACGATGGGCCTCGTGCCCAGGAAGCGCAGCTCAGGCCCCGCGTTCACGGTCGAGTTCCCCACGCCGCTCCCAGCCGAGCGCCGGGGTGAGCACTGGTGGATGGAGGCGGACGGCCGCGAGCTCCGCCTGTCGAACCTCGACAAGGTGTTCTGGCCCGACGAGGGCTACACCAAGGGGGACCTGATCGCCTTCTACTACAACGTCTCCGAGCAGATCCTCCCCTACCTGCGGGGCCGCCCCCTCACCATGAAGCGCATGCCGAACGGGCTCTCCGGCGGCTTCTTCTACGAGAAGGAGGCGCCGTCGCACACGCCCGGCTGGATGGGCCGGTGCCCCGTGCCGACATCCGGCCCGGACTCGCGTTGGGGTCCGGTGAAGCACGACGTCATCAACTACCTCATGGTCGAAGACGTCGCCGGGCTCCTGTTCATGGCGAACCTCGCATGCATCGAGTTCCACCCGCTGCACTCGCGGTGCGCGTCGATCGACGAACCCGACTACGTCTTCTTCGACCTGGATCCCTTCGAACCGGCGACGTACGACGACGTACTCGCCGTGGCGCGACTCGTCAAGGTGTCCTGCGATCGCCTCGGCCTCGTCGCCTACCCGAAGACGTCGGGCGCGACGGGCATGCAGATCTACGTCCCGATCGAGCGCGGTTTCTCCTACGAGGAGACGCGCGCGATGGTCGGCGCGCTCGGGTCGCTCATGCGCAAGGCCGATCCCGACCACGTCACCATGGAATGGGAGGTGCGCAAGCGCACTGGCAAGGTGTTCGTCGACCACAACATGAATCGCGTCGGCGCGAACATCTCCGCCGCGTGGTCGATGCGGCCCGAGCCGGGCGCCACCGTCTCGACCCCCGTCACGTGGGAAGAGGTCGACGCGGGCGCCATCCGGCCGATCGACTTCACCATCGCGACGATCTGGGAACGCATCCACGCGGTCGGCGACCCGTTCCGCGCGGTGGTCGAGGAGCCGCAGGACCTCGCGCCGGCGCTCGCCGCGCTCGGGATCGAGCGCGCGACGGCCACGGCCCCGGGGCCGGCCGGCGACCCGCCGCGCCGCCGGTCGCGCTCGAAGGACGACGAGACGATCGCGCGCTCGAAGGATCCGAACCTCGGCGAGTACCTGCGCAAGCGGACGTTCGGCGACTCGGGCACGCCCGAGCCCGAGAGCGGCGGACCGACGTCCGGCGGCAACTCCTTCGTCATCCAGTGGCACGACGCGACGCGCCTGCACCACGACTTCCGGCTCGAGCGCGACGGCGTCCTCGTTTCGTGGGCAGTTCCCAAAGGACTGCCGTGGGAACACGGTGAGCGCCACCTCGCCGTGCAGACGGAGGACCACCCAATGGAGTACGGCTCGTTCGCGGGAACGATCCCCTCGGGACACTACGGTGCCGGCGAGGTGCGCATCTGGGACGCCGGGACGTACGACCTGCTCGAGTGGACCACCGACAAGGTGGGCGTGCGATTGCACGGCCGCCGCCATACCGGCGAGTTCCACCTGATCAAGACGAAGACGGATTGGCTCGTGCTGCTCGCCAAGGCCTCGGATGTGATTCCCCCCGAGCCGCCGCCCGCGATGTCGCCGATGCTCGCCGATCCGGGGGGGCAGCCCTTCGACCGCGCGGGCTGGCTCTTCGAGCCGAAGCTCGACGGCATCCGCACGCTGCTCTCGTTCGACCGGCAGCAGGTGCGCCTCTTCTCACGGACGGGCCGCGACCAGACCGGCTCGTATCCCGACCTCGGCAACCTGTTCCGGCGCGTGGTGGCCGTGAACGCGCTCGTCGACGGAGAGATCGTCGCCGGCGACGCGGAGGGCCGGCCGTCATTCGAGCGCCTGCAGCAGCGGATGAACCTCATGTCCCCGTCGGAGATCGAGCGCGCGGCCAAGACCATTCCCGTCGAGCTGTTCGCGTTCGACCTGCTGTGGCTCGACGGCACGGACCTCACGGGTCGCCCGTTGACCGAGCGGCGCGAGCGCCTCCTGGAGGTGGTGGTGGAGGGAAAGGGGATGCGGGTCGTGTTCGGCGTGGAGGAGAAGGGACGCGAGTTCTACGCGGGGGCGAAGCGCCTCGGCCTGGAGGGCGTGGTCGCGAAACGGCTCGCGTCGCGGTACGCGCCGGGCCGGCGCACGCCCGACTGGAAGAAGATCAAGATCCTGAACCGGCAGGACTGCGTCGTCCTCGGTTGGACGCCCGGGCAGGGAGGTCGCGGCTCGTCGTTCGGCGCGCTCCTCGTCGGCGCCTACGTGGACGGCGGCCTTCGCTGGGTCGGCCAGGTCGGGACGGGGTTCACCGACCGGATGCTCGCCGACCTGCAGGAGCGGTTGAGCGCGATCGAGACCGACCGCCCCCCGATCGAGGACCCGGAGATCGCCAAGGTGCGCGGCGCCCACTGGGTCAAGCCCGAGCTGGTGTGCGAGGTGGAGTTCCTGCAGATCACGTCCGCGTTCAAGCTGCGCGCGCCGTCGTTCAAGGGGCTTCGCCCCGACAAGCTTCCGGAGGACGCGATACTGGAGCGGGCGGCCAGGGCCGCTCCCGAGGCGGCCACGAGGCCGGCGGCGGGGCGAACGTCGGCCGCGAAGCCCACGGCGAGGGGCGACACGGGGGCGAAGACGCCGGCGAAGGCGAAGCTCGCGGCAAAGAAGGGCACAAGGGCAGCGCCGGCGAAGGCGACGTCGACCGCCCAGCGCGCGGCGAAGGGGATCGGAACGTCCACCACCAAGCGCGGGGGAAGCGCGAAACAAGGCACACCGTCGGCCGCGAAGAAGAAGTCGCCGGCTACGCGGGGGGCTCGAACCCGGCGCGGGTGAGCATCGCACGGAGGTCGCGCTCGTCCATGCCACGTTCGACGAGCTCGACGTACAGGCGGGCGACGGCGAGCGAGCGGCCGCACCTCGGGCAGTAC
>DASPTB010000068.1:0-7346 GCA_035623615.1 Actinomycetota bacterium
GACGACCAGGTAGGCGACGGCGACCAGTCCGCCGAGCAGCATGGCGTTCGTGTCGTGGTCGACGGCATGTCGGCCCCGTACCTGTCCGAGGCGACGATCGACTTCGTCGACTCGCTCGAAGCCTCCGGGTTCACGATCGACAACCCGGTCGCGCAGGGCTCCTGCGCCTGCGGCAACTCGTTCCACTAGGCAGCTCTTCTGGCGTCGGATGGCGCCACCGACGTGTCGCACCCGACGCCGGGGGGCCGCGGCTGCCTCGCTTCGATCGTTGCTACCCCCCGTGAGCCCCGTGGGGCGGGAGATGTGAAGGCGCGGCGACATCCGGTCGATGCCATCCGGTGAATCGTCCGCTTCGTCGTACAGTAGGGAACGAGGCGTTCGCGAGCCCGCAGGAGTGGCATGGCAACACGGATCGAACACACTGTCGAGGAGAAAGAAGGCGTCGTCATCCGGTTCGCCGGGGACAGCGGCGACGGGATGCAACTCCTCGGAGACCGGTTCACCAACGCGACCGCCATCCTCGGCAACGACTTGGTGACGCTGCCCGACTTCCCCGCCGAGATTCGCGCGCCGGCCGGGACGCTCGCGGGTGTCTCCGCGTTCCAGATTCATTTCGCGGCCCGCGACATCGTCACGCCGGGCGACTCGCCCAATGTCCTGGTCGCGCTCAATCCGGCGGCCCTCAAGGCGAACATCAAGGCCCTCGACAAGGGCGGGGTGCTGGTGGTCAACTCCGACGCCTTCGTGGAGCGCAACCTGGAGAAGGCGGGGTACGCCGCGAATCCCCTCGAGGACGGCACGCTCTCCGGGTACCAGGTGTTCGAGGTCCCGATGACCTCGATGACGCTGCGCGCGACCGAGCACGTGGGGCTCACGAAGAAGGAGGCGGAGCGCTGCAAGAACATGTTTGCGCTCGGTCTGCTCTCGTGGATGTTCAGCCGCCCGACCGACGTCACGATCGACTGGGTCGAGCAGCGCTTCTCGGGCAAGGCGCAGCTCCTCGATGCGAACCTGTCCGCGTTCAAGGCGGGCTACAACTTCGGCGAGACCACCGAGCTGTTCGCCCACCACTACGCGGTCCGCCCCGCGCCGGCGAAGCCGGGGACCTATCGGAACATCACGGGCGCGACGGCGCTCGCGTGGGGCCTGATCGCGGCGAGCGTCCGGAGCGGGCTCCCGATCTTCTACGCGAGCTACCCGATCACGCCGGCATCTGAGCTCCTGCACGAGCTCTCCAAGCGAAAGAACTTCGGTGTCCGGACCCTGCAGGCCGAAGACGAGATCGCCGCGGCGGGCATGGCGCTCGGCGCTTCTTTCGCCGGCCAGGTCGGGGTCACCGGCACGAGCGGGCCCGGCCTCGATCTGAAGCAGGAGACGATCGGACTCGCGCTGGCGCTCGAGCTGCCGCTGGTGGTGGTCGACGTCATGCGCGCCGGCCCTTCGACCGGGATGCCGACGAAGACCGAACAGGCAGACCTGCTCGCGGTCCTCTACGGCCGGCACGGCGAGTCGCCGATCCCCGTCGTGGCCGCGTACACGCCCGGCTCGTGCTTCGAGAGCGCGTTGGAGGCGGTCCGCATCGCGGTGAAGTACCGGACTCCGGTGGCGCTGCTCTCGGACACGTACCTGGCGAACTCCTCCGAGCCGTGGCTCATCCCGGACGTCGAGTCGCTGCCGACGATCGAGCCGCGCTTTGCCACGGCGCCCAACCACGACGACGGCTTCATGCCGTACCTTCGCGACGAGAACCTCGCTCGGCCCTGGGCCCTCCCCGGGACGCCCGGGCTGCAGCACCAGATCGGCGGGCTCGAGAAGGAGGATGTGACCGGCCACATCTCCTACGACGCCGAGAACCACGAGCGCATGACGCACCTTCGCCAGGCCAAGATCGAGCGGATCGCGGCCGACATTCCGCTGCTCGAGGTCGACGACCCGAGCGGCGAGGCCGATCTGCTGGTGCTCGGGTGGGGCTCCACGTACGGGGTCGTGCGGGCGGCCGCCAATCGCGCCCGCGAGGCTGGGCACAAGGTCGCGACGGCTCACCTCGTGCACGTCAACCCGCTGCCCCGCAACACCCGCGAGGTGCTGACCGCCTATCGCAAGGTGCTGATTCCCGAGATGAACCTCGGGCAGCTCGCAATGATCGTGCGGTCGCGCTTCCTCGTGGACGCCGACAGCTTCTGCAAGGTCCAGGGCCAGCCGATCCTCACGCACGAGCTGGAGGAAGAGATCGTGAGGAGGCTCTGACGTGGCACCCGACGTGCAGCTGACCAAGAAGGACTTCGCCTCGGACCAGGAGGTCCGCTGGTGCCCCGGCTGCGGCGACTACGCGATCCTCGCGGCCGTCCAGGGTTTCCTGCCCGAGCTCGGGATCCCGCCCGAGCGGATCGTCTTCGTGACGGGGATCGGGTGCGCGGGCCGGTTCGTCTACTACATGAACACGTACGGGATCCACGCGATCCACGGGCGTGCGCCTGCCGTCGCCACGGGCATCGCCTGCGCGCGGCCCGACCTCGACGTGTGGATCGTGACCGGCGACGGCGACGCGCTCTCGATCGGCGGCAACCACCTGATCCATGCGCTGCGCCGCAACGTCAATGTGAAGATCCTGCTGTTCAACAACCAGATCTACGGATTGACAAAGGGCCAGGCGTCGCCGACGTCGGAGGAGGGCAAGGTCACCAAGTCGACGCCGTTCGGCTCGCTCGACCATCCCTTCAACCCGGTTGCTCTGGCCCTCGGCGCGGAGGGCACCTTCGTCGCCCGAACCATCGACTCTGATCGCCAGCACTTCGCGAGCGTCCTGCGCCAGGCGGCGGCGCACAAGGGGTCGGCGTTCGTCGAGGTTTACCAGAACTGCGTCGTGTTCAACGACGACGCGTTCGTCGCGCTCACCGGCAAGGAGACGCGGGTGCGAAACCAGATCCGGCTCGAGCAAGGTCGCCCGATCCTGTTCGGCGAGAACGACGAGCAGTGCGTCTACATCACCGACGACGGGACGCTCGGCATCGGCGCGACGGCCGCCGTCGCGCCGGAGCGCATCTTCGTGCACGACGCGCACCACGAGCGACCCGGCAGGGTCTTCGCGCTGGCGCACCTTTCACACGGGCCGAAGACGCCCACGTGCATCGGGGTCTTCCGCGACGTCGAGCGCCCCATGTACGGCGAGCTGATGCAGCGGCAGATCGACGAGGCGACCGAGCGCCTCGGCGAGGGCGACCTGACCAGGTTGCTGCACGCCGGCGACACCTGGGAAGTCGCCTGACCGGCAGGCTCAGGCCCGCCCGTCACCCGAACCGAATCCGACCTCGGCTCGCTTGCCGATTCCTCGAAGGCGCCGGGCCACCTCGGGCAGGATCTCCAGCACGCGGTCGACGTCGGCGTCGGTGTTCTCCCGGGTGAGCCCCAGCCGAACCACCACGTCGCCCGGCGCCGCCAGCCCGCTCCGGGCCAGCGCTTGTGCGCGCGCCTCTCCGACCAGCAGCCCGCGGTCTTCCAGCGTCATGAAGAGCGTTTCGCGATCGACTCCCGACACGCCCACCGACACCAGGTGCGGCACCCGGTGGGTGGGGTGACCGAGCACACGCAACCCGGACTCGGTGTCGTCGAGTCCGGAGCGAAGCCGCGCGGACAGCGACCAGAGCCGTCCCGCGAGGTCTGCGATCTCGGGCCCGAGCGCGAGGAGCGCTGCTGCCATGCCGGCCAGCGCGGGTACGTTGGGCGACGGAGCCGCCGGGCCGGGCCGCGCCACGCCACGCAGGAAAGGGTCGATGCGGATCCCTCTGCGCGCGAACAGGACGGCGGCACCCGGCGGACCGTAGGCCTTGTGCGAGGAAACCGTCAGCAGGTCGACACCCAGTGCTGCGGCGTCGAGGGGAAGGGACGAGGCGCTCTGGCACGCGTCGGTGTGGAATCGGACATCCGCCTCCCGTGCGATCCGGGCGCATTCGGCGACCGGTTGCATGGTCCCCAGATCCGGGCTTCCGTGATGGAGGCTCGCCAGGACGGTGCCGGGCCTGGACACCTCGGCGGCGAACCGGTCGACGTCGATCCTGCCGTCCTCGTGGCAGGGGATCTCCACCACGTCGAGTCCGGACGCGAGGGCCGCGTCCGTCACGGATCCGTGCTCGAGTGCGGAGACGACGATCCGCCCGGACGTCGCGCTCGCCGTCCCGAGAACGGCGAGGGCGTTCGCGTGTGAGCCGCTCGTCGCAGGGTGCACCTCGTCTTGGTCCGCGCCGAGTGCGGCCGCAACGGTCGCGAGCGACCGCTCCAGCGTCGCTTGCGCTTCGCGGCCGGGCCGGTTCGGCGACCGAGGATCTCCGAACTGCTCGAGGGCCCGCTCTGTGGCGGCGGCGGCCCGGGGATGCAGCGGGGTGGAGGCTGCGCCGTCCAGGTAGACGGCGTCCGCTGATCGGGAAGAGTCCGGCACGCTCTCCACGATACGTCGTGCCCCGCGAACGGTGACGGGCTACTCGTCGTGCGGGGCGTCGAGCCAGCCGGTCTGGTCGTCCGCCTCGTCGACGGTTTCCATATCGGCCTCGGCCGCGGCTTCGGCGGCGAGTTCTTCTTCCGTGCCGCGCAGGAAGAAGAACCAGTAGACCTCCGCCGCGATGACCGCGCCGGCGAGCGGGCCGAGGATGTAGATCCAGAAGTTCGACCAGTTCCACGACAGGAGCGCCGGGCCGAAGGAGCGAGCCGGGTTCATGCTGGCGCCCGTCAGGATGCCCCCGACCAGGATGTCGGCGGTGATCGCCAGCCCGATGCCGAGCCCGGCGATCGCTCTGAACGTCCCGCGGTCGTCGATGGCCGTTCCGAACACGACGATGACGAGAAAGAAGGTCAGGACCGCCTCGAGAAGCAGCCCTTTGGGGGCGGTGAATCCGACGCTCTTCGCGGCCGGATTGAGGAGCGTCGCGCCGAGCGACGTCGGCGACCAGATGCGCTTGGGCAGTGTGATCCGGAGCAAGGTCGCGGCCGCGGCCGACGCGAGCAGCTGCACGAGGATGTAGAGGCCGGCCCGTCCCGACTCGATCTTGCCGGTCACCCACACGCCGACCGTAACGGCCGGATTGAAATGTCCGCCCGAGATGTGGCCGAGGGCCGAGATCGCCACGCCCATGGTCAGCCCCGTGGCGATCGCGACACCGAGCATGCCGGCCCCGGACGCCGAGGACAGGATCACGGCTCCGGCGCCGATGAAAACGAAGACGAAGACGCCGATGAACTCGGCGGCGCATTGTTCCCCAAGCTTCCGCACTGGCCGGTCCTCTCTGGTCGCACCCGGTCCCCTGTACCCCGGTCTCGCAAGGCCGGGTGAGGCGGCCCCAGCCTACCGCCTCGTACCCGGGGAGCCACGGGAGGCCGCCGGTAGAATGCAGCCCATGAAGGTCCTGGTCGTTTCCGCCGACCCGGAGGTCCTCGAGCAGATGGAGGTCACCGCTCGGTCGGTCCGTCGTCGCCTCGGTCCCCGGGAATCGCTGGAGATCCTGGAGGCCTCCGACGGGGTGCGCGCGGCGAAGGTGGCCTGGCGCGAGCGACCGGAGGTGGTGCTCGCCGACGAGATCACGTCGCGGGCAGGGGCGTTCGCGCTCACCAAGGAGCTCAAAGGGGCGGACCCGCCGTTCGCCGGGAAGGTTGTGGTGCTCCTCGATCGCTCCCAGGACGAATGGCTCGCCGCGTGGGCGGGGGCCGACGGGTGGGCGGTCAAGCCACTCGACCCGTTGGCGCTCGCCGAGCTCGTCGCCGCCCAGGGCGATGCTGCCGTTGCAGAGGAGGAGGCCGGTTGAAGATCAAGCTCGTGCACACCGAATGCGGACGCGAGGTGCTGGTGCATCAGCTCCTCGAGTCCCAGGGCCACTGCCCCTGGGACGGGAAGCCCATCAGCCGCGACTACACAGCGGTGCTGGCGTCGTCGCTCGAGGCTGCCGAGGCGGCCGGCAGTGCCCTCGAGTTGGCGCTCGACCGCATCGCCGGGCTCGGTGGCGAGATGCGCCTGGACGAGGATTCGGTGCTCGGCGCGCTCCGCGAGCGGGTCGACCGGGTGAATCACGCGGGCGAGGAGGTTCCGGCATGAGCGAGAGCGCATGAGCGGCGGCCGCAGCGACGTCGCGAACGAGTTCTCGGTTCGCACCGAGCGCGGCCCTCGCGGCTGGCACGTGCGAATCGTGGCGCCGGACGGGAGGGAGGCGCTCGACCGCCCGTGCGCGGATGAGGAATAGGCCCGCACGTTCGCATCGACCGTGCAGCAGCACATCTACTGGCTGTCTCCCGAGCGGTTCAGCGCCTACTACCGCCTGGGCGAGGACTGAGCTCGGAGCGGAGGGTCGGCGATGGGTTTCAATCCGATGCAGCCGGGCAAGGTGAAGCCGGGCGACCTCGCCATGTTCGCATTCGGGCTCGCCATGATCGCCGCCGTCCTGATCTGGGCGCTGCACTAGCGCGGTGCCGACGTGAGCGACCTCTTCTGGCCCCCGCTGCTCACGCGTCTCCTCGAGGGCGAGGACCTTTCCACGGAGGACGCCGCCGCCGCGATGGAGCGCGTGATGTCCGGCGAGGCGACGCCCGTCCAGGTCGCCGCGTTGGTGGTGGCGCTCAGGGCCAAGGGCGAAACGGCGCGGGAAGTCGAGGGCCTCGCCGGCGTCATGTTGTCGATGGCGCCGCCTGTCGACGCCCCCGGGCCGGTCGTCGACACGTGCGGAACGGGCGGCGACCGGGCGGGAACGATCAACGTTTCCACCATCGCCGCCATCGTGGCCGCTGGCGCGGGCGCGGTCGTCGCCAAGCATGGGAACCGTGCGGCGTCCTCGCGATGCGGCTCCGCCGACCTGCTCGAGGCGCTCGGTGTGACGGTCGGGCTCGACCCGGCCGGCGTGTCGCGCTGCCTGCACCGCTGCGGGATCGGGTTCATGTTCGCTCCCGTGTTCCATCCCGCGATGGCCCATGCGGCGGTCCCGCGCCGAGAGCTGGGCATCCCGACGGTGTTCAACTTCCTCGGGCCGCTCACCAATCCCGCCCGGCCGCAGGCGCAGGTCTTGGGCGTCGCGGCCGAGCGGATGCTCCCCGTGGTGTCGGGCGTCCTCTCAGCGCGCGGGACCCGCGCGTACGTCGTGCGTGGGCACGACGGGTTGGACGAGATCACGACCACCGGTCCGACGGAAGCGATCGAGACGGGAGCCGGCGACCCGCGAACGTTCACCCTGGATCCGGGGACGCTGGGGGTTCCCGTGGCTCGCCCGGGTGACTTGGTCGGCGGCGACCCCGAGACGAACGCCCGCATCGCACGCCGGGTGCTGGACGGCGAGCCCGGCCCCGCAAGGGACATCGTTCTGCTGAACGCGGCGGCC
>DASPTB010000207.1:0-13695 GCA_035623615.1 Actinomycetota bacterium
CCTCGTCAGTGTGAGCTCCTCGGTAGCCGCGCGCCCTGCGCGTTCGCCCGGACACTAGCATCCCGCTCGAGCGCCGGGCGAGGCAGCGTACACTTGGCCCGTGCCGCTCTACGAATACGAGTGCGCCGCGTGCGGCGAACAATTCGACCGCCTTCAGCGCGCCGGCGCGGCGACGAATCCGCCGTGCCCGATGTGCGGCGCGATCGAGAGCAGACGGCTCATCTCGTTGGTGGCCGGCCTCGGCTCGCGCCCGGGCGGTGCGACAGCGAGCGATGCCCGGGCGGGCGGCTGCGGCTGCGGCGGCGCCTGCGTCTGCCGCCGCTGACGCGATCCAACTTAAAAGACGGTCGAATCGAAGGTTGCGCTCGACCCTTCCGGCTTGATAAGACAGCCGGGGTGATCGATGCCTCGGTGGCGGCCGGAATCGGTCCGGCCCGAAAGGGGGGTTCATGAGGAGGACACTTCTCGTACTGGTCGGCTGCCTGTGCCTGCTGATGGCGACCGGACCGCAGGCTTTTGCAGCGAGTCGGGTTCACGACGGGGTGGGACGTGGCGGGGGCGCCTCGTTGCGGCACGCACGGGTCGGACCGGCGATACCCGACGACATCAACTTCGACAACCTGTCGGCTCCGTGCCTCTACGCTTCCGCCACCCAGCTGAAATCGCTCGACGGAGCGCACTTCAAGGGTCACGGCGCCGTCCTCAACGAGTGCTCCCACTTCAATGTCACGGGTTACTCACCCCCGAACTTCCTCGCGTTCAACTGCGCTGCGCAGCTGCCCACGGGCCAAGTGCCGCAGCTGCCGGAAACGATCAAGCTGCCCATCTCCTTCGGTGACGTCAGCCTGTCGGTGGGGTCGGCGGGGTCGGCGGGGACCATCCTCAAGATCCAGGGCAAGGGAAGCGAGGGGTCGGAGACGCACCTCGTGACGCTGGGGGCGGCGATGCAGACGGTCAGCTTCACCAAGCCCATTCAAACCATCAAGCTCAAGTCGGCGGACCGGCACAACCCGGTGTGCCAATTGGTCGTCGACGACATCGTCTACGGCTGAACCACCACCTGCATTCGCTCAGGGGGGCGGCAGGCCGCCCCCCTGAGCGCGCTCTCGGCGTCCGGGGCCGCACCCCCTCCACTCGATCCTCGCTCCCCCACCCCGTCCCGCCTCGTTTCCCGCAGCAATCTCCGCAGGTCCCCGGTGCCGTATGACGAGTGGGGAGGTATTTGTGCAAGTTTGTCCGGCTGCCCACTGCGACATACAATCCCGCCCGCACGCCGACAGGGGGAGCGGCAGAGCGCATGCGCCAGGACCAATCGATCCGAAGCGACCGCGTCGAGGTGGAGCCGGGCGAGGCTCCCGCAGGCCAGTCCTCCATCGGAAAGACCCCCTGGCAGCTCTTCTGGCGGCGCTTCAAAAAGGACAAGGTGGCGCTGGTGGGCGGCGTCGTGATCATCGCCCTGATCGTGATCGCGATCCTGGCGCCGCTGATCGCAAAGATGGTCGGACACGGTCCCAACGAGCTGTTCGACAGCGCCACGAACGAGTTCGGTCTGCCCGTCGGCCCGTCGGCCAAGTTCTGGTTCGGCGCCGACCGGTCGGGGCGCGACGTCTTCGTCCGCACGATCTACGGGGCGCGGACGTCGCTCGCCGTGGCGTTCCTCGCCACCGGCATCGCGACGCTCATCGGCGTGACGCTCGGCCTGATCGCCGGCTACCTGGCGGGCTCGGTCGACATGGTCATCTCCCGAATCATCGACGTCGTGCTGTCGCTCCCACTGCTGCTGTTCGCGCTCGGCATCTCGGCCGCGTGCTCGGTGTCGAAGAACGGCTGCCTGCACGGGCTCGTCCAGCCGGGCCTGCGGCTCGTGGTGTTCATCATCGCCCTGTTCACATGGCCGTACCTCGCGCGAATCGTCCGGGGGCAGGTGCTCTCGCTTCGCGAGCGGGAGTTCATCGAGGCATCGCACTCGATGGGTGCCGGCGAGTGGCGTATCATGTTCGCCGACATCCTTCCGAACCTGGCCGCGCCGATCATCGTCTACACGACGCTGATCATCCCGAGCAACATCCTGTTCGAAGCGGCGCTGTCGTTCCTCGGGGTCGGGATCCCGCAGACGACGCCGTCGTGGGGACGGATGCTGTCGGACGCCTCCAATTCGCAGATGTTCACGTACGCCTGGTGGATGATGCTGTTTCCCGGCCTCTTCCTGCTCATCACGACCCTTGCGTTCAACCTGGTCGGAGACGGGCTTCGCGACGCCCTCGACCCCAGATCGAGGAGGTGACGCCGAGAGAGCACCGATCGAAGGGGCGGGCATCGTCCGGACGCCCGCCGCGACACTGACTGAAGAAGGGGGAAAGGATGAGACGTTCTCCAAAGGGGTCGGCCCTTTTCGTCTTTGGGGTGGCCGCGCTCCTGATCGCCACCGCGTGCTCGAGCAACAACGGGAGCAGCAGCAGCAGCTCGCCCTCCGGAGCCGTCAAGAAAGGCGGGACCTACCGGAGCGCGACGTCGAGCTTCGGGTTCGTCGGTGACTTCGATCCCGTCGGCGAGTACACCGCCGTCGGGTTCTCCTACTACCAGATGCTCCTGCGGACGCTCCTGAACTACACGGGGCAGGCGGGAGCGGCCGGGCTCGTGCCGCACCCCGACCTGGCGACCGACATGGGGACCGTCAGTCCCGACGGCCTGACCTACACCTACCACCTCAAGAGCGGGATCAAGTTCGGTCCGCCGATCAACCGGGAGATCACCTCGAGCGACATCAAGTACGCGTTCGAGCGGATCGACTCGTCGTCGCTCGTGGCCCAGTACGCCTTCTACTACGACGGCGTGATCCAGGGCATGCAACAGCACAGCGGGCCGCCGAAGAACATCTCGGGGATCGACACACCCGACCCGCAGACGATCGTGTTCCACCTGACGACGCCCACGAGCGACTTCCCGGCGCGCCTGACGCTCGCCGCGACGGCCCCGGTGCCGCAGGAGGTGGCGAAGTGCTTCACCAAGCCTTCGGGCGGGTACGGCAACGACATCGTCTCGTCGGGGCCGTATATGATCCAGGGCGCCGACCAGATGGACCCGTCGTCGTGCAGCACGATCAAGCCGATGTCCGGCTACGATCCGACGTCGCACCTGATCCTCGTCCGCAACCCGAACTGGGATCAGTCGACGGACAACCTGCGGAAGGCCTACGTCAACGGCCTGAACATGTCGATCGACTCGAACGTCGACGACATCTTCAACAAGATCTCGTCGGGATCGCTCGATGGATCCTTCTACGAGATCCCGCCGCCGACGGTGCTGCAGAAGTACTCGACGGACTCGTCGCTGAAGCCGTACCTGCACGTCGACCCGCAGAACACCACGTACTACATCTCGATGAACCTGCTGGTGCCGCCCTTCGACGACATCCACGTCAGGAAGGCGGTCAACTGGATCATCGACAAGTCGGCAATTCAGAAGGCGTGGGGAGGTCCCTCGACGGGAACCATCGCCGGGCACATCATGCCGCCCTCGATGGCCGACCTCGGCGCAGACTACAACCCGTACGGAACACCGGGTAACCAGGGAGACCTCGCCAAGGCCGAGGCCGAGATGAAGCAGTCGAAGTACGACCCGGGCAAGACCGGGAAGTGCACGGCTTCGGTCTGCAGCGGCATCATCCTGCTGAACCGCAACGAGCCGCCCTGGACCGACGCCGAAGCGGGGATCGTCGCCGACCTGGCGAAGATCGGGATCAACGTGAAGGCCCGCGAGATGGAGTCGGGGGCCGCCTACCAGACGATCGACACGGTCAAGTCTGGAGCGCAGGTCGGCATCTCGATGAACCCGCGATGGGGAGCCGACTACGGCGACCCGAACACGTTCGCGCAGCCGCTGTTCTCGTCCGACTCGCTGATCCCGGTGGGGACGTCGAACTACTCCATGGTCGGCATGACCTCGTCCATGGCGAAGAAGTTCGGCGTCAGCTACCCGGCCGGCGGCGTGCCGAGCGCCGACTCGCAGATCAACGCGTGCCTTCCCAAGACGGGCCAGGACCGCACGACCTGCTTCCAGGGGGTGGACAAGTACCTGATGGAGGACGTCGTCCCATGGGTGCCGATGTTCTGGGCCAACCAGGTGACGATCACGTCGCCGACGGTGACCAACTGGGCGTTCGATCAGTTCACCGGCTTCATCGCCCTGCAGAACATCGCGGTCAGCAACACGGCCACGCCGTGACCCGGTGACGACGAGAGCACCTCGCCGAAGCGGAGGGAGGGGCCACCGAACCCGGTGGCCCCTCCCCACCCCACCCGGGGGCCACTGAATCATGTGGCGCTACATCATCCGGCGGCTCATCCTGGTGGTCTTCGTCCTGCTGTTCATCACGCTGATCACGTACGTGCTCTTCTTCGTCATGCCGCCGACCGACCCGGCGGTCCTGTTCGCGGGGAAGCACCCCACGCCGCAGGTCATCGCGCAGGTGAAGAAGAACTTCGGCCTGGACAAGCCGTTCTATATCCAGTACCTGCTGTACGTGAAGCACATCGTCCTCGGCGACCAGTACGGGTGGCCCGGCCTCGGGTTCTCGTTCACCACCGGAAAGGCCGTGCGCTCGCTGATCCTGGAGAAGCTGGCGGTCACGTTCGCGCTCTCGGTGGGCGCCTCGATCGTGTGGCTCCTGATCGGCGTCCCGATCGGGATCATCTCGGCGATCAAGCCGGGTTCCATCTACGACCGGCTCGGAATGGGGTTCGCGCTCTTCTTCGTCTCCGCGCCCGTCTTCTGGGTCGGGCTCATGTTCCTGTGGATCTTCTGGTACAAGCTGCACATCGCGGCCGGCACCGGGTACTACCCCATCAGCCAGTACGGCGTCTTCACGTGGGCGAACCACATGATCATGCCCTGGGTGGTCCTCGCCCTGGTCTTCGCGGCGTTCTACGCGCGCATGGTCCGCGGCAACCTGATCGAGACCATGCACGAGGACTACATCCGGACCGCGCGTGCCAAGGGCATCTCCGAGCGCCGCGTGATCATGAAACACGGCCTGCGGGCCGCCCTGACGCCGGTCGTGACCATGTTCGGGATCGACTTCGGATTGCTCTTCGGCGGGGCGATCATCACCGAGACCGTCTTCAACCTTCAGGGAATAGGGTTGCTGTCCGTCCAGTCGGTGAACAACGGGGACCTGCCGGTGATCGTGGCGATCACGCTGGTCGCATCCTTCGCGGTGACCTTCATGAACCTGATCGTCGATATCGTCTACGCGTACCTCGACCCTCGGGTCCGGTACGAGTAGCGAGGGCTCCGCCGAAGCGGAGCCCTCGCGACCCGCGCCGCGTGTCCGCGCCTCACGCTCCCTGGTTGAGCGGGTCCCCCGGGTCCATGGACGAACCGCTCTCCAGCAGCGTCTTGAGGTCGCTGAGCACCCAGTTCCAGCCGCCCCCGGCGCCCTCGGCCTCGCGATCGCCCGACACCAGGCGGGCGAGCTTCGGCGCACCGTCGAGCTCGTGGATGACCGTGAGCTTCGAAACCCCGCCCTTCCCCGCCGAGATCTCGTACGTCAGGCGCGTGAAGCCTTCGGCCATCAGCTCGGGATCCATCATCATCCTCCACGTCCGGACGAGCCGGTGCGGAGGGTCCGCCTCGATCACCTCGCCGTCGACGATGACGTCCGGAGTCGGGTACCCCATCTCCTCCCCCGCCCTCTTCATCGCGTCGCTGGCGAACTCCCGCGCCACGCCGCCCGGCCTGAGGTCGAAGTCGGCGCGGCCGCCGTAGCCGTAGCGCGCCGACCACTCGGGCTTGGTGATCGCATCCCAGATGGCCTGTGGTGTCGCCTTGATGTAGACGCGGTAGACCTGGGTCGTCACCGCGGTCTCGGTGGTGGTGGTCGTCATGCCGGTTCCTCCTTCCCCTCGAGCTCGCGCTTGAGGTCGGCGAGCGCCGACACCCGGCGCTCGGTGTACTTGTCGATCCACCGGTCGTGGACCAGGCGGATCGGCACCGGGTTCAGGAAGTGAAGCTTCTCGCGCCCCTCCCGGCGCGTGACCACCAGGCCGGCGTCCTCCAGGAGGCGCAGGTGCTTCATCACCCCGAAGCGACTCATCTCCAGCCGGGACTCCAGCTCGGTGAGCGTGCGGCCGTCACGCTCGAAGAGCAGGTCCAACAGGAATCGACGCGTCGGGTCCGCCAGCGCCTTGAACACGCGGTCGTCGTCGGTCACGATTCCCGGAGGATACGTGACCAGATGGTCACATGTCAATTCGCGAACCGCCCCCGAGGTCCGGCGGGTCGAGGGCTCCCGCTGAGCCGGGACTACGATGGACGCGTGCAGGACCGGCCGCGGCGCATTCCCTTCCGCTACACGAGCATGTGCCTCGTGTACACGGTCTGCGCGTCGGTGCTCTTCCTCTTCGCTCCCCTGGGGATGGAAGAGAGCGTCTCGAGCTCGGGCGCGCAGTCGCAGCAACGCGTGTCGCTGCTGCAGATGAACGGATGGAAGATCGTGCTCGTGCTGGGGCTGCCGGTCGTGTTCGCGGCCGTCCCCGTCGTCTTCCGCCGGTCGGCGCACCTTCGCACGCTCTGCGTTGCGGCGGCGGTCCTGCTTTGCACGTACTGCGTGCTCGGCGCACTGTCGATCGGTGTGTACTTCGCGCCCAGCGCCGGCCTCATGATCGCGGCGGCCGCCACCACGCGGAACGCGCGCGCGACGCGGACCGTGGCTATGGGCTATCGCCCGGCGGATCCTTCCCAGAACTGACCGCGGCCGTTACGCGGAGAGCCGGTCCTCGAGCTTGTGCGCGCTGACGCGCGCCTTCCCGTCGGACCACGACAGCTTGACCTTCAGGCTCGACAGGGACTTCGACGACTCGGCTGCCACGTGGTGCAGCGCTCCCTCGACGGCGGACAGCACCTCGCCGAACAGCTCCGCGTCGTCCTCCGACGGCCCCTCGCGGTGCAGCATGCTGGCCTTGGTGACGTGGAACTCGCCGCCGTCGTCGCCGCGGACCTTGATGCTTCCGTTCACCGAGGTGAGGACCACCGCGCCCCCCACTCCCCGGTACCAGACGCGGTCGCCCTGCTCGAGCGGGTCGGGCCGGTCCTGCGCCTCGCGCCGCCTGCGCGCCAGGTCGTCGCGCTTCTTCTGCTCGATGGTCTTCTTCACGGCACCCTCCTTCGTCCCCGAGGGCATCGGCGCAGACCCGAGACGGGTTGAGGGCGGCCGCCCGGCGGGGGGCGGCAGGTGCATTTCCGCAGGTCAGTCCCGGTTTCGGAGCGCCTCGGCACCCATCTGGAAATAGGTGACCAGGGCCTCACGGACCTCGGGAGCGGGATTCAGCTCGTCGACGGCGCCCGTCATCGCGGCCAGCCAGTGATCCCGTTCGGTGGGGCCGATCGGGAAGTCGAAATGCCGCATCCGAAGCCTGGGCGCGCCGCGCTCGCTGTCATAGTCGTCGGGGCCACCCCAGTACTGCGCAAGGAACAGCGTCAGCCGGTGTCGCGCAGGGCCCAGATCCTCACCCGGGTACACGGCGCGAAGCACCTGGTCGGCCTCCACGCGGTCGTAGAAAGCGCCGACGAGCGCCTCGAAGAACGGCATTCCCCCGACGGCCGCGTAGAGCGTGACGTCGTCGCCCGGCTGCGAGCTCACGTCGCGGCCACGGCCGCGTCGAGCGCGCGGCGCAGGCGCTCGAGCGAGCGCTCCCGGCCGAGCAGCTCCATGGACTCGAACAGCGGCGGCGACACCAGGGTTCCGGTGACCGCGGCGCGAATCGGCTGGAACGCCTGCTTGGACGACAGGCCCTGCCGCTCCTTGACGGTGTTCAGCGCCTCGTGGATGGCCTCGGCGTTCCAGTCCCCGAGCGCCTCGAGTGACGCGAGGGCGTCGGCGAGCAGGCCTTCGCGGTCCGGTCCGAGCATGCCGCGCGCCTTCTCGTCGGGTTCCGCGTCCCCGAACAGGAACCCGAGCATCGGCGGCGCCTCTCCGAGCGTGTGGATCCGTTCCTTGATCAGGGGTACGGCGCGTGCGACGACGGCGGGATCGGCATCGAGCCCGCTCGCGGCGAGGAACTCGCCCACCATCGGCGCGAGCCGCTCGTCGGGGGTCTCGCGGATGTAGTGGCCGTTCATCCACGCGAGCTTCTGCAGATCGAACACGGCGGGGTTGCGCGACACGTGCGAGACGTCGAACGCCTCGATCAGCTCTTCGCGTGAGAGGAACGTGGTCTTCGCGTCCTTGGACCAACCGAGCAGCGCCAGGTAGTTGACGAGCGCGTCCGGGAGGATGCCGTCTTCCCGGAAGCGCTCGACCGCGACCGCGTGGAACCGCTTGGAGAGCTTCTGCCCGTCGGGGCCGATGATGAGCGGCAGGTGCGCATACGCGGGCGGCTCCGCGCCGAGCGCCGCGATCAGCTCCAACTGCCGCGGCGTCGACGGCATCAGATCCTCGCCGCGGATGACGTGCGTCATCTGCATCCGGACGTCGTCGTACGCGGCGGCCAGCGGATACGTCGGCACACCGTTGGACCGCAGGATGATGAAATCCTCCATCGCCGCGCCGGGGAACGTCGTCGGGCCTCGGATCAGGTCGTGGACGGTCACGTCGCGTCCGGACATCTGGAAACGAATGGCGAACGGCCGGCCTTCGGCCTCGAACTCGGCGCGCTCCTGCGGCGACAGCGTCCGGCAGCGGCCGTCGTAGCCCGGCGTCTCGCCTCGCTTCAGCGCCGCGCGACGGCGGTCCTCCAGCTCGCCCGGCGTGCAGTAGCACCGGTAGGCCCGCCCCTCTTCCAGCAGGCGGTTGGCGACGGCGGCGAAGCGCTCGACGCCCTCCATCTGCCGGTACGGCGGGTGCGGTCCCCCGACCTCCAGACCCTCGTCCCAGTCGAGCCCGAGCCAGCGGAGCGACGTCACCAGGATGTCGATGGCTTCCTTGGTCGACCGGGCCAGGTCGGTGTCCTCCGCGCGCAGGACGAACACGCCTCCGTTGTGCCGCGCGAACAGCCAGTTGAACAGCGCCGTGCGAGCGTTCCCGACGTGCAGCTCGCCGGTCGGCGACGGCGCGATCCGGCATCGAACGTCCGAGCCCGTCGCGGCGGGCTTCGAGCCGTCGGCGATGACCTGTGGGAACGGCGTCTCGCTCACGACTTCACCACCTCGTTCTCGAGGACTCCGATCCCCTCGACCTCGACCTCGACGCGGTCGCCGATCTCCAGGGGCCCGACGCCCGCCGGCGTTCCCGTCAGGATCACATCCCCCGGCAGGAGCGTCATCACCGACGACACGAACTCCAGGAGCTCCGCGGGCCCGAACGTCAGGCTCGAGGTCCGCGCGGCCTGGCGCGTCTCCCCGTCGACGCGGCACTCGACGGCGACGTCGAGCGGGTCGAGGACGGTCTCGACCCACGGCCCCAGCGGACAGAACCCGTCGAATCCCTTCGCCCGCGTCCACTGACCGTCCTTGGCCTGCAGGTCGCGGGCGGTCACGTCGTTCGCGCACGTGAAGCCCAGGATGAACTTCCCCGCCTCCTCCGCCGGCACCCGGCGGGCGAAGCGGCCGACGACGACGGCGAGCTCGGCCTCGTGGTCGACGCGCTCGCTCTGCGGCGGGTAAGGAATCGGCTCGCCCGGCCCGATCACCGACGTCGAGGGCTTCAGGAAGATGATCGGCTCCTCGGGGACGTCACTTCCCATCTCGGCGGCGTGGTCCGCGTAGTTCTTCCCGACGGCAACGACCTTGGAAGGCAGCACAGGCGCCAGCAACCGAACGCCCTCCAACGGGATCTCCTCCCCCGTCGGCAGCGGATCGTCGAAGAACGTGCCCCCCAGCGGACGAACGAACTCGCCCTCGAGACTCCCCGTGGCGATCCGCTCGCCGCTGCGAAATCTGACGAGCCTCACGGCGGCGAGGCTATCAGAGCAAAAACGAACGGCCCGATGTGGAGGTCGCGACGGGCGGGCCGCCTACGCGCCGACCGGGTCGAGCCAGGAGCGGTACTTGTCGATCTCCCCGTGAACCGCCCCGAAGAACATCTCCTGCAGCTCCTTGGTGACCGGGCCCCGACCGCTGGCGCCGACCTCCCGGTCGTCCACCTCCCGGATCGGCGTCACCTCGGCCGCCGTTCCCGTGAAGAACGCCTCGTCGGCGGTGTACAGGTCCATCCGCGTGAGGTCGCGCTCGTGCACCGTGTACCCGAGGTCCCTCGCGATCGTCATGACGGACTCGCGCGTGTACCCCTCGAGGCAGCAGGCCGACAGGGGCGGCGTCGAGATCACGCCGTCGCGGACGACGAACACGTTCTCGCCGGATCCGTCGGAAACGTGGCCCTCCAGGTTCAGCATGATGGCCTCGTCGTAGCCGCCCTTCATGGCCTCCATCTTCGCGAGACTCGAGTTGATGTACTGGCCCGTCGCCTTCGCTCCCGGCGGGAGCGTGTTGTTGTCGTTGCGCTTCCACGAGGAGATCTTGACCCGCACCCCGGCCTCGAGGGCCTCTTCGCCGAGGTACGCGCCCCACGGCCAGACGGCGACCGTCACGTTCACGGGCGCGGCGAGCGGATTGAGCCCCATCTCGCCGTAGCCGCGGAACACCAGTGGCCGGATGTAGCACGAGCTCAGTCCGTTCGCGCGAACGGTGTCCTTGACGGCCTGACGGAGCTCCTCGTCGGAGTATGGGATCTCCATGTGGTACAGGTGCGCCGACCGGAACAACCGGCGGATGTGGTCGGGCAGCCGAAACACCGCCGCGCCCTGCTTCGTCTCGTAGGCGCGGATGCCCTCGAAGACGCCGCTCCCGTAGTGCAGCGCGTGGGAGAGTACGTGGACCTTGGCGTCCTGCCAGTCGACCAGCCGGCCGTCCATCCAGATCTTGTCCACGGACTGAATCGGCATCTCCTCGACCTCCTTCGTCCACCGGCGGACTCTTCCTAGGATACCGGCTCCGGTCGAAGCATCAGCCGTCGCGGCGGGCCTTCAGCGGCGGGACCCGGCGCGCCGTCAGTCGGGAAGCTCGAGGAAGTGCGCCCGCTCGGTCCCGACGGCGCGTTCTATCTCGGCAAGGATGGTCTCGGGGATTGGGCTGTCGACCGTGAGGCCCATCAGCGCCACCCCGCCCGCGGTCGTGCGACCGACCTCCATGCTGGCGATGTTGATGCCCGCGCCCCCGAGCAGCGTGCCCACGGTGCCGATCACGCCCGGGCGGTCCTCGTACGTGAAGAACGCCATGTAGCGCGCCGGCGCCATGTCGACGTCGAAGTCGAACACGCGGACGAGCCGTTCGCCGCTCCTCGGCCCCACGAGCGTCCCCGCCACCTGGACAAGACCTGCCTCGGTCTCGCCGCGGACGACGATGAGGTTGACGTAGTCGGCGGTCTCGCGCGACCGCGTCTCGGAAACGCCGAGACCGCGGTCGCGCGCGATGATCGGCGCGTTCACGAACGAGACCGGCTCGTGGACGACGGACGAGAGCAGCCCCTTGAGCGCACCGAGCGTCAGCACCCGCGTATCGCGGTCTGCCAGGCCGCCGTAGTAGCCGGCGTCGAACGCCCGCAGCGGCGCCGGCGCGAGTCCCACCACCAGCGCCCCGAGCTTCTCGGCGAGCGGCAGGAATGGGCGGACCTGCTCGGAGACCTCGGCGCCCGCCGACACGTTCACCGCATAGGGTACGAACTCGCCGCGCAGCGCCAGCCGAACCATCTCCGCAATGGCGGCCCCCGCCTTGTCCTTCGCTTCCTTGGTCGACGCGCCCAGGTGGGGCGTGACGACGACCCGGTCGAGCGCGAACAGCGGGCTCGACGTCGTGGGCTCCTCGGCGAACACGTCCAGCCCGGCGCCGGCGACGTGGCCGCTCTCGATCGCGCGAGCGAGCTCGGCCTCGTCGATGATCCCGCCGCGAGCGGTGTTCACGACGCGTGCGCCCTCCGGGAGCATCGCCAGCTGCTTCCCGCCGATCAGCCCTTCGGTCTCGGGCGAACGCGGAAGGTGCACCGTCAGGAACTCGGCCTGTACCAGCAACGCCTCGAGTGACGGCGTGAGCTCGACGCCGAGCTGGCGGCCCCGGTCCTTCGAAACGTATGGGTCGAAGGCGACCACCCGCATCCCGAACGCGGCCGCGAGCTGCGCGACCATCGCGCCGACTCGGCCGAGTCCCAGCACGCCGAGCGTCTTGCCGTGCAGCTCGACGCCCTCGAAACGCTCGCGCTCCCAGCGCCCGGCCTTCAGGGCCTCGTCGGCCTGCGGGACGTTGCGCGCCTGCGCGAGGAGCAGCGCGATCGTGTGCTCCGCCGCCGACACGATGTTGGACTGCGGGGCGTTGACGACCATGACGCCGCGGCGGGTAGCCGCGTCGACGTCCACGTTGTCGAGGCCGATGCCGGCCCGGGCGACCACGCGGAGGCGGTCGGCGCGTTCCAGCACCTCGGCCGTCACCTTCGTCTGCGAGCGAACGATCAAGGCCTCGTAGCCGGCGACGGCGTCCGCGAGGCCCGACGTGACGAGATCCGTGCGGACGTCGACGTCGAACTCCGATCGGAGGAGGTCGAGGCCTCCTTCGGACAGGGACTCGGTGACGAGGACGCGGAGGCGGGTCACGGTCGCACCGCCCGGCTGAGGTTCATCCCTTCTCGGCGAAGACCGCCTCGGCCGCGGCGACCGCGGCGCCCGGCTGCGCCTGGTACCCCATCGCTCGGAGCGTCATCTCGAGGGCCGACAGTCCGCGCAGGATGTCGAGGCGGTCGTAGTTGCCCAGGTGGCCGATCCGGAAGACCTTGCCCTTCAGCGGCCCCTGGCCGGGGGCGAGCACGATGCGGTGCTCCGCCCGGACACGCTCGACGATCTCGTCGGCGTTCACGCCCTCGGGCGCCTTCACGGCGGTGACGGTCCACGCGCGCTCGAGGTGCTCGCCGGAGAGTTCGAGGCCGAGCGCCCGCACGCCGGCCTTGGTCGCCTCCGACAGCAGACGCTGGCGGTCGAGGGCGGCGTCCTGGCCTTCGTCGAAGTACAGGCGCAGCGCCTCGCGGAGCCCGAGCATCGTCGAGATCGCCGGCGTGTAGGGGTTCTCGGGATCCTTCCGGTCGTAGGCGTCGCGGTACGCCGCCCAGTCGAAGTAGAACCGCGGGCAGGTGGCGGTGGTCGAGGCCTCCCACGCGCGCCGGGACACGGAAACGAACGCCACGCCCGGTGCAGCCGAGAGCGCCTTCTGCGATCCGCCGACCGCCACGTCCACTCCCCATGCGTCGCCGTCGTAGGGCACGGCGCCGAGGCTCGAGATCACGTCGACGACGTACAAGGCGCCCGCCTCGCGCACCACGCGACCGACCGCCTCGACGTCGTGGATGACGCCGGTCGAGGTCTCGCTGTGCTGCATGAGCACGGCGGCCGTGGGAGCCTCGGCCAGCGCCTCGGCCACGTCCTCGGCGCGCACCGCGCTCCCCCATTCGTAGTCGATGACGCGGACCTCGAGGCCGAACGCCGTGGCGATCTTTGCGAAGCGTTCCCCGAAGAAGCCGGCCACCGGAACGACGACGCGGTCGCCGGGCGAGCAGACGTTCACGACCGCCGACTCGAGCCCGCCCGTGCCCGACGACGTCAGGATGAGAACGTCCGAGCTCGTCTTCATGAGCTCCTGGATGCCTTCGGTCACCTCACGGAGGAGATCGCCGTAGCCGGGACCCCGGTGGTAGACGAGCGGTCTCGCCTGCGCTTGCAACAC
>DASPTB010000219.1:0-3105 GCA_035623615.1 Actinomycetota bacterium
CCGGTCGTGACGATCCTGACGCTGACGCGCGTGCCGGTCGACGACCCCGCCTTCCAGGATCCGACGAAGCCGATCGGGCCGCACTACCGCGAAGACGAGGCGCACCGTCTGATAGAGCAGCGCGGCTATCAGATGAAACCGGCGTCGGGAGACGAGGGCTCGTGGCGGCGGGTCGTTCCCTCGCCGCATCCCTACTCCATCGTCGAGGCGCCCGTCATCCGCCGGCTGGTCGGCGACGGCGTCATCGTCATCTCCGCCGGCGGTGGGGGAGTGCCGGTGGTCGAGGAGGGCCCGCGACTGGTCGGTGTCGAGGCCGTCGTCGACAAGGATCTCGCCGCCGCGATCCTCGCCAAGGACGTGGAGGCTGAGACCCTGCTGATCCTCACCGACGTCGAGGGCGTGTTCGAGGGATACGGCAGTGCGGGTCAGCGGCTGCTGCCGGAGCTCTCGGTGGAGGAGGCGCGCCGGCGGATGGACGCCGGCGAGTTCGGCAGCGGCTCGATGGGTCCCAAGGTGGAGGCGGCCGTTCGGTTCGTCGAGACCGGCGGAGCACGGGCAGTGATCGCGGCACTCTCCGACGGAGTGGCGGCGCTGGAGGGTCGCGCAGGAACTCGGATCGTGCCGTAGTTCGTTCGGTCGCCGCCGTTGCCCCGGCTCAGCCCGCCCGATCGGCCTCGGCTACAGTGTCGCCATGGCGGGGGCCTTGGGAGGGGTTCGGGTCGCGGATTTCTCACGCGTCCTGGCCGGACCCTACGCGACGATGCTGCTGGGCGACCTCGGCGCCGACGTCGTGAAGGTCGAGCGCCCCGGCGAGGGCGACGAGACGCGTGCCTGGGGGCCGCCGTACGACGAGGACGGCGTCGCCACATACTTCCTCGGCCTCAACCGCAACAAGCGATCGGTCGCGCTCGACCTGTCGACCCCCGACGGGCTGATGGCCGCGCTGGAGCTCGGACGCGGTGCGGACGTCCTCGTCGAGAACTTCAAGCCGGGAACGATGGAACGTTTGGGCCTCGGATATGCAGACCTGCGACGCACCAACCGCGGGATCGTCTACTGCTCGATCACCGGGTTCGGGGCGGAGGCGGGGCGCGACCTTCCCGGGTACGACCTCGTGGTGCAAGCCGTCGGAGGCCTGATGAGCGTGACCGGCCCGAGTGAGGGCCGGCCGACGAAGGTCGGTGTGGCGCTCGTCGACGTCATCGCTGGGCTGCACGCCGCCGTCGGGATCCTGGCGGCGCTGCGCCACCGCGATCGGACCGGCAAGGGCCAGCGTATCCAGATCTCGCTGCTGGGCAGCCTGTTGTCGGGTCTGGTGAACCAGGCGTCGGGCTACGTCGCCGCGGGCGTCGTGCCGGGGATCCTGGGGAACGCGCATCCGTCGATCGCCCCGTACGAGGCGTACGACGTTGCCGACGGCAAGCTCGTGCTCGCCGTCGGCAACGACCGTCAGTTCGCCGACGCCTGCGAGGTGCTCGGCCTGCCCAAGCTGCCGGGCGACCGGCGGTTTCGCACGAATGCCGATCGGGTGAAGAACCGGAAGAAGCTGAACCAGCTGCTGGCGCCGGCCCTGAAGAAGCGCACGCGCGACCAGTGGTTCGGGCTGATGCGCGAGGCCGGAGTCCCGTGCGGCCCGATCAACGACCTGGCGGGGGCGTTCGCGTTCGCCGACGCGCTCGGCCTGGCGCCGACCGTCGACGTGGTCGACGCGCGACGCGAGGCGCCGGCGCGGCAGGTCCGGAGTCCGCTGCGCATGTCCGCGACGCCGCCGAGCTACCGGCTGGCGCCACCGGCGCTGGACGAGGACGGCGCGGACATCCTGGAGGAGCTCGGCCTGCCGCCCAGGCCTTCCGAGGCCGGGTCCCCCGAATAGTCGTCCGGAGCCGGGTTGTCACCGGGCGCCGAGGGGAGTAGGACTCAGGAGCGCGAAGGGAGGCCTGCCATGGTCGCGACAATCAGCTTCTTTCATGTGGTCTGGTACATCATCGTGGGGCTCATCGTCGGTCTGATCGCCCGCCTGCTGCTGCCCGGGAAACAGAGCATGAGCATCCTGTGGACCATGGTGATCGGCGTGGTCAGCGCCATCGCGGGTGGTTACCTGTGGGAGCTGATCTTCACCAACCACGGCATCGCGTGGATCGGCTCGGTGATCGTCGCCATGGTGATCCTGTGGGGCTACGAGCGGATCGTCGCCGGCAGGAGTCCGAAGCCGGCATCCGGGACCCCGCCTCCGGCGGCTCCGCCCACGACGTAGCGGACGACCGCATCGGCGCCGCGTTTCCGTGCGCCTGCGCGTCGTCACCTACAACGTCCGCTCCTTCCGTGCCGGCGTCGGCCTCGCCGTCGAGGCGATCGGGAACGGGGCGCCGGACCTCGTCTTGGTCCAGGAGTACGGACCACCGCACCGGTTGCGGTGGTTCGCCCGCGCGCTCGGCATGCAGGCGAAGACTTCGTTTCGCCCGTTCAACCGGATGCGGAACGCCGTGCTGTGGCGCGCGCCGTGGCGGCTGGAGGACGCGACGATCGGCTCGCTGATCAAGACCCCGGGACAGTACCGCCGCGGCTTCGTCGCCGTGACGCTCGTGCACCCCGACGGCGCGTCGCTCGTCGCGGTCGGGACGCATCTGGGGCTGTCCGCGAGAGAACGACCGGCGCATGCCGAGGAGCTCCTCGGGCGGTTGCCGACGACGCACCCGCTGATCCTCGGCGGCGACCTGAACGACACTCCCGAATCGGCCGCCGTCGCGCTTCTGACCCGGACGCTCGCCGACGCACAATCCGCGGCCGGCGACGCAGCGGCGCCGACGTTTCCCGCCCGAACCCCGACGACGCGCATCGACTACGTCCTCGTGAGCGCGGGCGTCCGCCCGGTCTCCTGCACGGTTGCGGTCTTACCGGCGGCCGCCCGCGCCTCGGACCACCTTCCCGTCGTCGCCGAGGTGGAGTTGCTTCCTCGGGCCTGAACGCCGGGATAGGCTCGACTCGAATGATCACCTGCCGCCTGTACGAGCAGGGCAAACCGACCACCAGGGAGCTCCCGGTCGCCGACGTCAGCGAGGCGATCGCGCGTCCCGACAACCTCGTGTGGCTCGACGTCACCGATCC
>DASPTB010000221.1:0-15356 GCA_035623615.1 Actinomycetota bacterium
GGTGGTCGGCTCGGGCTGCTCGGCGTGACGGTGATGGCGGTGGGGCATTCCGTGATCTCTCATGCGATTACGGTATTACATCCTTACACGGCCGTCAATCCCCTGTCGTCACCGAGAGTGCCTCGGGCCGGCGGTATCGCCCGAGCTCCGGGTAGATCATCGAGATGAGCCCGGCCCCGATCAGGCAGAAGACGCCTCCGGAGATCGCGGAGAAGAGGTTTGCGTCCGCCGGCGACATGAAGAACGCGGCGAGCCTCGCGACGGCCCCCGACTCGAAGTCGCCCAGGCGGGGGCCGCCGGTGACGACGAGGATGTGGATTGCCGACAGCCGTCCGCGGAGCGAGTCGGGCACCGACTGCTGCAGGATCGTTCCGCGGAAGACGGCGCTCACCACGTCGGCCGCTCCCGCGGCGGCGAGGAAGAACAACCCCGCCCAGAAGTAGCCGGCCCCCAGCCCGGAGAGCCCGAACATCGTGATCGCCGCGCCCCACGCGACCACCGCCCAGATGACGAACAAGCCCTGACGGCGCACGCTCCCGACCCATCCTGAGGTCAGTGCGCCGACCGCGGCACCGACCGCCGGCGCGGCCGCCATCAGACCCACCGCTGCGGGCCCCCTGTGGAACACCGTCACTGCCAGCGCGGGGAAGAGCGCGCGCGGCATTCCGAAGATCATCGCGTTGAGGTCGATGGCGAACGTGGACAGCAGCACCCGCTTGCCGCGCAGGAACGAGAAGCCCTCGCGAACTGCCTGCCATCCGCTCCGAACGGCCTCGCCGGCAGCGCGGACCGGCGGAAGCGGGGGAAGGGCCAGCGTCATGCCGATGGAGGCGGCGAAGGTGGCGACGTCGATGCCGTACGCGATGGCGAGCCCCGTGTTGACGTTCTTCGGATAGCCGATCACAAGTGCCGCCAGCAGGGGGCCGACCACCTGCGTGAGGTTGTACATGACCTGGTTCAGTGCCATGGCGGCCGGCAGCCGCGCCGCCCCGACGACATTGGGAACGACGGCGGACCGCGTCGGCGAGTTCACGGCGAAGAACGCCGTCTGCGCGATGACGACGGCGTACAGGTACCCGAGCGGCGGGCGCCCGTGGAGGGCGCCGAGCAGCAGCAGGACGCTCGAGGCCGCCAGCCCGAACTCGGTCAGCAGGATCAGTTTCCGACGGTCGAACCGGTCGGCCCACGTCCCGCCCCAGATCGCGAAGAAGGCGAGGGGCGGGATCTGCACCAGGCTGATCAGGCCGACCGCGAACGACGACTGGGTCAGCAGGTACACCTGAATGGAAAGCGCCACGACCGTCACCTGCCGCCCGGTGAGCGAAATCAGCTGTCCGAACTGCAGCAGCCGGAACTCCCGGGACTCGCGGAGCGGCGTGATGTCGATGGCGAGCCCGCGGATGGTCGCGCCGGCACGGCTCAGTCGGGGGACGGCGTGGCCCTCGGTCTCGTCCTCGCCGACGGGCTCCCGGTCGTCCACGGGCCGAACATAGCGTGTCTGCTACTGTCGAACGCCGAGGAGGCCAACCGATTGGACGACGTTCGCGCGATCTACGAGAACCGGGACAGGTACCAGTTCCTCGACGTCCGGGAGCCCTGGGAGTGGAACGAAGGCCGCATCGAGGAGGCCGTGCTCGTCCCGCTGAACAGCGTCATGGCCGGCGAGGAGTCGGCGGTTCTGACCAAGGACCGGCCCGTCGTCGTGGTCTGCAAGACGGGGAACCGGAGCGAGGTCGCGACCCTGATGCTCCGTGCGCGCGGCTACGACGCGGAGAACATGGAGGGCGGGATGGAGGCGTGGGCTGCCGCCGGTCTGCCGTTCTCGAGTCCCGACGGCGAGCCCGGCCGGGTGGCCTGACCGCGCGGCACCGCCGTCGGCCCGAACCCATCTCCGTGCGAAGCGATCTCGTGCGTCGAGGAACTCGAAGTGGCGGCCGGGATTTGGCTTCGTTGTGCGTGGTGGTCGCGAGTTGGTGAAGCAGCCGGTGCTCGGGCCGGTGCGTGTTCAGGTAGGACACGCCCGGACGCAAGCCGTCGGCGATCGCAGGGTTGTGGAACGCGAACGGCACATCGGCTTCGCGGAACCCACAGCGCCGACAGGGGGCCTGGTTTTTCCCTTAAGTCCAAAGACCTATTGCGAGCCCATACCGCGAGCGGCCACGATCACGGCGTCCCTACAATGCACATGAAGGGGCGGCGTCCGGCGCCCGTCGGGGGGTGACGCCGGATTGGTTGGGAGGTTTCCCTCGAGCCCACAGCTTGGGCGCGGGTCGGGAGAGAACGGCTCGGGATGAACGAACAACTGCATGAGGCGGCCGAGCGAGCGCGGTCGGAGCGGCGGCAGCGACTCGTCCGTGAGATCGCGCCGTATCTCGAACCTGGCGAGCATGTGCTGGACGCGACCACCGGACGTTCCGAGGGGCCGCAGGAGTCCGCGACGATTCGTGTGGTCGCGACCGACCGGCGCCTGCTCGTGCTGCGCAAGAAAGCGTTTCGCCAGTTCTCCGTGCAGTCGTTCTCGTACGCGAGCGCCCACGTGTCCATCGGTTTCACCGCGGAGGCCGGCGGCGAACTGATGGTCGCCGACACCGCCGGCGAGGTCCTGGTCGTCAGCATCCCCGAGCTCGATCTGGAGCCGCTGTTCGCATCGCTGGTGGACCGGATCGAGGAGGAGCGACTCGAGGTGGCACTCGACCAGGGCGAAGCCCAGCCGTGGCGATTCGCGGTGAGCGGGGAGTTTCCGGTCGTGCTCACCGACGAGGAGGTGGGAAGCCCCGTCGGAGCGGGCGTGCGACTGGTGGAGCCGATGCGGGTCGGGGCCCAGACGATCGAGGAGATCCTTGTCGCGGCGGGGTTCCCGCCTGAGCCCGGGGTGGTTGCCGGCGTCGGGCAGGACCCTGGGCGCGCGCAGAACGAGGACCCGGGCGGTTCGTCCGGCGAGCCGTTTCGCATCACCGAGCGGCTGCCCGACGCCGGCGAGGCCGGACCTTCGCCGGCGCCCGCTCCGTCGAGCGACGCCCCAGGGGAGGAGCGCCAGCTCGACGTCCCGGTGATCATCCCGGACGAAGAAGAGATCTCGCCTGCTCGGATGATGGGAGCCGCGGAGGCGGGCATCCTTCGGTGGGTCATCTCCCAGAGCGGCGCCGACGCCGGGATCTACCTGCGGCGAGACGCGAGTGGCGACGAGCACCTGCAGGTCGAGCCGCGGCGCCTCGACGCGCAGAAGGCGATCTCGCTGGTCCGCCGGGCCGGGTCCGCCCTCGAGGAGAGCCCGGCGGAGGCCTCCGCCGCGGCGTTGGAGGGGTCGCCGCTGCTCGTCACGCGATGGGGGGAGGCGGGCGACGAGCGGGTGATCGTCCTGTCGGGCGTTCGGCCCGGATCGATGAGCGAGCTCACCTCGTTCGCGCGCTTCGTCCTCGACAGGCTGCGACTCTCCGTCGGAGCGGAGGGCCGCGGGGAGCCGGGCGCGACCGCCCAGCGCCCACGCCTTGAAGACGTGTCGGTCGCGACCGGCGAGGACGGGCTCCCGACGGCGGTCGCACGGCTCGTTTGGCGGGACGGCGAGTACGCCGGGACCGGCCACGGGCACTCCAGCCTCCTCGGACAGCATCTCGCCGCGGCTCGCGCGGTCGCCGACGCGTTGGGCGACGCGATGGGCCGCGACGTCATGGTCGAGCACCTGTTCCTGACGTATCCGCCGATGGACGCCGAGCTCGTCGTGGTGACGGTGTTGATCGGCGCCGACCGCTACGTGGGGGCGACCACCGTCCCGCCGGGCGAAGAGACGAGGGCCGCTGCACAGGCGGTGCTCGACGCGCTCAACCGCAACTTGCCGCGAATCGCCGAGGGCCCGGGCTAAGGCTCTCCGGCCGACAGCCGCACCGCCGCGAGCGCGCCGGCCGCCTGCTCCATGTGCAGGCGGTCGTGCCCCGCGATCAGCCGAAAGGTGAGGTCGTAGCTCTCCTCGCCGCGTTCCTGGTGCACGCCGACGCGGGCCCGCTGATCGGGCGTCGATCCTTGCCAGAGCTCCAGGTTCGCCGTTCGCAGCGCTGCGAACAGGTTCAACAGCTGCTCCGGCGAGTCATCGTCGGGTCGAAGGGCCCGGACCCACAGGTCCTGGTCGTAGCCGATCAGCGGCGGGCGATCGTGCGCGAGGATCCAGCGATATCGCGCGGTGGAGACGATCTCCGCATGGACCATGTGCCCGACCGCCTCCTGCGCCGACCAGTCCGACGGTGCCGGCCGCCTCACCGCGAGGTCGCCGGCTTCGCGCAGGAGCGCCCGAGCCCCGTCCGCGGTCGTCGCCTGCACCTGCGCGGGATCGTCGGCGCCGAGATAGGAGAGCAGCGCCTGCTGATATTCAGCGGGGTGGGTGACGGGATCCGGCGTCTGCACGATCGTCGACCTCCTCGGCCTCGCGGGACGCGATGGGGGGACACTCTATCGACGGCTCGGCGGGGGGAGAGTGTTCGCCGTGCCTACACTCCGTCGGCGTCCGCGCGGGCGAGCGGCTCGTCGAACGAGCCGTCGCCGACGAGGGCGCCGGAAGGGCTCGCCGCGACATCGCTCGCGGCGGCCCGTCGCGCGAGCGCCAGCAACGCGCACAGCCCGGTCGCCACCGCGATGGCTCCCCCGGCGGCGAATCCCGTCCGGGGATCGAGGTGCTGCGCAACCCACCCGGCGATCAGGGCGCCGAAGGGCGTGCTCCCCAGAAAGACCAGCGTGTACAGGGCCATGACGCGCCCGCGGAAATCGGGGGCGGACGTGAGCTGCAGGGTCGAGTTCCCGGTGATGGCGAACGCGATGCCCGCGAACCCCAGAGGTGTCAGGAGCACCAGCGCCACCGCGAGTGACGGCGCGGCGGCGAGCGCGACCGAGAGAACCCCCACAGCGACCGCCAGCAGGGCGAGTCGGCGGGGGTTCGGTCTGGTCGCGCGGCTCGCCATGTACAGTGCGCCGGCCAGCGATCCGGCGCCCCAGGCGGCCAACAGGCAGCCGAGCGTCTTCCCCGTCCCGGACAGGTCCCAGACTGCGAAGAGCGGCAGCAGGACCGCGAAGTTGAACGAGAAGAGGAAGACCACGGCCATCGTCAGCATGGGGAGGCGGAGGTTGGCCTCACGCCACGTGTAGCGGATCCCTTCTCGGATCTGCCCTGCGGCCTTCGCCACTCGCTCGCGGGGGTGCAGGTCCGCGACCCGCATGGCCAGGAGCGCCGCGACGACGGCCATGTAGGAGATTCCGTTGATCAGGAAGACCGGGGCGGTGCCCACCGTGCCGATGAGGATGCCCGCGATGACCGGTCCGATCATGCGCATTCCGGTGAATGTCGCCGTTGTGAGGCTCATGGCGTTGGTCAGGTCGTCCGGCCCCACCATCTCGAGATAGAAGCTCTGCCGCGTCGGCATGTCGACGGCGGTGACGCAACCGGAGAGGAACGAGAGGAGGTACACCATCCACACCCGCACCACGCCGGTCGCGTCGAGGATCCAGAGCGCGAACGCGGGGACCGCGAACGCGATCTGCGTTGCCAGCTGGACCCGCCGGTTGTCGAAGCGGTCTGCGATCAGGCCGCCCCACGCGCCGAAGAGGAGGATCGGCAGGAATTGCAGTGAGGTGTCCAAGCCGAGCGCGAGGCCGCTGCCGGTCAGTTGCAGGACGAGCCACGGCGCCGCGACGGCCTGCATCCAGGTCCCTCCGGCCGAGACGATCTGCCCGAAGATGAACAGCCGGAAGTTCCGAACGCGAAGGGACCGGAACGTTTCGCGCGCACCCACCGTCGGACTAGCGTACGCCGGGGTCCGTCAAGTTCCCTACCGTGATGGTTGACATGACAATCCCCGCGCCCGTAGCTTCAATGCCGGCTCGCCCCTCGATCGCCTCGAGGATCCCATGGACCCAGTCGACGATCCGGACCTTCGTCCCATCAACACCTCGACCCTGGCCGAGCAGGCCTCCGCGGTCCTCCGCGAGTGGATCGCCTCCGGCGAGCTTCGCGGCGGGGAGCGACTCGTCGAGGCGAAGATCGCCGACCGCATGCAGATCAGCCGCGGTCCCCTCCGCGAGGCGCTCAAACACCTGCAGGCCGAAGGCCTGGTTCGGGAGGAGCCTCGCCGGGGGACGTTCGTCGCCGAGCTGACGCCCGAGGACGTTCGCGACGTCTACGACCTGCGTGGCGCGCTCGAGGCCCAGGCCGCCCGCTCGGTGATCGAGGACGGCAACACGGTCGCGCTCGCGGCGCTCGACAAGATGCTCGTCGCGATCGGCGAGGCGGAGCGCGCGAACGACCGGGACGCGCTGGCGAGGGCGGACTACGCGTTCCACGAGACGCTCTGCCGCGTCAGCGGCAATTCACGACTGCTCGCCGTGTTCGTGCGCCACACGATCGAGATGCGCGTCCTCCTGCGGCTCGACGACTATTGGTACTCCGCGCCCGAGGGTGAGATGGCCGAACACGCGGCGCTCGTCGAGGCGATCCGCTCGGACGACCCCGAGGAAGCGGGCAAGGCATTTCGGGAGCATGCCGCCTGGGCGCGCCAGCGCATCCTCGAGAGCTGGCCGCCGGAGTCTCCTCCCGAGCCGTCTCGCTAGACGGCGGGTCCCGACACCAGCCGCATCGTCGACGTGTGCGTCCCGGATTGGTCGATCCACGTCACGCGCACCTGTTCACCGGGCTTGTGCACGTGGATCGTCGGTCCGAGCGTATCCGCCGACGTGACGCGCGTCCCGTCGACCGCGGTGATGACCGACAGGCGGCCCAGGCCGGCGCGCGCGGCGGAGGTCCCGGGCTCCACGCCGACGACCAGGGCGCCGGCGTTGGTCGACAGACCGAGCCGGGCGGCGGTGGCCGTGTCGATGTTCCGTGCCTCGATGCCAAGGAAGCCGGCAGGCCCGATGATGACGTCGGCGGTGGCCTGGCCCGATCGCACCTGGTTGACGACGGCGAGCGCCGCGCTGATCGGGATCGCGTACCCGATCCGCGAAGAGGACTGCCCGGGACCCTCCGTCGCGGACGCGGTGATCATGCCGACGACGTGACCGTCGCTCGTGACGATGGCGCCGCCGGAGTCGCCGGGGCTGATGGAGGCGCTGCTCTGAATGAGCCCGCTGAGGTGCTCGGACCCGCCGCGGTCGTCGCTGACCGAGATCGACTGGTTGAGCGAAGAGATGGAGCCGGTCGTGACCGATGGAGCGCCGCCGCGGCCGAGGGCGTTTCCGATGGCGACGACCTGCTGTCCCGCCGACAGCGAGGACGAGTCGCCGGTCGACACGGTCGAGAGGCCGGACGCGCCCGCGAGCTGGATCAGCGCGACATCGGCTGTCGGATCGACGCCGACGACCTCCGCGCGATACGTCGCGCCGGTACTGGGGATCGTCGCCCGAATGCTGTTGGCGCCCTCCACGACGTGGTTGTTGGTGAGCACCTCGCCCGAGGACGTGAGCACCATCCCGGTGCCGGCGCCGAGCGGCACCTGAGTGCTCGACCCGAGATCCGCATCGGTGAACGTGTTGATGTCGACGACCGCGGGCGTGACCTTTCCGGCGATCGCCTGCAGCGCCGCGGGCCCGACGCCCTGGTCGTTGCCACCTCCCTGGCTGCCGCCTCCCTGAAGGATGACGGGAGCCTGCGAGGATCCCCGGTCTCCCGCCCTGAGGACCCAGCCGATGCCGACGCCCGAGGCCAGCAGCACCGCAGAGGCGGCAATGACGGCCACCACGGCGCGCCCGCGACGCCGGGGCGGCGGCGGCCACACCGGGGGCGGGTAGTGCGTCCACGCCGGTGGAGGGCTCTGGGGCGGGTAGCCGCCGGGCGGCTGAGAGGGGTACGGAGAGCCGTATGGCTGGTCGGGGTACGGAGAACCCGGGGGTTGCGAGGGGTACGCCGGGCCGGGCTGCTGGTGGCCGGCCGAGTACGCCGGACCGGCGCCGGGCGGGCTCTGCCCGGCGGCCGCCCAGATGTCGGGCGGTATGGCGCTCGGCGGCGGGGGGATCTCGGGAGGAGGCGGCGCCACCGGCGCCCGCTCCTCCCCACTCCGGTCGTTGATGTCATCCTCAGGCATGGGCCACCTTCCTCCGGATGGGGCATCGGCCATCCTCGGCCCCTTCGATGAGAGAAAAATGAAACAAACCTGGATTTCTCCTGAAATGCGGGGGGAGGGTCGGCGCTTCAGTCATGCGGCGGCCGGGCCGAGATGGCTTCGAGGAGTCTGGCGGATGCGTCGCTCACGTCCTGTACGGCCCGGTCGAACGCTTCGGTGTTCGCCCGGGACGGCTGCCGGTACCCGCTGACCTTCCGCACGAATTGAAGGGCGGCGGCCCGGATCTCGTCGTCGGTGGCGGGCTCGTCCCCCCGCAGCTGCTTGATGCTTCGGCACATGAAGCAACCTTAGCTCGGCGGCGCCGAACGTCGACGACCCGGAGCCCCAGGCGGCCGTCCGGCCCCGGGTCCCCACTGGGTGGCCGCGAGCTTCGAGAGCGTGTCGCGGAGCTGCTCGAGCGTGGCGCGGTCGAGCGCGGCGAACTCGCCCGGGGGCTCGTGCAGGGCGTCCAGCACCCGGACCTTGGTCTTCGCCCCGCGCGGTGTGAGGGCGATGGCCTTGACCCGGCGATCGGTCGGTACCTGGCGCCGCTCGACGAGGCCGCGTTGCTCGAGACGGTCGACTACCCATGTCGCGTTGGAGGCGTCGCAGTCCCACGCGTGCGCGAGCGAGCCGATGGGCCGGGGCGTGTCCGCGTCGAGGCTGACCAGGGCCCGGAAGTCGCCCGGGGTGAGTCCGAACTCCTGCAGCACGCTCACGAAGCGCCCGCGATGGCGCATGCCGAGGTCGAGGACCCCCCGCCAGGCCTCGGCGGCGAGGGCGGCCTTGGTGCGAGCCGGATTCGTCGTCACGCCGCGATGATAGGGCGCCCGGGGCAGAAGTTTCCACTCATTCGATGATTGAGATGCTCAAAAACTTGACATGACTCAATCACCTGCGAGAGCATGGCCGCCATGACCGGCGTGGCGATCAGGGTCGAAGGACTGACGAAGCGATTCGGCGAGGTGGAGGCCCTCAGGGGCATCGACTTCGAGGTGCCGGCGGGAAGCGTCTTCGGGCTGCTCGGCCCGAACGGTGCGGGCAAGACCACGGCGGTGCGGATCCTCACGACGATCCTGCCGCCGGACGGCGGCAAGGCCGAGGTCCTGGGGCACGACGTGGGGCGTGACCCCGAGGGCGTGCGGTTCCGGATCGGCCTTGCCGGCCAGTACGCCGCCATCGACCCGAACCTCACCGGGCGCGAGAACCTCCGCCTCACCGGGCGCCTCGCGCAGCTTCCCGGGAACGAGGCGGCTGCCCGTGCCGCCGAGCTGCTGGAGCGGTTCGAGCTGACGCAGGCGGGCGATCGTCCCGCCAAGACCTACTCGGGGGGCATGCGCCGACGTCTGGACGTCGCCGCGGCGCTCGTCTCGCGGCCGCCGGTGGTGTTCCTCGACGAGCCCACGACCGGCCTCGACCTGCACAGCCGGAACGCGCTGTGGGGCATGATCCGCGAGCTCGTCTCCGACGGCGCGACGGTCCTGCTGACGACACAGTACCTGGAGGAGGCCGATCGCCTCGCCGAGCGAGTCGCCGTCATCGACGGTGGTCTCGTGATCGCCGACGACACGCCGGCGGCGCTCAAGGCGGCGCTCGGGAGCACCGTGGTCGAGCTGAGCCTGGGCGACGACGACCGGGCGATCCGGGCGGAGGCTCTCTTGGGCAAGGAGCTTCGTGAGCCCGTGAAGCGCGATCTCACGCAGGTCAGCCTGACGTCGCAGGACGGTTCGCGCGTGCTGATCGACGCGCTGCGGATCCTCGACGGCGAGGGGCTCACGCCGACGACGCTGAACGTGCGCGAGCCGAGCATGGACGACGTGTTCCTCTCGCTCACCGGTCATCACGCCGAGGCCGTGCCGGGGACCGAGGACGCGGAGCGGGACGGACAGGAGGGCGGCCGTCGCCGCCGGAGGCAGGGGGCGGCATGACGATGCGAGCGAGCGTGTCCACGGAGATCATCCACGCACGCCGATTCCGCTACCGCGCGGCGCGCGATGGAATCGCCGTTGCGTGGCGGAACCTCATCGCGTACCGGCGCGTGCCCGAGCTGCTCGTATTCTCCACGATCCAGCCGGTCATCTTCGTCCTGCTGTTCCGGTACGTGTTCGGAGGAGCGGTCCAGTCCTCCGTTCCCGGCGTTCCCTACGTCGACTACCTGATGCCGGGCATCTTCGTTCAGACGACCGTGTTCGGCGCCATCGCCACCGCGATCGGGCTCGCCACGGATGTCAAGAGCGGCTTCCTGGAGCGCTTCCGGTCGCTGCCGATGGCCAGATCCGCCGTGCTCACCGGCAGGACGACCGCGGACTTGACGCGCAACGCGTTCGTCTGCGTCCTCATGGCGGCGGTCGGGTTCCTGGTGGGCTTCCGCATTCAAACGAACATCTGGGGCTTCATCGCCGGCATGCTCCTGGTGTTGCTCTTCGGCTACTGCATGTGTTGGATCTTCGCGACGGTCGGACTGTGGTTGAAGGATCCGGAGACGGCCCAGGCCGCCGCGTTCCCCGTGATGGCGCCGCTCGTGTTCGCCTCGTCGTGCTTCGTCCCGGTCAGCTCCATGCCGACGTGGCTCCAGCCCTTCGCGGAGCACCAGCCCGTGTCGGTGACGGCGAACGCGGTGCGAGCGCTCATGATCGGCGGTCCCACGACGACGTACGTCGTGGGGTGCCTCGCGTGGTGCGCCGTGATCCTGATCCTGTTCGCCCCGCTATCGGTCCGTCTGTACCGAAGGGCGGTCTGAGCCCCGGCCGGCCGGCCGGGCGGAGCCGGCTGCTAGCATTTGGGCGCTTCGTTTTCCCGAGCCGCCTCGAGGTCGTACCGCTCATGAGCTCCTCGCCGTCCCAACCCGTGCCCACGTGGCGCGGTCGGCTGCACCAGATCGCCTTCTTCGTCGCGATCCCCGCGGGCATCGCCCTCGTCGCGGTCGCGCGGGGGACGTCCGCACGCGTCGCCGCCGCGGTCTACGCGACCAGCCTCGTCGGGCTGTACGGCACGAGCGCCACATACCACCGGCTCGCTCGCTCGCCCCGTGCGCGGCTCTGGATGAAGCGTCTGGACCACTCGATGATCTTCGTGCTCATCGCGGGCACGGTGACCCCGGTGGCCGTACTCGTGGTGGGGCCGCCGTGGTCGATCGTGCTCCTGGCCGTCGTCTGGGGCGGCGCCGCGCTCGGCATCGCGCTCAAGATGTTCGTGATCGACGGCTTCCGCGTGCTCACCGGGACGCTCTACATCGTCCTCGGATGGGTCGCCGTGCTGACGCTGCCGCAGCTGGTGCGCGGCCTGAGCGTCGCGAGCCTCGTGCTCGTCGTTGCCGGGGGAATCCTCTACACGGTGGGAGCGGTGGTGCTGCTCCGCCGGCGCCCCGATCCCGCGCCGAGGACGTTCGGGTACCACGAGGTCTGGCACTCGATGGTCGTCGCCGGGAGCGCGTGCCACTACGTCGCGGTCCTGCTGATCGTGCTGGCGTTTCGGATCTGAGGGCGACCGCCGCTCACGTCCCGGGTCCGGTGAGCTGCTCGTCGCCCGACGCCGTCGCCTGGAACACCTGCCAGTTGTAGTAGTCGTAGAAGGCGAGCGGGTCTCGCCGCATCCGGCCGGCGTATGCGAGCACGGCGTTCACGTAGGCGGTGCTCGGGTTGTAGGCGAACACGGCCCTTCGGTAGCTCGACGGCGCGCCGGAGGCGCGCAGGTAGTTGGCCGCACCCATGATCGCGTCGCGCGGGTCGCGGACGTTGCCGCCCATCCCGTACGCGCGCCATGTTGCGGGAAGGAACTGCATGGGACCCTGTGCGCCGGCCGAGCTCGACGAGACGACGCGACCGAACCTCGACTCGATCAGGTTGATTGCCGCGAGCACCTGCCACGCGACCCCGAACCGTCGCTCGGCCTGCCGGAAGTCGCGAAGAAGCTCCCCCGCCGGATCTGGATCCTGCGTTTCGAGCCGCGGCGCCTTCGCGGGCGGCGCGCCCGACAGCGAGGTGAGCGCCCGGTCGGCCGCCACGTTCGCCGTCGCGGCCGCCGCGAGGTCGGGTGGCAACTGGGCGAGCACCGCGCGGGCCAGCGAGCGATTCGCCGCGAGGGTTCCGTAGATCCGCTGCTGGAAGAGCGCGAGGAGCGCCACGTCGGCGGGGGGCGGCGACGGTGCTCCCGCCGCCGTCCACCGCCTCAGGGCGCTCGCCAGCTGCAGGTCGGTGCGGACGAGCGCCGGGGTGAGCGAGGCGGGATCCGGTGGCACGGGGGCGCCGGGAGAGGGCAGTCCCGATGCCGCTGCGGGACCGCTCGGCGTGGGCGCCGGTCCACCGCGGGACGGTCCACACGCGGAGAGAAGGAGGAGAAGGGAGGCAAGGGCCCCGGCGAGCCGTCGCATGGATCCATTCTGCCCGCCGGGCGAGCGACGCGCGCCGCTTGCGGCGCGCGTCGCGCTACGCCGCCTCGAGGATGTACAGCGCGAACGCGTCGTCCTCGCAGTCGAACGAGGCCTCGAACACACAGTGGCCGTCGGGCGAGGTGCTGAAATCCTCCTCGTCGGTCACGTTGGGCGTCGTCAGCCGGCACAGGCCCGAGATCATGTTCTTCACGTTCCCCGCCGTCATGTTCGTCACCTCGCCGACCGCGTCGAAGATGGTACCGAGGGTCATCTGGACGTTCTCGTCCTGCAGCATCTCGGAGGCGACCTTGCGGCCCAGCGCCTCCGGGCAGTTGAGGACGACCGCGCCGTCCCACTCGCCGGTGATCAGGACACGGGCCGAGATCACGCACGCGTCCTCGTCGAAGGTGGGGTGCTCGCTCCTCGGCTCGATCGGAAACCCGAGCATCGACGTCCAGATGCCCGACACGATCTCGGTGATGTCCCCCGTCTGGAACTCCATCTTTCATTCCTTTCTCGTCGTGCGACGCTTCGTCGACCGGAGCGTCTAGCCGCCTTCTCTTCGGTACCACACGGTCTTGCCGACGGGCTCGCGCCGCAGGCTCTCGTCGAGGTGCAACGCCGTCTCGGCGGCGCCGAGGAGCAACCACCCACTGGGTCGCATGGCGGCCGCTGCTCGCCGAATGGTCTCGCGCTTGCCGCTCTCGGAGAAGTAGATCGTCACGTTGCGCAGGAACACGATGTCCATCGGCGGCGGCACCCAGGCCGGCGCGAACAGGTTCCGGCGCTCGAACGTCACCATGGACCTGATCGAGTCGTCGACGTACCAGTGGATGCCGTCCTGGCGGAAGTACTTCACGAGCAGCCGGACAGGGAGTCCCCGGTTGACCTCGAGCTGTCCGTAGCGGCCGTGCCTCGCCTGGTCCAGCACCGTCGCCGACACGTCGGTGGCGAGGATCTGCACGAGCCAGGTGTTCACGAGCGCCGGAAAGTACTCGCGAAGCACCATGGCGATGCTGAACGGCTCCTGTCCCGTCGAGCAGCCGGCCGACCAGATGCGCAGCGTCCGCGTGTTCTTGTTCCGTTCGATGAGATCGGGAAGGACGTCGGTTCGCAGGCCGTCCCAGGGGTGGCCGTCGCGGAAGAACGAGGTCTCGTTGGTCGTCATCGCCTCGGCCACCTCGTCGTGCAGCGGCGACAGCGGGTCGGCTCGCAGCGCGACGATGAGCTCGGACAGCGAACCCATCCCCAGGCTTCGGCGAATGGGGTCGAGGCGCGTCTCGGCGAGGTACTCCTTGCCGGGCTCGAGCACGATGGACGTCCGCCGGAATACCAGCTCGCGGATGTACTCGAACTCGGAGGTGACGAGCTTCATCGGGTCGCGCTCCGGGCGAGGCGGACCGGTGCGCGCCCGACGGCGAGGCGGCCCATCAGCTCCGCAGCCATGCCCTCGAGCGAGACGACGGCGTCCGCCAGCCCCGCCCGGGCGACGAACCCCGGCATGCCCCAGACGACGCTCGATGCCTCGTCCTGGACGACCAGCTGCCCGCGCGCCGCGCGAATGGCCTCCGCGCCGCGGAGCCCGTCCTTTCCCATTCCGGTGAGCACCACGCCGAGAGCGTGCCGCCCGTAGACCGCCGCGACGGATCGGAACAACGGATCGACCGAGGGGCGGCAGGAGTTCTCGGGTGGCCCCGGGTAGGTGGACACGCGGACACCCGCCTCGGAGTCCCGCACGATCATGTGCACGTCGCCGGGTGCGATGAGCGCCTCGCCCGGCCTGAGCGGGTCGCCGTCGGCCGCCTCGCGGACGCGTAGCGGCGTCCGCGCGGTCAGGCGCTCGGCAAGCATGGCGGTGAACAGCGGCGGCATGTGCTGGACGATCAGCACGGGGACCTGAACGGGGGCCGTGAAGCGCTCGAACAGCGTGATCAGCGCGTTGGGTCCGCCCGTGGAGGCGCCGATCGCCATCACGTCGGCGCGGCTGGGCACGACGACCCGGCGGACGGGCGGAACCGCTCGCGCACCGCGGCGAGTCCGGGGGCGGCCGTTCTCCGCCGGTTGGGCGGCTCTTCGTGGCGCGAGGGCGAGGATGCGCGGCACGACGTTCTCTTTGACGAACGCGAAGCCCTCGTCGGGGTCGCGCAGGCCACGCGGCTTCGGGACGTAGTCGGACGCGCCGAGCGAGAGCGCGTCGAGGGTGGCGGCAGCCGCACGCGTGGTCAGTGTGCTGAACATGATGACGACGAGCGCCGGCCAGCGCTTGCGGATCTCACGCAGGCATGCGAGTCCGTCCATGACCGGCATCTCGACGTCGAGCAAGACGACGTCGGGAGCGACCTGCGGGATCTTCATGAGCGCGATCCGGCCGTCGGCCGCGACGCCGGCGACCTCCACCGACCCGTCCTGTTCCAGGGCCTTGGAGACGAGGCGACGGACGACGACCGAGTCGTCGACGACGAGTACTCGAGGGCCGGCGATGGCTATTCCCCTCCGGAAAGGCCAACCAACCCCAGCTTCTCCGCCAGCGCCGCTGCCGTGATCGGCTTCGTGGCGTACTCGTCCGCGCCGGCCATGAGCGCCTGGAAGATCTGTGCCGGATCACTCTCCGACGTGACCATGACGACCAGGACCCGCTCGTAGTCCGGATTGGCGCGCACTTCCTTCAGGAACGTCAGCCCGTCCATCACGGGCATCGTCCAGTCGACCAGGGCCACGTCCACCGGGCCGAGCTCGGCCAGCCGGTCCATTCCCTCCTGGCCGTTCGCCGCCTCGAAGACGTCGAACCCCAGGTGCGACAGCTCCCGCTTGAGCAGGCCGCGGACGGCCTTGGAGTCGTCGATCACCAGTGCGCGCACCAATGTCCTCCCTGATCTCTGGGGGCCGCGGCGTCAGGCCGCGACGTCGTCCCC
>DASPTB010000227.1:0-63146 GCA_035623615.1 Actinomycetota bacterium
GGGATGAAGTACTGATGCCCGTTCGACTGCCCCACCTTGACCATGTCGGGGTTCAGCTGGCTGAAGCTGGGCAGCAGGCTCGTGTCCCACGGCTGCACCAGGCCGCGGTCGATGTAGTCCTTCACGTTCTCATTGCAGGGATGCATGATGTCGAATTGCGTCTGAGTCGCCTTGTTCAGCGCCTGGTCGTCGTCCTGGATGTACGAGTACGTGATGCCGGAGGCACCGAACTTCTTCGTGTAGTCGGCGCCGGACTTCAGCCCGTACGTCTGTGCCTTGGTCCCGGAGGCCTCGTAGCCACCCCATTCGAGGATGGACATCTTGCCGCTCTCCGCGCCGATTGGTGGGTTCTTCGAGGGCGTCGGCGACGCGCCGCCACCCGACCCCGAACCGGATCCACACGCGGCGAGCACGCCCGCACCGGCGAGGCCCACCGCGCCCGAGAGGAACCTTCGTCGATCGATCCCCCGCTGGTCCAACGTCACCGCCCCCTCCCAGAAAAAGGTCTGGACCGCCGCCGCCTTCCTACACGCGGCCTGCTGGCTTGTCAAGGCAACCGCCGCGCGCAGGCGCGCCGGGTCGCCGTGGCGTCGGTCGACGCGCAGCGACTAGGCTGCGTCGAGGATGGACGGCGTTCACGACATGGGCGGCATGCAGGGTTTCGGGGACGTGGTGCGGCCGGACTCGGACGGCGCGATCCGTTCGTGGGAGCTTCGCGTGTTCGCCCTGAACATGCTGAGCGGAATCCAGGGACTGGAAGGAGGTCCCGGTTTCCGTGCCCGCATCGAGAGCATGCCGGCAGAGCGGTACCTCGAGGCGAGCTACTACGAGCGATGGCTGTGGAGGGTCGAGCAGGACCTGCTCGCCGGCGGAACGATCGCGCCCGGCGAGGTCGAGGACATGATGGAGCGGCTCCGCGCCGGCGAGGCGGCCCCCACGTCCTCCGACCCGGAGCTGGTGACGCGAACCGTCGACGAGCTGCGCAAGCCCTATCCCCTCGCGGCCGCCACCAGTCCCCGCTTCGCCGCCGGCGACCGCGTCCGCGTCCGGCGGATGCGTCCCGCGACGCACAACCGCTGCCCTCGATACGTCCGTGGCGCCTCCGGCGTCGTGCATGCAGTCCAGGGCGAGGACCGGCTGCCGGGCGCCCCGGGCGGTGGACCGCGCGAAGCCGTCTACAGCGTCGCGTTCCCGTCGGCGGGGCTGTGGGGTCCGAGCGGAGGGGGAACGTGGACCGTGCTGATCGACCTGTGGGAGAGCTACATGGAACCCGAGGAGGGCGGAGATGGATGACCACGACCACAACGACCACGAGCACGACCACGGCGACCACGACCACGGCGACGGTGGGCACCACCCGCGGCCGGCTTCCGACGCCGAGCTGCGGACCCGGGCGCTGGAGGCGCTGCTGGTCGAGAAGGGCCTGATCTCGACCGACGCCGTCGACGCGGTCGTGGAGATGTACGAGCACGACGTGGGGCCGCAGAACGGCGCGAAGGTCGTGGCCCGCGCGTGGGTCGACCCCGAGTTCCGACGACGGTTGCTGGCGGACGGGACGGCCGCCATCGCCGAGCTCGGGTTCGGCGGAGCCGAGGGCAGCAAGATGGCCGTCGTCGAGAACACGCCGTCGGTGCACAACGTGATCGTCTGCACGCTCTGCTCCTGCTACCCCTGGCCCGTCCTCGGGCTGCCGCCCACGTGGTACAAGAGCGCCGCGTACCGTTCGCGCGTGGTCGCCGAGCCGAGGGCGGTGCTGGCGGAGTTCGGCTTGGAGATCGGACCGGAGGTCGAGCTCCGCGTCTGGGACTCGAGCGCCGAGGTGCGCTACCTGGTGCTGCCCGAGCGGCCGCCGGGGACGGAGAACCTGACCGAGGAGGAGCTCACGGCCCTCGTTCCGCGCGACGCGATGATCGGCACCGCCCGGGCGCTCGAGCCGGAGGCGGTTCGGTGACCGACCGCGCGATCATCGACCGTGTGGACGCGTCGCTCTCCGGCGCGGCGCCGCTGCCACGGGACAACGGCGAGCTCGTCTTCGAGGAGCCGTGGCAGGGCCGCGCTCTCGGGATGGGCGTCGCCGTCATGGACCGGTTCCACATCCCGAGCGACGAGTTCCGAACGCACCTGGTCGCCGCGATCAGGGCGCACCCCCAGACGCCCGGCGAGTCGGCGGCGACGGCGTATTACGCCGCGTGGATCGAGGCGCTCGAGCGGCTCCTGGCCGAGCGGAGGCTGCTCAGCCGACCGAACGGCGAAACGCCGCCGCCATCCTGAGCTCCGACGCTGTCGGCGGGCCTTCCTGAAGCGTGCCGGCGGCCAGGGCGTCCATGTAGCCTCCCGTGGAGCCGGGGTCGGAGAGCATCTCCTGCCAGGCAACGGCCGTGGCCGCGGGAGTGACGGCCGGCGGCGGCGCGACCGGGGTGCCCGCCTTCGTCTTCGGCAGGATCAAGATCGCGCTCGAGACGTCGCGCTGGCAGATCACGGGAAGACAGTCGGTGGGCTTGTTGACGAGCCCGTAGCGCTTGGTCCACATCGTCGTGCTGCCGCCTCCGTCGAGATTCATCGCGTTCACCGCGCCGAGGCTCTTCATCTCGTTCGCGAACGCCGAGAGCGCCATCCCGGACGACCAGCCGGGATTCCTTCCGTCCACGGTTACCAGAAGGACCTTGCCGGTCTTCGTGACGCCCACGCCGGTCCTCGGATTCACCGAGCAGAGGTACCCGCACCCCGTGGGAGCGACGACCTTGCCGCCGACGACCAGCATGGGCCCGCCGCCGATGCTGCTGCTCACGTCCGAGAAGGTTCCGGGCGCCCCGATGCTCCAGGTGAGCGAGACGCTCGCCCCTTGGACGAGCGACTGAACGGTTGTCGCCCCGGTTCCCGAGCGCGTGGACGCGAGCATCACGTCTCCGTTCAGCGCCATGCGCGAGGACTGGCACTTCATCGCATCGACTGTGTACGTGCGCGAGATGCCCTCGCGGCCGGCTTCCCACGAGAGCCCGCCGGACGGGACCATGCGCGCGAAGCAGCCGCTCGACGGCGGCTGAGCGACCGAGCCGCCCACGGGCGTGTAGCCGGCCACCTGCCCCGTCTTCGGCTTGCCGGTGTTCCATGTGTTGACCTTGAACGTCGAGGTGGAGCCCGCGAGTTGGCCGACCACATGAACATTCGCACGTGCGACATACGAGTGTTTCTCGTCGACCGACACCGCGAACGCGGAGTCGAGCGACCCTGTCTCGAAGACGGCTCCGTCGTGCGTGAACGAATGGACCGGCCGTTCGGGCCACGTCCCGTAGTCGCCGTTGACCGCCGCGATGGCGCCGTTGGAGGTGGCCATCGAGCCGACCGTCGCGAACGTGCCGAACGTCGGGGCGGCGAGGACCGACGAGACCATCACGACCTTCGTGGGGTCGACCGTCAGGACGCGGATCCGCTCGGGTCCGGTCGAGAGTCTGATCTCGGTCAGGGTGAGCCCGGGGGCAAGCTGGTGGACGACCTTCGAGACGCTCGCCCCCGCAGGCTCCGTGCCGAATGCCGACGCCGATCCGGTGAGCGCGAGAAGGAGCGCGCCGCACAGCGCGAGCCTCGTCCTCCCGATCCTCACTCGCCTTATAGATCGGCGTTCCGACCCGCAAATCTTGACCGGATCAGCCGCAGAGGCCGCCGGGAATCTGCTCGAAACCGCCGCCGCCGGCATCCGCCGGCGCGGGCGTCACTCGACCGGCTCCAGCCGAAGGACGGTCTCGGCGCCCGTGAACAGGGCGACGACGCGTCCGGCGGCGTTCCGGCGGAAACGCACGATCTCTCCGGACTCGCGGAACCCCGGTCCGACGACGAACGCACCCGTGTCGTCCGAGGGGACGAGCGTGGGCAGCCAGTCCGCGTCCTTGTTCGACAGCATCGTGAGCTTGCCCTCTCGCCACTCCACGCGGATGATCTCGCCCACCTGGGGCTGGAGGTAGAGGCCGAGGAGGGGCGCGTACGCCTCGGGCATGGGGGGCGGGAGCTCGATCTCGGACCCCGCGGCCGCCACCGTCTCCCTCGCGATCGTCGCGAGATCCATCGCGAGGGCAGCGGCGTCCTCGTCACCGTTCACGAGCGCGATCGCTCCCACCCGATGCCTTGGATCGAAGCACACGTTGCTGCTGAACCCCGGCAGCGAACCGGAGTGCTGCACCCAGATCACGTCGCCGCGACGAATCGCGTACCAGCCGATCGCCCACGCCTCCGTCCATGCGGCGTCCGACAGATACCGGGCCGTGTGCATCTCGACGAGCGACGACCCGCTCAGGACCTGGCGCCCCCCTCGAGGTCCGCCGTCCTCACGCAGCTGGAACGAAACCCACAGCGCCAGGTCGTCGACGCACGACCACAGTCCGCCCTCGGCGCCGATGGAAGGAAAGGCAGCCGACGGCACGAGTTCGTCGGAGAGGAAGCGAGCGTCGTACGGGGTCGCGGCGCGCTCGGTCAACTCCGACGGCAGCGGCTCGAAGGTCGTGGCGGCCATGCCCAGCGGCTCGAGGATTTCCGCGCGGACGTACTCCTCGTACGGCCGGCCCGACACTCGGGCGACGATCTCACCGAGGAGCTGGAAGGCAAGGTTCGAGTACTTCAGCTGCCGGTTCGCGGGGATCCGCATCCCGATCTCGCTTGCCCGCGCCAGGCTCTGCGCGGCGGCGGCCTCGTACGCGTACCCGGTCCAGTCGGTGCCGGGCGGCTCGCTCGCGAGCCCGGACTCGTGGGAGAGCATTCGCCGGATCGTGACGCCCTCGATCGGGCCGAACGGCGCCCGCGCCGCGGCGAGCTCGGGCAGGTGGACCACCGCGGGATCGTCGAGCTGCAGCTTCCCTTCGTCCCTGAGCTGCACGATCGCCGTCGCGGTGAAGGTCTTGGTGATCGACGCGACGCGACACAGCATCGCCGGACTCGCCGCACGGCCCGCGGTTCGATCCGCGTGGCCGACGCCGGCCGCCCACACGAGCTCGTCGCCGTGGACGACGCCGACAGCCGCTCCGGCGAGGCGCCGCTCCTTGACGAAGCGCGCGGCCGTCGCTCCGAGCCGGGAGGCCGAGTCGGAGACGGGTGAGGCCATGGCCCGAATGCTACCCGCTGCATCCGCACCCGAGGAGTCCGGGCCTCGTCCCTCCTTAGGTCGACGCCATCCACGCGACGCTGAACGCCGTGCCGGCGCCGTTCAGCGGACCGGGCTGCGCCTTCACCTTGCTCCGGTCGCTCTTGGACACCATCGTGATCTCGTCGTTCGTCCAGTGACCGTCCGTGATCGTGCCGCTGTGGCCCGCGATCCCGGCCTTGCTCGCCTCGAAGTTCACAGTCCCAAAGTCGGAGAGGGGCAGCACGCCGCCTGCCGACGGCGCCTCGGCGATCCACTCCGCGGACGAGCGCTGGCACGACGCTGCCTCGCACGCGGAGGTCCGGGTGAACCCACGGCCGGACGTCTTGTCCTTGACCGTCAGCTTGAACGAGCCGCCGTCGTAGGCGACCTTCGCGACGATCACGTCCCCCGCGTGGATGGAGAACACGGGAACCTCGTACAGCGGGTACATCTCCCACCACACGTCGTAGCTCGCGGTGCCACCCGAGCAATCCGCCTCGGACCCATCCTGCTCGACGGAGTTGGACGTGTAACCGTCGAGACCCACCCAGAACGACGAGTAGCCGGTGGGCGTCTTCGAGCAGTCGACCGCCGGCTGCGTCCACTTCCCCGACACCTTGGTGAAAGGCGCCGATCCTTCCAGCGCCGCATACCCCGACCAGTTGGTCGACGTCGACGCCGCGGGCTGCACGCGAAGGCTCGTGACCGGCCCCACCCGACGCGCGAGCGGCGGTCTCGTGGCCGCGCCCGCCGAGGCTTGCCACGGCAAGCCGACGACGAACAGCGTCACGGAGAACGCAACGAGCAACTTTCTCATGACCCTCCTTCGATCGAACCGGCCGGACGACCCATCGAACCACGCTCCCGCGACCAACCGCAAGACGTTCGTCGGGTCCGAAGGCCTAGACCCGGCCCTCGTTCAAGGCCGCCGCGATCGCCTGGACCGCCGCAACCGTGACGCGGCTGAAACGGGGGCTGAGCGCCGTCGGCCATGTGGAGAACTTGGCGACGACTGTCTGGGTCGGAACGTGTACGAACACGTTCTGCCCGTTGATCCCCGACGCGTTGAAGAACGGGATCGACGGGTACCGAACCCACCAGCAGTTCCGGTAGTGCGCGCCCTTCGGGTAGCCCGGCGGGTTGTCGCCCTCGGCGAAGGCGCGAGGCCCGTCCGCCGCGCCCCGGACCGTGTCCCTGATCCAGGCGGGCGGCACGATCCCCCGCCGTCCTTCGCTCGCGCGCAGGATCGTCTGCCCGAACCGCGCGAGGTCGCGGAGCGTCGCGCACATCCCACCGTCGGCCATCGCGTTGCCGTGCGCGTCCACGGTGATCTCCGCGTCGAACTCGGCGCCCATCGGTTGCCAGAGCTCGCGCGAGATGAGCTCGGGCAGCCGGGCGCCGCCCGCGCGTTCGACGACCCACCCGAGCACGTCGGTCAGGATAGAGCGGTACCGAAACGGCCCGCCGTGCCGGCCGTCGTTGCGCAGCGTGGCGAAATAGCCGATCGCGTCCTCCGGCAGCCTCTTCCCTTCGCGGGGACGCCACAGGTACACCTGCTCGTAGACCCGGACGTCGGCGTCGACGTTCTCGTACGTCTCGTCGAAGCGCGTCCCGGTCCGCATATCGAGGAGGTGCTGCACGCTCGCTCCTTCGAACGACGTGCCCGCGAGCTCGGGCACCACGTCGGTCACGGGTGCGGTCGGATCGAGCTCGCCTCGGCCCGCCAGGATGCCGGCGACCGTGGACGTCACGGACTTCGACACCGACATGAGCAGGTGCGTGGCGTCCGGGATCATCCCGTTGAAGTACCGCTCGGTGACAACGCGACCGCGATGCAGGACGAGGAACCCGTCCGTGTACGACTGCTCGAGCATGCGGTCCACGTCCCACGTCCGGCCGCCGACGTCGAACGTGATCCGGGAAAGGTCGCGCTCGTTACGGGGGAGCCCGCGAGACGAAGCGTCGCCCCTACGGATGCGGGCCGTGGGAATGAGATCGCGGACGCGCTGGAACGACCAGCGGTTGAACGGCGGTTCCTGCCAATTGGCAAGCGTCACGAGCCGCTCGGGCGCAAACGGCGGCACGCCCGACATCAGATCGAGCCGCTCCGCGGTGTCGCGTGGGCCGGTCACAGGTCGGGACGACGGTCCGGCGCGTCGAGCCAGGGCAGGAGCCGCTCGTGCGCAGCGGCCACGCGGAACGCGGTGACGTCGTCGTAGGTCCGCCCGACCACCGAGAGGCCCGTCGGGACCCCCTCGCGCGACAACCCGGACGGGATGCTCAGCACCGGGCAGCGGCTCGAGATGTTGAAGGGCAGCGTCATCAGGACCGCAAGACCGTCGACGCTCACGCCGCCCACCTCCACAGGATCGCCGAAGTCGTATTCGGCGGTCAGGGCGGGAACGGCGAACGTGGGACACACGAGCGCGTCGTACTCCTCGAGCAGGTGGCCGAGCGGCGCGTAGATCTCGCCCTCGATCTTCAGCCCTTCGACGAACGCCTCCTTGGGGATCCGGTCCGACTCCTCCACGAGCCGCCGGGCGTACGACGTGAGGTCGTCCTTGTGCTGGTCGTAGAACTCTCGCTCGGAGGCGCCGAAGATCATCGCGAAGTGGATGTCCGCCGCGCGGGTGATCTTCTCGAGCTCCCAGGGAAGCGACACCTCCTCGACGACGGCGCCGGCTTCCCGCAGCCGGTCGGCCGCCGCCCGCGTGTTCTCGACGACGTCCTCGTGGACCGCGTAGCAGCCCAGATCCGTCGACAGCGCGATCCGCATCCCCGCGACGGGCTCCAGGCGCTCGGGGATCTCGAGCTTCGGCCGCAAAGAGACGACGTCGCTCGGGTGCGGACCCGCGATCACGTTCTCGAGCAGCGCGCAGTCGGTGACCGTGCGCGCCAGCGGCCCCTCGTGGCAGTAGTGGTCGAGGTTGAACACCTCGATCTCGGGCACGCGTCCGTACGGTGGCTTGAAGCCCACGACCCCGCAGAACGACGAGGGAATCCGGATCGACCCGCCGATGTCCGAGCCCGTCGCGAGCGTCGTCGATCCGGCGGCGAGCGACGCGGCCGAGCCTCCGCTCGACCCGCCTGGCGAGAACGCGCTGTTCCACGGATTGCGCGTCACGCCCCAGAGCTTGGACCACGTCACCGGCGCGCACGAGAACTCGGGTGTCGTCGTGCGAGCATGGACGATGCCGCCGGCGTCGAGGATGCGCTGCACGAAGGCCGCCGTGTGGTCCGCAACGACGTCTCGCAGCGGGAGCGACCCGAGCGTGTTCCGCTGACCCTCGATCGGTGCTTCCTCTTTGACGGCGACCGGAATTCCCTCCAGCGGACGCGGATCGCCGGAACCCGCGTACGCCGCCTCCGCTGCACGCGCCTCTTCGAGCGCCCGCTCGTGGAACGCTTCCGCGAACGCGTTGATCGTCGGCTCGACCTTGTCGGCCCGGTCGAGGACCGCCTGCATCAACTCGACGGGCGAGAGCTCGCGCGAGCGGAACATGCGGAGCGCGTCCAGCGCAGACAGGTAGTGAAGGTCTTCCATCATGCCTCCTCGGTCGCGACGACGGAGCGCCGCTGCGGCTTCCACCCGGGTCGCGGAACGCTGGCCCGGAGCTGCTTGGTGTAGTCGTCCTGCGGGTCGTCGAGCACGCGCCCGGTGGCGCCGCGCTCGACGACCCGGCCCCGCCACATCACGATCGTCTCCTCCGCGAGCTGGCGGACCACGGCGAGGTCGTGGCTGATCAGCACGAACGAGACACTCGTCTCGTCGCGGATGTCGGCCAGCAGGTTCAGCACCTGGGCCTGGATCGAGACGTCGAGCGCGGCCACCGACTCGTCCAGGATGAGGATGCGCGGCTCGGCGGCCAGAGCTCGGGCGATCGCGACGCGCTGGCGCTGCCCGCCGGAGAGACCGCGCGGCAGCGCCCGCGATTGCCGGGCGTCGAGGCCGACGAGATCGGTCAGCTCGCGGACCCGTTCCCGACGACGCTCCTTCGGCCATCCGTGATGGAGCCGGAGGATCTCGTCGAGCGTCGCCTCGACGGTCTGCCGCGGGTCAAGGCTCGTGTAGGGATCCTGGAAGACGATCTGGACCTCCCGCCCCCGCCGGCGCCGGTCCGACGCCGACCGCGCCGGCTTCGAGCGGTCGTTGCCACAGGCCACGATCGTTCCCTTCGTCGGCCGCTCGAGCCCGACGATCATCTTCGCCACCGTCGTCTTCCCCGATCCCGATTCGCCGACGATGGCGAGCGAGCCCGCCTCGGGCAGTGCGAACGACACGTCGTCGACGGCCACGAGCTCGCCGAACTCCTTGCGGAGCCCCGCGACCGCCAGCACGGGAGCGGCAGCCTCAGTCACCGGCCGCGACCCCCAGCCGGCCGCGCAGTTCGCTCGCGCGAACGCATCGCGAGCGCCCGCCGTCGAGGTCGACGAGCTCGGGGACGCCGGTGCGGCACTCGTCGACCGCGTGCGGGCATCGCGGCGCGAACGCGCACTCGCCCTGCGGCGCCTCGAAGGCCGACAGCGGCCTGCCCGGGATGGCACGCAGGCGCCTCGCGGACTGCCCGATGTCCGGGCGCGCCGCCGCGAGCGCCGCCGTGTACGGATGCAGCGGGTCGTCGTGCAGCCGGGCAGCGCTGCGCATCTCGACGAGCTGCCCGGCGTACATGACGACGGTCCGGTCACAGACCGCCGCCGCGAGCTCGAGGTCGTGGGTGATGAACAGCATCGCCAGGTCGAACTCCCGCCGGAGGTCGTGCAGGATCGCCATCACCTCGGCCTGCGTGGTGACATCGAGCGCCGTGGTCGGCTCGTCGGCGAGGAGGAGTCGCGGCTCGGTCAGCAGAGCCGCCGCGATCATCACCCGCTGGAGCAGGCCCCCCGAAAGCTCGTGCGGATACTGCCGGAGCCGGCGCTCGCCATCCTCGATGCCGACCTGCGCGAGCATGTGCACGGCTCGGCGTTCGGCCGTCGACCTCGGGACGTCCAGGTTGGTGCGGAGCGCTTCCGTCATGAAGTCGCCGATACGCCGCACGGGATTCACGTGCGCACGCGGATCCTGGAAGATCATCGCCACCAGTCCCCGGTAGCGGCGCAGGTCGCCGCCGGTCAGCGAGCCGACCTCACCGCCGTCGAAACGGATGGAGCCGTCCACCTCGGCCCCAGCCGGCAGCAGGCGGTCGATCGCACGCGCCGTCATCGACTTGCCCGACCCCGACTCACCGACGAGCCCGAGCGCCTCGCCGCCGCGGATGTCGAAGGACACGTCCCGAAGCACCTCCCGCTGGGCGCCCTCGACGGGAAGCCGCACCGTCAGTCTTTCGACCTGGAGCAGCGCTGCGTTCGGCCTGTGGCCGGCGGTGGTCGCCGCGCCGGCCACCGGCCTGGAGGCGCTCACTGCCGGGCCTTCTGCGCCTGCTCGAACAGGCGCTCGCCCAGCACGTTGAACGCCACGACGACGAGCACGATGCACAGACCCGGGAGCAGCGCGGACAACGGGTACCCCTGCACGATCCCCGCCTGGTTCTCGGAGATCATCACGCCCCAGTCCGGGTTGGGCGGCTGCACGCCCAGGCCGAGGAACGAGATCGCCGCCAGGTCGACCATCGCGTAACCGAAGAGGATCGTCGACTGCGCGACGATCAACGGAAGCATGTTTGGAACGAGATGTTGCATGCAGATCGCCCTTGCCGACACCCCCTGGACCTCGAGCGCGGCGACGTACTGCTGCGACCTCTCCTTGAGCGCGGCGCCGCGGAGGACGCGCGCGACGTACGGCGTGTACGCGATCGCGAGCGCCACGGCGGCCGCGAGCAGGCCGGCCCCGAACACGGACGCGGCGAGCACCGCGAGAAGGATGCCCGGGAACGCGAACATGATGTCGAGCCCCGATGAGATCGCCGCGTCGACGGCGCCGCGGCGCCACGCCGCGGTCACGGCGAGCACGGTCCCGGCCAGCATGCAAAGGATCACCACCGCCAGCGGTCCGAGGATGGAGGTGCGGGCCCCCACCAGGAGGCGGGAGAGGAGGTCGCGGCCCTGCCCGTCGAACCCCAGAAGGTGGCCGCCCGTCGGGGCGACCCACGAGAGCGACAGATCGGAGAGCGTGGGGTCGTACGGCGCGAGCAACGGGCCGAAGATGGCGACCAGCGTGGCGAGCGCGATCACGACGGCGGCGCCGATGCCCACCGGCCCGGTCGCCTTCAGCAGCGAGAACGCGCCTCGGCGAGGCGTCGCATCAGCGGAAACGGCGGCTGCGGTCGTGCTCATGCGGCACGGCTGCCCAGCGAAACGCGGGGATCGAGCACCGCGTACAGGATGTCGACCAGCACGTTCACGACGACGAACGCCGTGACGAGCACGAGCGAGATCCCCTGCACGACGGCGAGATCTTTGGACTGCGCCGACCCGACCAGGAATGCCCCGAGCCCGTTCAGACTGAACGCCACTTCCACGACCGCCGCGACCGCGATCAACGACGCGATCGTGATGCCCGAGATCGTCGTCACGGGGATGGCGGCGTTTCGAAGGATGTGGCGCCAGATCACCTGGCGCGTCGGGATGCCGCGGCTCACCGCCGTCTGGACGTGCTCGCGGTTCGACTCCTCGCGAACGGACGCGCGGGTCACGCGGGCGACGATCGCGAGCGACGACACGGCCAGCGCGAACGCCGGAAGCGTCAGGTGCTGGAGGTTGGACAGGAAGCTGGTGCCGTTGCCGAGCGCCGGGAACCACCCGAGCTTCACGGCGAACAGCAGGATGAGCACGATCGCGGCGACGAACGCCGGAATCGCCGCCGATACGGCCGTCACCACCAGCGTGCTGGTATCCAGGGCTCCGTGGCGCAGGCCCGACAGGACGCCGAGCCCGATCCCGACCACCAGGATGATGACCGACGCGTACAGGACGAGGCCGGCCGTGGTCCAGATGCGAGAGGCGATCAGCGTGGACACGTTCTCGCGAAGCGTGATCGAGATGCCGAGGTTCCCGTGGAGCGCGTTCTTCAGCCAGTACCAGTACTGGACCAGGAACGGCTCGTTCAGGTGGTAGCGCTCCTCGAGGACCTTGATGCTGCTCGGCGGGAGCGATCTCCCGCCGGACAGCGCGGCGATCGGGTTTCCGGGAGCCAGGTACATCGCGGCGAAGATGACGAAGCTCGCCACGAGCAGGCTGGCCAGCAACATCGCCAGCCTGCGCAGGAGGAAGGACCAGTTGATCAACTCGAGCCTGTTCCCCCCAAGTTGTCCGCCCACGGGGCGAACATGTACGCGAACGACGCGACGGCCCCGGTCACGTTCTTGTTGAGGACCAGCAGGTTCGTCGGCTGCACGTTCGGGATCCACGGCAGATCGGTGGCCGCGATCTTCTCGGCGTCCGAGACGAGCGCGGCCCGCTTGTTCGGGTCGGCGGTGCCGCGCGCCTCGTCGAGATCCGACGTGATCTTCGGGTTGTTGTAGTGGTCGTAGTTCTGCGAACCCGGCGGAAGGACGAAGGTCGAGAGGAGTGCGGCCGGGTCCGCGTAGTCGCCGTAGTTCACGGTCATGAAGCCGTCCACTCCTGCCCTGGCCTTCGGGTCGATGAAGAAGTTGATGTAGTTCTGGGCCGACACGGACTTGAGCTTCACGTTCAGCCCGATCGCCTGGCCGGCGGCCTGGTAGGCCCCGGCGACCGCCGCGATGTTCGCCAGCTGGCTCGACATGCCGATCGTGATCGTCTTGCCCGCCGCTCCCGCCTCCTGCATGAGCTGCTTGGCCTTGGTGATGTTCTGCGTCATGACGGGCGAACTGTTGTACGCCGCATCGAACACCGACGTCCCGTAACCGAAGGTGCCGGGATTCGACTGCCAGCGCGGCATCAGGGCCGCGCCCTTGTACACCGAGTCGATGATTCCCTGGCGATCGAGCGCGAGCGACAGCGCCTGCCGGACCCGGACGTCGCCGAGCGGGCCCTTGAGGTTGTCGATGATGAACGCGTCCGTCGACCATCCGGGCCCGTCGTAGACCTTCACGTTGGGGCTCGACTTCAGCTGGTCGAGCGTCGGGATCCCGAACTCGTACGCGCCCTGCACGGCCCCTGTCAGCATGCCCGAGGTGAACGTGTTCACGTCGGAGATGCCCTTGATCAGGATCGACTTGACGAGAGGCTTCACGGCCGAGTTCCAGTAGTGCGGGTTGGCGATGGCCGTCACGCCGACGCCCGGCTTGAAGGACTGGAACATGTACGGGCCGGTGCACATGATCTTGCCCGCCGGCGTCCCGTAGTTCTTGCCCTGCTGCTCGACGAAGCTCTTCTCGAGCACCATGCCGGGGATCGACGCCAGCTCGCCCGGAAGCCAGTAGTCGGGCTGCTTCAGCGTGATCGTGACCTGGTTCGAGGACGTCGCCTGGATGGAGCTCACCCGGTTGAAGACCGCGGGGTAGAACCCCGCGAGCTTCGGGTCGGTGTTGCGATCGAGGCTGTAGACGACGTCGTCGGCGGTGACCGCATCACCGTTCCAGAAGGTCACGCCGGGCTTGATCGTGAAGACGAGCGTCGTCGGGCTCGGCGTGGAGAGCGTGGCGATCCCGGGACCGATCGATCCGTTGGGCGCCTGGCGCAGCAGCGACTCGCACATGAGCGAGTCGGCGGTGTTCTCCGGATAGTCGAACGCGTAGATCGGGTCGAGCGAGTTCACGTCCCGGTAGACCGCCCATACGACCGAATCGACCGGCGCCGTGCCCGGTGGCGACGTCGTCACGAGGCCCGCCGTCGCCGACGACGCGCCCGGACTCGGCGTCGTCGGCGTCGCCGATCGACCGCACGCCGCCGCGACGAGAACCAGCGCGGCCGCACCGGCCGCCGCTCCCAACAGACCGCGTTTCCCTGTCATCCCGTCCCCCTCCCCGTCCGACCTCAGGACCACGGCGCACGTTGTTCAACCGAAGGCTACGGAGGGCGCGCCCTTGGCTTCCACCTCATGTACGGACGCGACCGCCTGCTCGGGTTCAGCGTCGTTATATAGGCGTGGGCGAGGCTGGTCAAAAGGGAGCCGCGGAGCACGCAGGACGAGCCCGCGGCGACTCAGCAGACGAGGGAGTGGGGGCCCTTCAGGAGACGGCGCCGCGATGCAGCCCCGCGAGGCAATCGCGGGCCGCGCGTCCGGCGGGGGTGGCGGGATGCCGCGTCGCGAGGTGCGAGAGGAAGGCGACGGCCTCCCGGTCGCCGCGCGGCTCTTCGCCGGGCCCGCACTCGGGGCACCAGCTCGCGGGGCGGACGGGGAGCGCGATGACCCGGGCCTGCCCGGCCTCGCCTTCGGGTGGGGCGGGCTCGGATGCGCTCGACATGCTCAAGGTGTCGACCAGCGCTCCTGGAAGCTTGAGGGAGCGCCCGACGCCGAGCGCCTCGCCCGGCTCGCGGCCCCGACGCCCGACTAGGCTCGGCCCCATGGCTGCTTGGACGCATTGGGAAGCAGCATGACGCCGATGGCGCTCGCGTCGGCCGGGGGCGCCGTCTCGCATGCGCTGACGCTCGCGTTCAGCATGGCCTGGGAGATCCTGTGGGCCCTGGTCCTCGGCTTCGCCCTGTCGGCGGGCGTGCAGGCCGTGGTGTCGAAGTCCGAGATCACCCGGCTCCTTCCCGACGACTCGCCCCGCTCGCTGGCACGAGCCTGCGGCCTCGGCATCGCCTCGTCATCGTGCTCGTACGCCGCGGTCGCGCTGTCGCGATCGATCTTCATCAAGGGAGCCGACTTCACGTCGTCGATGGCGTTCGAGCTCGCGTCGACCAACCTCGTGATCGAACTCGGCATCCTGCTGGCCCTGCTCATGGGATGGCAGTTCACACTCGCGGAGTACGTCGGCGGACCGGTGATGATCGTGCTGCTCGCGCTGCTGTTCCGCGCGGTTCTGACGCCCAGGCTCGTGTCGGCCGCCCGCGCGCAGGCGGACCGCGGCCTGCGCGGACGCATGGAGGGGCATGCCGGGATGGACATGTCGGTGTCGGAGGGCTCGGTCTGGTCGCGGATCACGTCGGGTCGCGGCTTCACGGCGATCAGCCACTCCTTCGTGATGGACTGGTCGGCGATCCTGCCGGACATCGTCCTCGGACTGCTCATCGCCGGGGCGCTCGCGGCCTGGGTGCCCGACTCGTTCTGGCAGGGCTTCTTCCTCGAGGGCCACCCGCTCCTGGCGAAGGTCTGGGGTCCGCTGATCGGACCGCTCGTCGCGATGCTCTCGTTCGTGTGCTCGATCGGGAACGTTCCCCTCGCGGCGGTTCTCTGGAACGGCGGCATCAGCTTCGGCGGCGTGACCGCGTTCATCTTCGCCGACCTGATCATCCTTCCGATCCTCAACATCTACCGGAAGTACTACGGACGCGGGATGAGCCTGTTCCTGCTCGGCACTCTCTACGCGACGATGGCGGCGGCAGGGCTGTTCGTCGAGATCCTCTTCGGGTGGCTGGGCCTCGTTCCGACGGAGCGCAACGCCAGGGTCATGGAGGCCGGCGTGCACCTCAACTACACGACGGTGCTCAACATCGTCTTCCTCGCGCTCGCCCTCGCGCTCGTGGTGCGGTTCATGCGAACCGGCGGACCGGCGATGCTCCGGATGATGAACGAGCCGATGGACGACGGCGGCCACGGCCACCACGACCACGGTCACAGCCACTGACGGCGCCCGCCGGCCGCCGCGCCGCCGGCAGCCGGGCCGGTGCGGCAAAGAGCCGACGCCTCAGGCAGACGCCGTGTCGACGATCTCCGGTGCCGCCACGCGGCCGTCGCGGAGCCACACGCGGCGCGAGGCGCGGGCCGCGACCGCGCTGTCGTGCGTGACGACGATCAGGATCCGGTCGCGCTCCCGCCAGAGGCTGACGAGCAGCTCCATGATCTCTTCCCGCATGGCCTCGTCCAGGTTCCCGGTCGGCTCGTCCGCCAGGACGACCTCGGGCTGGCGCACCAGAGCTCGAGCGATCGCGACGCGCTGCTGCTGACCTCCCGACAGCTCCAGCGGGAAGTGACTCGCTCGGTCCGCCAGCCCGACGGCCTCGAGCTCCTCCATCGCGCGGCGGCGGCGCTCAGACGAGTCGGAGTGGAGCGGAACGAGCGCGGTCTCGACGTTCTCCTGGGCGGTCAGCGTCGGGATCAGGTTGAACGTCTGGAAGACGAAGCCGAATGACCGGCTGCGAACGTCCGTCAGCTCGCGCTCGCTCATCTCGCCGAGATCCCGCCCGTTGAACACGACCGAACCCGACGTCGGGCGGTCGAGCCCTCCGAGCATCTGCAGAAGTGTGGTCTTGCCGTGGCCCGTCGGCCCCTGGACGGCGAGGAACGCTCCGTCGTCGATCCGCATGGTCACGTCCTGCAGCGCCGGGATCACCGTCCCGCCCTTGCGGTAGCTCTTGGCCACGTTCGTCAACTCGTACATGGGACGCTCCTCCGGCTGCGTCGAACGCTTCAGTCCACCCTGCGCAACGCCTCGGCGGGGCGCAGCCGTGCGGCGCGCCAGCCGCCGAGCGAGCCCGCGATCAACCCCGCGGCCACCGCAAGCGCGATCGCCACGACGACGATCTCGAGGCCGACGGACGGCGTGAGGTGGACCGGCACCGTCCGCGCGAAGCCGGAGGGCCCTCCCGTTCGACCGCCGGACCCAGCTCCGGTGAAGCCGCCGCCGCCTCCGAATCCGCCGCCGCCTCCGAATCCGCCGAAGCCGCCCAGCGTCGCTGTGAGCGTGGGCATGAACGCGACGACGGCGAACGCGCCGGCGACTCCCAGCACGATGCCGACGAGACCCCCGAGGAGCCCCTGCGCCATCGCCTCGCCCATCACCTGCCGCACGACCCGTTGAGTCCGCCACCCCAGCGCCTTCAGCGTGCCGAACTCGCGCACCCGGCGCGAGACCGCGGAGACGGTGAGCAGGCTCGCGAGGCCGAAAGCGGCGATCAGGACGACCACCGAGAGCCACTTGCCGAGGTCGCCCGCCAGGGTGGCCGCGCTGGACAGCGACCCCGTCACCTGCGAAGCGAGGTCGGAGGAACTTGTCACGGTTGCTTTCGGCAGGGCGGCCTCGATGCCGGCCTGCGCGCGCGAGACGTCGGAGGCGTTGGCGGCCTTCACGTACACGATGTTCACGTCGCCCGGCGCGTCGCCGATCCCCTGCGCCCGTGCCAGCGGCACGTACACGTCCGCCGACGAGGAGGAGTCGGCCTCGACGCCGATCACGTGGAACGTCGTTCCGCCGATCGAGAGCGCCGAGCCGACGTGCAGCTTGTGCTGCTTGGCGTAACTCTGGTCGACGATCGCCACGGCGGCGTCGGTCTCGTCGGGCCGAAAGGACCGTCCGCTCTCGAGGGACGAGGAACTGAGCGGCCCGACCCCGAGCGTGGTGACGTCGACACCGTCGAGCGTGTACGTGGAAACGTGGACGGGCGGCCGGGCGCTCGATCCGTTCCCGCCGGAGGAGGACGAGGGGAAGCCGGTCCCGCCGGAGGAGAACGAAAAGGTCCCCGTGAAGTGGATCATGTTGAGCTCGAGTGCCCCCGCTGCGCGGCCGACGCCGTCGACCGCGGCGATCGTTGCAACACGCGACGCGGCGAACGACTGGCGTCCGGGTGAGGGAAGCGCCCGGTCACGCGTGAATTGCTGGCCCGACTGCGCCCGCGTCGGCGGCCCGAACCCGAAGCGCGCGGAGCCGCCGGACCCGGGACGGGCCTGCTGGGTCACCGTCAGGTCGGTGCCGACCCCGTAGAGGGAATGCAGGACTTTCGTCTGGGCCTTCGCGACCGACGCCGAGAGCGACGACACCGTGACGACGAGGCCGATTCCGATGCCGAGCCCGAGCGCCACGACGAATGCCTGGCGGCGACGCCGGCGGAGCTCACGGCCGAGATAGGTCCAGAACATCCCACGCCTCCCTGCAGGGTTCGATCGGTGAACGACACGCAGAAGGACACGTAAAGGAAAGCGCGCCACCGTGAAGGAGCGATGAGGATCAGCTGAGGAGCAGCTGTGAGACCGGCTTCGCCGCCCGTGGGAGCACGACCCGGAAGGTGGCGCCCGCGCCCGGCTCGGACTCGACGCGCACGGTCCCACCGTGCGCGTCGACGATGGCCGAAACGATCGCGAGGCCGAGGCCGGCGCCGCCGCGCTCCCGGAAGCGGGAGGGGTCGGAGCGGAAGAAAGGCTCGAACACGTGGGCGAGCTCGTCCTCCGAGAGCCCCCGGCCGTGGTCACGCACCTCGAGCACGACGTCGTTCTCGCCCCCTCCGACGCTCACCTCGATGGGCGACCCCGCAGGCGTGTGCGCGAGGGCGTTCGTCATCAGGTTCGCAACCACCTGCCGCAGCCGAATCTCGTCCCCCGACACGATCTCGGGATCCGGCGCCGAGAGGGTGATGCGTCGCGACGGGTCGACGGCGCGCGCGTCCGACACGGCGTCGGCGGCGACGGCGGCGAGATCGACCGGCGCGCGTTCGAGCGGTCGCCCCTGGTCCAGACGGGCGAGCAGCAGCAGCTCGTCCACCAGGACGCCCATCCGCGTCGCCTCCTGCTCGATGCGTCGCATGGACGTCGCCAGGTCCTCGGGCCGCTGGTCGGCGCCGCGGCGGAACAGCTCCGAGTATCCGCGAATGGACGTGAGCGGGGTGCGCAGCTCGTGGGACGCGTCGGCGAGGAACCGCCGCAGCCGGTTCTCGGACTCGGTTCGTTCCTGGAAGGCTTCCTCGATCTGGGCGAGCATCGCGTTGAGCGCGATGCCGAGCCGCCCCACCTCGGTCCTCGGGTCGGTCGCGTCCACGCGCTGGGACAGATCGCCCCCGGCGATCGCGCCGGCGGTCTCCTCGATCCGGTCGAGCGGCCGGAGCTCCCGCCGAACGGTCCACCAGGACAGCAGACCGAGCCCGAGCATGACGCCGAGCGCCACCAGGCCCTCGACGAGCAGCAACCGGGACAGTGTCTGATGCACCTCCGTCAGCGGAATCCCGACGACGAGCACGCCGTGCGCCTCCGAGAGCGGCTGCGCCAGAACTCGATACGGGGTGGTTCCTTGACGGTTCGTGGTGGTGAACCGCGTCGGCTCGGTGACGCCGCCCGTTCCCGGGGGAAGCTTCAGCTGCGGCACGGTCGTGTCGAACCCGCTGCCGACCGGACCGGCGACCACCGCGTCGCCCGACACGATCTCGCCCACCGTGCCGGGCGGGAAGACGTCGCCGGGTCCCGCGTCGTGATCGGGGTCGGGGAAGGTCTGCGGCGGCTGCGAGCCGGAGAGGAGCTGGCCCTCGAACATCCCGCGCGCCGCCGCGGCCTGCTGGTCGACGCGCTGCACGAGGAACGAACGGAGCGACACGTACGTGGCGCCACCGGCGACGAGCAGCCCGGCGAGAACGAAACCGGTGATGGCGAGCAGCAGTCGCAGCCGCAGGGTCACGGCCGCCTAACCGCTCGGCAGGCGCAGGCAGTACCCGACACCCCGGACCGTGTGGATCAGCGGCGGGCCCAGGGAGTCGATCTTCTTGCGCAGGTAGCTGATGTAGGTCTCCACCACGTTCCCCTCGCCTCCGAAATCGTAGTTCCAGACGTGGTCGAGGATCTGCGCCTTCGAGAGCACGCGCGGCGCGTTCAGCAGCAGATGCCGGAGGAGCTTGTACTCCGTGAGCGTGAGGTCGATCCGCGTTCCGCCCCGATGCACCTCATGGGTGTCGTCGTCCATCTCGAGATCGGCGAAGCGCAGCATCGCCGATTGATCCGCCGACGCCGACGACCGCCGAAGGATCGCGCGAACGCGGGCGACGAGCTCCTCCAGGCTGAAGGGCTTGGTGAGGTAGTCGTCGGCGCCGAGCGTCAACCCGTACACCTTGTCCTCGGTCGCGTCCCGGGCGGTCAGGAACAGGACGGGCACCCGGTCTCCCCGGTCGCCGAGCCGGCGGGTGACCTCGAAGCCGTCGACGTCGGGAAGCATCACGTCGAGCACGATCAGGTGGGGCCGGAAATCCGTGGCCGCTTTGAGCGCCTGCCGGCCGGAATGCGCCACGCCGACGTCGAAGCGCTCGTATCGCAGCGCCATCGTCACGAGGTCGGTGATGTTGACCTCGTCGTCGACCACGAGGACCCGGATCTGCTCGGCCGTCTGCGCGCTCACGACCCGGGACGGTACGGGGCGTCCCTGAGGATTTCCTGTGAGGAGGCAGTGAATCCGCGGAGAGCGCCCTTCGCCTCCGGGGACGCCGTCGGAAGGTCCTTGCCCGGCCGAGAGCGGCTGTTACGCTCCACTCTCGTGCGCCGATCCGTTTCCCTTGCCGTCGTGGTCCCGACGATCGCCCTCTGGGCGACCGTGGCGTCGACGGCTCCCGCCCGGGCCGCGGCCCCGGCTCAACTGCACGGCACTCGACTGACCATCCAGTTCGACCCGACGGACCCCGAGCGCGTGACGTCCCTCACGTGGGTCGACGGTTCGGGGACCACGACGGGAAACCTTGTCGCACAGGGAGGCCCGCTCACGTGCACCGATCCGCATGAGTTCTTCGGCCAGTCCTACGGCGCGCCCGAGGGGACGACTCCCGACCCGGTCGTCGCAGGCCACCTCGCGTCGCTGTCGGGACGGTCCTCGACGAAGGCCAAGATCAAGAGCCGGAAGTCGGATTGCCGGGGCGGGAAGCAGATTCGGGTGACGACTTCGTATCAGCTGTTCGGCGGCGCGCAAGCCAGCGAAGTACGCATCGCGAGAACGATCGGATTCACCTCCCATACGACGCCCTTCACCGGGGTCGGTGTCCGGCCGTACGTCCCGAGGCTGTCGCTCGGCGACTTCTCCATCACCATGCTTCCGGACGGCGCCGGCACCGGCGTCACCTACGTGGACCCCGGGTCGTGCTCCGACGACTGTCTGACGGCCACCGGTTCCACCTGGAACGGCTCGTGGTTCGCCGACCTCGACCCGCCCAACGGGTACGCGATGATCGTCCTTCGCGACCCGTCGATGACGTCGCCGGTCGACCTCGCGGTGAACAACGACGGCGACTCCGATTCGAATCTGTCGTCGTTCGTCGTTCTGCAGCCCGACGGTGGCTGGCACGCCGCCGTTCAGGAGACCGAGTACCTCTGCTTCGAGGATCTGCTCAGCTGGCCGCAGTCCGAACGGGATGCCGCGGAGCTGCCGGCGGGGTGCGGTCCATGAGCGAAGCGCGACCGCCCGAAAGAGCGCGACTCCGGCTCAGCTCTTCTGACTGCAAGCGGTGACCGAGAACGTCGTTCCGCGCGGGGCGCTGAACACCTTGGTCTTGGAGACCGAGGCGTACCCGGAGACGGTCGCTGCGACGAGATACGTCTTGCCGTAGGGGCTCGTCAACTTCGTCGTGATCCGGCTTGCGCTCGGCGTGAGATTCGCCATGTGGACGGTCACCGCGTAGTCGTAGTAGCGCCCGCCCGACGACCCGACCACCTTGGCGCCTGCCAGCGTGCAGGTCGCTCCGGCCGCCGCGGACACGTTGGGTGCGGCAGCGGTGGCGACGCCGAGGAACATGACCCCGGCCGCCAGCAGTCCAATGAGCCGCGTTCGCACTCGAACCTCCGTCACGAGGGGCAACCTGCCCGCCTCTTAGGTATCGGACAAACGGGGACCCCGGCTGTACCCCAAATGTGGAAGTTTCCGGACCAGCCGGTCGACGCCCAGGCTGAGGTCTTCGCGAAGACGTCAGGAGCCCACTACCTCGGGGCGGTCAGGCTCCTCGGCCACTGGCGGCGCCTGACCACGACGTTCAGCTCGGCCGAGTACATCGTGAGCTGCGCCCCGAGGTAGATCCAGAAGAGCGTCCCGATCACGAGCCCGAAGACGCCGTAGAGCTGTGTCGCGTTGCGAACCTCGCGCTGCACGAGCAGGCCGCCGAAGATCTGCAGCGCGGTCCATCCAGCCGCTCCAACGATCGCCCCCGGCAGCACGTCTCGCCACCCGACGTCGCGGGCCGTCAAGACCCAGAAGGCCACCATGTAGAGACCCAGGTTCACCGCGAAGGGCGCGAGCACGCCGAGAAAGGCCTTCACCCAGCCGGGGGCATGCAGAGCGGTCGCCCAGCCGACGAGGAAGGTGGACGCCACCAGGAACGCCCCCAAGATCACGAGCATGGCGACGCTGCGCAGCTTCGAGATGAAGAAATTGGAGCGCTTCGGCATCGGCACGCCCCATGCCTCGTCGAACGCGTTCTGTGCGGCCGCCATCACGCCCAGGCCACCCCAGAGCGAGCCCACGACGCCGATGAGGAGCACGATGGTGTTGCCCGAGATGGCGTCGATGTTGTCCTTCAGCTGCGGACCGATCACCGGGAACTGCTGCAGCGCAGAGTTCTCGATGCTCTTCTGCAACGACGGATGGCCCGACAAGACCATGCCGAGCACGGTCACGAGGACGAGCATCAGCGGGAAGATCGACAGGAATCCGTAGTAGGCGATGAGCGCCGCGAGGAAGCCGCCGCGATCGTCCCCGTACTTCCGCACGACCGCCAGTGGCAATCCCAGCCACGAGTGGAGCTGCTGGTACCGATCGAATCGCTCAAGGAGGCGGTTGAACCACGTCACCGACGGACCTCTCCCCGTTCGGCCGGCCGGGCCGTGGCCGCCGCCCTCACCCGCAGGTCAGCAGTCGGGCGGACCGGTCGCCCCGGAACCGATGCCCGACTCGCCCGACGCTTTCCCGCCGGTCACAGAGAATCGGATCTCGCCCGGCTTCACCATCCCGAGGCATTCGCGGGCCAGCCGCTGCAGGTAGGCGGGGTCGTGCAGCTGCACGACCCGCTGGCGTAGCCGCGTGTTCAGCTGCTGCAGGACCTGCGATTGGAGTTGTAGCCGGTCGAGCTGCGTTCTCTGGGACAGGTAGGTGCGCAGCGGAACGGACATCACGCACAGGAGAACGGCGACGACCACCGCCAGCAGGACCGCGCCGGGCGTCAGCCGCGTTCGCCGGCGGCTCACGGCGGCCGTCACGGGTCCTCCTCGGGTACGGCCTCCCCGGGTCCGTCCTCCTCGCCGTTATCGTCGTCTCCGGTCGGTTCGGGCATCCGGCCATAGGGCTGCCGCCCCGCGTAGCGGGCCGTCTCTCCCAGCTCCTCCTCGATCCGCAGCAGCTGGTTGTACTTGGCGGTCCGCTCGCCCCTCGACGGAGCACCCGTCTTGATCTGACCGGCATTCACCGCCACGGACAGGTCGGCGATCGTCGTGTCCTCGGTCTCGCCGGAGCGGTGGCTGACGACGACGCCGTAGGAGGACTCCTTGGCGAGCCGGATGACGTCGAGAGTCTCGGAGAGCGTCCCGACCTGATTCACCTTGACGAGGATCGCGTTGCCGGCCCCGTCGTCGACGCCGCGCTCGAGGCGCTCGAGGTCGGTGACGAACACGTCGTCGCCGACGAGCTGCACGCGCTCGTCGAGCGCCTCGGTCAGCGCGATCCACCCTTCCCAGTCGTCCTCGGCGAGGGGATCCTCGATCGACACGATGGGGTAGGTGTCGAGCAACGCCTCCCAGAAGGAGATCATCTCGCGCGACGTCTTCGAACCGCCTTCGAGACGGTACGCGCCGTCGCGGTAGAACTCGGACGAGGCGGGGTCGAGCGCGACCGCCACCTCCGACCCCGGCTCCAGGCCGGCCGACTCGATGGCCGCAACGATCAGTTCGAGGGCATCGCGGGCGGTCTCGACGTTCGGCGCAAACCCCCCCTCGTCCCCGACGCCGCTCGCCAGTCCCTTCGCCTTCAGGCTGGCGTGCAGCGCGTGAAATGTCTCGGACCCCCACTGCATCGCCTCGGCGAAGGAGGCGGCTCCGGCGGGGACGATCATGAACTCCTGCGGCTCGAGCGGGTTGTCGGCGTGGACTCCCCCGTTCAGGACGTTCATCATCGGAACGGGCAACACGTGCGCACCCGGCCCTCCCAGATAGCGGTAGAGCGGGAGACCCACGGACGCGGCCGCGGCCCGGGCGACCGCGAGCGACACCCCGAGGATCGCGTTGGCGCCGAGCCGCGACTTGTTGGATGTGCCGTCGAGCGCGGTCATCGCGCCGTCGACCGCCCGCTGGTCGACGGCGTCGAGGCCCTCCACGGCCTCCGCGATATCGCCGCGAACGTTCCGGCACGCGTCCCGAACGCCCTTGCCGCCGTAGCGGGCAGGGTCGCCATCGCGAAGCTCGACGGCTTCGTGCGAGCCGGTCGACGCGCCCGATGGGGCGGCAGCCCGGCCGATGGTTCCGTCGTCGAGCACGGCCTCGACCTCGACGGTGGGATTCCCCCGAGAGTCGAGGATCTCGCGAGCACGGAGTTCCTCGATGGCAGGCATGGGCCCGAAGATTGTATGGCGGGCCCACGGGCGAGGCGCGCAGGGTGGGGAAAAGACCATCGACGCGAACGCGACGTCGCCCGGCGGCTGACCCGTCTGACCGGCGCCGGCGCGCCTCAGCGTGCCGAATGGAAGCGCGCCAGCAGCTCCTCGTCGTCCAGCGCGTCGAGCGAGACGCCCTCGTCCGCCGCCTCCGACCTCATCCGCTCGAAGCGTTCGGCGAAGCGGCGGGTCGCGCCCCGAAGCGCGGTCTCGGGGTCGACGCCGAGCTTGCGGGCGACGGCGGCTCCCGCGAACAACAGGTCCCCCAGCTCCTCCTCCGCGCGTTCGGCTGACGACTCGCCGCCGGCGACCTCGGCCTCCAGCTCGTCGAGCTCCCGGCGGACCGAACCAAGCGCCGCACCGGGGGTGCGCCAGTCGAAGCCGCTGCCCGCAGCCCGGCGCTGGACCTTGGCGGCGCGCGCGAGCGCCGGCAGGCTCGCCGGTATCTCGTCCTCGACGCCGCGCGACGCGCCCTCCTCTTCGGTCTTGATCCGCTCCCAGTTGACCAGGACCTCCTCGGCAGAGGCGACCTCCGTGTCGCCGAAGACATGGGGGTGACGGCGGATCAGCTTGCGCACCAGTCCCTCGGCGACGTCGTCCACGTCCCAGGTGCCCTCCTGGCGTGCGATCTCGGCATGGAAGACCACCTGCAGCAACACGTCGCCCAGCTCGTCGCGGAGCCCGTCCAGATCGTCGGCGTCGATGGCCTCGAGGGTCTCGTGCGTCTCCTCGAGCAGATGCCGGCCGAGCGTCCGGTGCGTCTGCTCCCGGTCCCACGGGCAGCCGTCCGGCCCACGCAGCTTCTGCAGCACCCTGACGACGTCGAGCAGCCGCCGGCCGCCCTCGCGGGAGCGAATCGGGTCGGCCGGCACACGGTCGAGCGGCGTCACCGCGTCATCAGCCACCGTCGCGCCATCCCGGGGCGTACTTCTCGAGAACAGCGGGGGGGATGTGGTCGGAGAAGCGCTTCGCCGCGTCCAGCAACGCCGGCAGCTCGGCGTGGCCGACGTGGCGGCCGTGGACGATGAACTCGTCCCCTTCCGTCTCGTAGACGTACTCGGTCCCCGACTCGAGCAGTGCCTCCATCATCGGGTGATCGAACAGCTCGCGCGCGTAGTCGGGGTGGGTGGTCTTCACCTCGAAGTGCTTGTCGAAGTCGCGCGCGCCGCACGTGACCTCCAGGTGGTCATGGTGGAGGCGGTCGATCCGATCCAGGTCGTCGGCCGCGCGCGTCAGCAGCCCCTTCTTCTCCACGTAGACGTAGGGGAGGTCGGCGTCCAAGCGCACCATCGCCACGGTGATGTCGTCCCGCTCGATCCAGTCGATCGAAACGCCCGCGCCCGACGCGCCGACCATCTGCGGAACCAAGACATCGAAAACGCTCAGGTCGGTCCCGTTCCACGACCCGGTCAGCAGGTTCGTCCCCGTCACCACCGGATGGTCCTCACCGAGCGTGTACAGGTAGAAGCGCTCGTGGAGCATCGAGTCCGGGACGTCGGCCTGATACGCGAACGCGTGCTCTTCGGCCCACCGCTGTCGCCCGCTCGCCCATTCGTCGCTCATGGGTCGTCCGTTGCGTCATCGTCCGGGGACGTGATGGCGTCTTCCACGTAGCCGACGAGCAGCTCCTCGGTGAACTGCGGGGGCGGCTCGAGGTTGAGGGTCTTCGTGACCTCATGGTAGACGGCGTCGCCGCGCGAGGCGGGGATCACGTGACCGACCGACGGCTCGACGGGGCGGATGCGGATCTGGCGTCGGATCGTCGAGATCTCGTCCACGCCGGCCTTCAGGCTCGCAAGGCGAAGGGACTGGATGGCGAACAGCGTCCGAACCTCATCGGGGAGCCGTCCGAACCGGTCCTCCGTCTCCGACCGCGCGGCGGCGAGGTCGTCGGCATCGCGCGCCATGCCGATCCGCCGATAGAGCTCGAGCCGAAGCGCCTCCTGCCCGAGCCACTCGGGCGGGACGAACGCGCGAACCGGGAGATCGACGCGGACGTCGCGCTCCTCCGGCAGCGGCTCGCCCTTCATCTCGGCCACCGACTCTGCGAGCAGCCGCACGTACGTGTCGAATCCAACCGCGGCGATGTGCCCGTGCTGCTCGGCGCCGAGCAGATTCCCCGCGCCGCGGATCTCCAGATCCTTCATCGCGATCTGGAATCCGGATCCGAGGGCCGTGTGGCGGCTGATCGCTGCGAGGCGCGCGTGCGCCTCCTCGGTGAGCTGCGCCTGCGGCGGGAAGAAGAGATAGGCGAACGCGCGCTCCGCCGAGCGGCCGACGCGCCCGCGCAGCTGGTACATCTGCGCCAGGCCCAACCGGTCGGCGCGCTCGACGACCAGCGTGTTGGCGCTCGGCACGTCCAGCCCGCTCTCGATGATCGTGGTGCACACGAGCACGTCGGCCGAGCGGTCCCAGAACGCCATCATGACCTTCTCCAGCTGTTGCTCCTCCATCTGGCCGTGCGCCGTCACGATGCGCGCGTCGGGCAGCTTCGACCGCAGCCTCCCGGCCGCCCGTTCGATCGTCTCCACCCGGTTGTGCACCCAGAAGGCCTGGCCCCCACGGAGCAGCTCGCGGCGGACCGCCGCGAGCGCCATGTCCTCCTCGTACGAACCGACGTACGTGAGCACCGGCTGGCGATCCTCCGGCGGTGTGTCCACGCTCGACATGTCGCGGATGCCGGCCAGCGCCATCTCGAGCGTCCGGGGAATCGGCGTCGCCGTCATCGTCAGGACGTCGACGCTCGCGCGCAGCTTCTTCAGCCGCTCCTTGTGCGTCACGCCGAAGCGCTGCTCCTCGTCGACGATCAACAGGCCGAGGTCCTTGAACGTCACGTCGCGCGACAGCAGCCGGTGCGTGCCGATGACGACGTCGATCGCCCCTGCCGCGACGCCGGCGATCACCTCGTCCTGTTCCTTCGCCGACAGGAACCGTGAGAGCATCGCCACCTTCGAGGGGAACGGAGCGAAGCGCTCGGAGAACGTCACGTAGTGCTGCTCGGCCAGCAGCGTCGTGGGAACGAGGACGGCCACCTGCTTCCCGTCCATCACTGCCTTGAACGCCGCGCGCACCGCGATCTCGGTCTTGCCGTATCCCACGTCGCCGCAGATGAGCCGGTCCATCGGGCGCTGGCTCTCCATGTCGGCCTTCACCTCGGAGATCGCCGCCAGCTGGTCGCGGGTCTCCTCGAACGGGAACGCGTCCTCCAGCTCCATCTGCCACGGCGTGTCGGGGCCGAACGCGTGTCCCTTGACCGTCATGCGCACCGAGTAGAGGCGAACGAGCTCGCCGGCCATGTCGCGGATCGCGCGGCGGACGCGGCCCTTGCTCCGCACCCAGTCGCTCGAACCCAGACGGTGCACGCGAGGCGCCTCGCCGCCGATGTATTTCGTCACGACGCCGACCTGGTCGGAGGGAACGTACAGCCGGTCTCCCTGCGCGTACTCGAGGAGAAGGTAGTCGCGCTCCGACCCGGCGACCGACCGACGGACGATCCCCACGTAGCGGCCCACGCCGTGCACCTGGTGCACGCAGAGATCGCCCGGCTCGAGGTCGGCGGCCACCGCCTCGGCGCGACGCTGCGTGATGCGCGGCGCCTCGCGCGTGTGCCGCCGCCGGCCGAACAGGTCCTCTTCGCTGACGACCGCGAGGGCGCCGGCCTCGTAGACGAACCCCTCGGGAACGTCGGCTCGGATCGCGACCACGTCGTCGGCACCGAGGCCCGCCCCAGAGAGCACCTCGAGGGCACGGTCGAGGCTGCCGAGACCCTCCGCGAGCGCGACCACACTCGCTCCCGACCGCCGGAGGGCGGCGACCTCCGAGGCCCGGCTCTCGCCGGTGCCGGTCGCGTCCCACGACCGGATGCCGAGGTCGACGCCTTCGGAAAGCTCGGAGAGCTCCGCCGTGGGACGGCCCCCGATCGCCTCGTGCAGCGACTCGATCACCGGCCGTCCCGGCCAGCCCGACGCCTCGGCGAGCGCGCTTGCCTCCTCGACGATCCTCGCGGCGCGGTCGGAGACCATTCGCGACGGCGAGAGCACGACGGGCGACGGGGCGGGAAGCAGTTCGGAGAGCGTCGGGAGCACGTCGAACAGGAGCGGGATCGTCTGCTCCATTCCTTCGAACGTCATTCCCTCCGCGACACGCTCCAGCATCGACCGGTACTGCCCCGTGATGCGCGGGGATTGCATCGCGCGTTCGGCGCGAGCACGGGCGTCGGCGTCGACGACGAGTTCGCGGCACGGGTGCACCTGGACACGGTCGAGCGCGCCGGTGGAGAGCTGCGTTCCGGGGGAGAACTCGCGGAGCGACTCGATGTCGTCCCCCACGAGCTCGAGCCGCGCGGGCCGGCGCGCCGTCGACGGGAACAGGTCGAGGATGCCGCCGCGCACCGCGAACTCGCCGCGGTGCTCGACGACATCCACGCGCGCGTAGCCGAGGGAGACGAGCGCGTCGACGAGCGCTCCCAGATCGACCGACTCGCCGCGCGCGATGCCGAGCGGCTCGTGGGCGCCGAGCTCCGGCGAGACGCGCTGAAGTGCCGCGAGCACCGGAGTCGTCACCACCGCCGGGCCGGTCGCCGCGCGGATGCGATGCGCCGCCTCCGCGCGGCGCCCCGCGGTGAGCGGACCGGGGCTGATCCCTTCGTACGGGAGCGACTCCCACGCGGGGAACCGGATCACGCGGTCCTCGCCGAGCCAGGCGCTCGCGGCGGCGGCCAGCCCCTCCGCGCCCCGGGGATCGGCCGCGACCGCCAGGACGGGCGCCGAGCGCGCGAGGGCCAATGCGGCCGCGACGAACCCATGGGCCGGGGCGGGCGCGCTCGCGAGGACGACCTCGCCCTCGAAATGCTCGGCGACGGGGCTCGCCGCGCGCTCCAGGACCTCGGCGACCGACTCTTCCTGCGTTCTCGTCGCCATCCCCGGCCGACCCTCCCGGCGCGCGTTTCCGCCACCCGACATGCACGAAGAGGCCTCGTGCGGCGCACGGGGCCTGTTACCGAGGAGTGTAGCTGCAGCCGACGACGGGGCGAACGTTCCCGCGAGGGCGATCAGCGTTTGGGGGGGGCGCCGCGGTTGAAGGTGCTCTGCGCCGCGTCGAGGCCACCGGTCACGATCGCGATCGCCGCGCCCGCCGCGTCCTCGACGAGCACGTCGAGCTCCTCGCGCTCGCGCGCGCCGAACGGCGACAGGACGAAATCGACCGGGTCCTGCCTGCCCGGCGGGCGCCCGATGCCTACCCGCACGCGATAGAAGCCGGGCGTTCGCAGCCCCGAAGCGAGCGAGTCGAGGCCATGGTGGCCGGCGGTGCTTCCGCCGAACTTCAGCCGGAGGGCGCCGAAGGGCAGGTCGAGCTCGTCGTGGACGGCGATGACGTGGTCGGGCGCGATGCCGCGCTTGCGCGCCAGCGACCCGAGAGGGGGCCCGCTCTCGTTCATGTACGTCGTCGCCTTCGCTATGACGACCGGCGTGTTCCCGGCGCGCGCGTCGGCGGCCGCCGCGGCGACGAACCGGACTTTCCTGAGCGTGACGCCGAGTCGGGCACACAAGCGGTCGACCACCATCGCGCCGACGTTGTGCCGCGTCTTTGCGTAGCGTTCTTCGGGGTTCCCCAGGCCCGCGATCAGCCAGGGATCGTCCACGTGGTCACCTTCCCTCCGAACGGACGGAGGGTCAGGACTCGCCGCCGCCCTCGGTCTCCGTCGGAGCCGCGGGCGCCTCCGCGCCCTCGCCGGCGGGCGCCTCCGCGCCCTCGGCCGCCTCCGCGCCCTCGGGCACGGCGACCGCCTCCTCCTCCACTCGGAGGATCTGCGGAGTCACGACCGACACGACGACCTCGCTTCCGCTCGTGACGATCGTGCAGTCCGCCGGTGGCGCCAGCTGCTCGACCTTCAACGACTCGCCGATGCCGAGGGCCGTTACGTCCGCCTCGACGGCGTTCGGGACGTCTTGCGGCAGGCACTCCACCTGCACACGCCACAGATGGTGCTCCACCACGCCGCCCTCGCGGACTCCGTGCGAGTCGCCCACGATGTGGACGGGCACCTCGACCAGAATCTTCTCGTCGCGCGCGATCCGGTAGAAGTCGACGTGCAACAGCCGGTCGCGCAGGTGGTCACGCTGGACCTCGCGCGGCATTGCGAGCCACTCGTCGCCGCCGACCTTCAGGTCGACGAGCACGTTCATCCCCGCGTCGGTGTGGAGCAGGTGATACAGCTCGCGAGCATCGACGTCGATCGTGACGGGGTCGCCGTGCCCGTAGACGACGCCGGGGACGCGGCCCGCAGCCCGCGTCTTTCGCGCCACTCCCTTGCCGATATCGGTGCGGCGCTCGGCCTTCAGCTTGCGTTCCATGTCGCGGATGCTCCTTCGAAGAGGTCCTCGGATGCCCGCGGGCAGCGTCCCTGCCCGCGGGAACCCCCATTGTAGCGACGGTCGAGCGGGCACGCGGAGGGCCGCCCCGGGCGGCGGTCAGGGCTGGTTCTCGCCGCTGAAGATGCCCGAGACGGACTCGTCCTCGAAGACCGCGTTGAGCGCGGAGGCGACGATCGGAGCGATCGAGAGCACGGTCAGACGGTCCCCCAGCACCTGCGCCTTCTCCTCCGGGATCGGCAGGGTGTTGGTGACCACCACTTCCTTGATGGGGGACTCGGCGATCTTCTGCACGGCCTTGCCCGACAGAACGGGGTGGGTGCAGAGCGCGTAGATCTCGGCGGCGCCCTCGGCCGACAGAGCCTTGGCCCCTTCGGCGATGGTCCCCGCCGTGTCGATCATGTCGTCGATCAGGATGCACCGGCGATCGGCGACGTCGCCCACGACCACGACCTGCTCGATCTTGTGCGCCTCGTGGCGGGAGCGGCGCTTGTAGATGAAGGCCAGGTCGGAATGCAGGTCGGTCCGCAGGCGCTGGGCGCTCTTGATGCGCCCGGCGTCGGGCGAGACCACCACGATCTCCTCCGGAGACGAGATCATCTGCTTGACGTGGTCGGCGAGGAGCGGCATGGCGGTGAGGTGGTCGAAAGGAAGGTCGAAGAAGCCCTGGATCTGGCCCGAATGCAGGTCGACCGAGATCACGCGGTCGGCGCCCGCGGTGGTGAGAAGGTCGGCGATCAGCTTGGCCGAGATCGGCTCGCGCGCGAGCACCTTGTGATCTTGGCGCGAGTACCCGTAGTAAGGAATGACGGCGGTGATGCGCTTGGCCGACGCCCGCTTCAGCGCGTCGATCATCACCAGCTGTTCCATGATCATCTCGTTGACCGGGTCGGCGTGCGTCTGCACGATGAAGGCGTCGGCGCCGCGAACGCTTTCGTCGGAGCGGACGTAGATCTCCCCGGATGCGAATCGCGAGATCTTCGTGTGGCACAACTGGATTCCGAGGTGCTGCGCGATCTCTTCCGCGAGCACCGGGTGGGAGGTTCCCGAGAACACCATCATCCGCTTGCGTGTGGTGATGTCCTTGTGATCGGGAACGTCTTCCTCGCGGTGCGACCCCATGTCCCTACCGTCCTCAGCCACGGCCTCCCCCTCGCTTGGATGTGGTCCGCTCCTCGCCCGGCCCTCTCCCACCGTGCGACGAACGTTTCCGACCGTCGTAGCCCTTCACCGTCCGCTGCTCCGACCGCTCGACCGCCAGGGCGCCCGCGGGCACGTCCCGGCTGACCACCGATCCGGCGCCGGTCCACGAATGCTTCCCCAGCCGAAGCGGCGCCACCAACATCGTATCCGAGCCGATGAACGACTCGTCGCCGATCACGGTCCGCTGTTTCTCGTAGCCGTCGAAGTTGCAGGTGATGCTCCCGGCGCCGACGTTCACGCGCCGGCCGATCGTGGCGTCGCCCATGTACGACAGGTGGGGGACCTTGCCGCCGGCGCCCACGGTGGTGTTCTTCAGCTCCACAAACGTCCCCGCCTTGGCGCCTTCCCGCAGGACGGTGTCCGGCCGGATGCTCGCGAACGGGCCAACGGTCGCGGCAGCGCCGATGCGGGCGCCGCGCACGACCGAGAACGTCACCTCGGCGCCGTCGGCGACGGTCGTGTCCACCACGCGGGTGGACGGCCCGATCGAGCATCCCGCGCCGATCCGCGTGGCGCCCTCCAGGAACGTGAGCGGGTGCAGGATCGTGTCCGTGCCGATCCGCACGTCCACGTCGACGTACGACGTGGCCGGATCGATCACCGAGACGCCGTTCGCCATGTGCCGTTCCAGGATGCGGCGCCGCATCACGGCGGTCGCCTTGGCGAGCCCGCCGCGTGAGTTCACCTGGGGGAGCTCGCCGCCCACGTCGACCGGGACGAGGGACACGGTCTCGCCCTTGCCGAGCAGGATCGGGAAGACGTGGTGGAGGTAGTACTCGCCCTGCCGGTTCTCCCGGCCCACGAGCGGCAGGGCCTTGAACAGGTCCTCGCGCCGGAACGCGTACGCGAGCAGGGCCACCTCGTGGATCGCCCGGACGGCCGGCGTCGCGTCCGGCTCCTCTCCGATCCCCGTGAGCGCGCCGCGCTCGTCGCGGACGATCCGGCCGTAGCCCTTCGGGTCATCCAGGACGGCCGTGAGGAGGCTCGCCGCAGCCTTCTTCCTGCGATGCGCCCGCACGAGCGTGCGCAGATCCTCAGGTGTGAACAGCGGGTCGTCGCCGGCGAGCACCAGCACGTCGCTGCAGCCCGCGACGGCCTGCTCGGCGACGCCGACCGCATGGCCGGTGCCGAGGCGCTCCCCCTGCACGACGAACCTCGGCTCGGGCTCGATACCCCACGACCGGACCGCTCGTTCGACCGGTCCTCCCCCGTGCGACACGACGATCACGAGGCGGTGGGCACCGGCGCCGTGGATCGCCTTGAGCACGTGCCAAAGCACCGGCCGTCCGCAGATCGGGTGCAGAACCTTCGGGGTCGCGGACCGAAGCCGCTTTCCCTTGCCCGCCGCGAGGACCACCACGGCAAGGCTTCGAGAAGCTCGGCGGGGGGAAGGTCGTCTCGAGGCGGATCGCGCTCGCGCGTTCATTCGGTAGCTCGGACTCCCACGCGTTTTCTACCGGCCGCGGTTCCGATTGGCAAGCCGAGGCCCGTACCGGCGATTGTCCCAGACGGCGCTACGCTCATCCCGCGATAGTGGGCCCTAGTCCAATCGGCAGTGACGCCGGGTTTTGGTCCCGGAGATCCGCGTTCGAGTCGCGGGGGCCCAGCCGAGGTCAGGATCCCTCCGAGTCGGTGTAGAGGACGGGACGGCCGGCGATCCGCTCCAGATCTCGTTCCGCCTGCGCGCCCAGACGCCGCGTATCCGGGGGAAGAATCCCGACCACCGTCGGCCCGCTCCCGCTCATGACGGCAACCGGCACCCCCGCGCGATGCAGCCGTTCCTTCACCTCGTGCACCGCAGGGTGGCGCCCGGCCACGGGCTTCTCGAGGTCGTTGCGCAGCAGGGCGGCCAGCGACGAGAGGCCGCCGGCACCCCCGAACGCCCCGGGCCGCAGCGCCGCGAGGGCGCCGGCCGGGTCGGGACCTGTCTGCCCGCCGTCTTCGTCCCACCAGCCGAAGGCGTCGGCGGTCGAGACGCCGAAGGAGAACGTCACGAGCACGAGCGCGAGCCTCGCGACCACGGCGGCCTCGACTCGCTCGCCGCGGCCGCGCGCGACCACCGGCCGGCCGGCGAGAAGCGCCGGGACGTCGGAGCCCACCTGCGCCCCGACCCGGCCCAGCTCCTCGTCGCCCAGGCCGAGGCTCCAAAGCGCGTTCAGGGTCGTGAGCGCGGCGGCGGCGTCCCCACTGCCGCCCCCGAGGCCGGCGGCGGCGGGCACCCGCTTGTCCAGGACGAACTCGGCGAACCCGCGGATGCCCCCCGCAGCCTCCGACAGGGCCGCGGCGGCTCGCAGGACGAGGTTGCTCTCGTCGAAAGGAACGCCCGCGAGGTACTCCGGGTCGCCTGCGAGCTCGAGCGTGACCGAGAGGCTCCGGAACACCCCCGAGTCGGCGAACGCATGGACGCGGAGGCGGTCGGCCAGCCCCATCGGCACCATGAGGGTCTCGAGCTCGTGGTAGCCGTCGTCGCGCCGTCCGAGCACCCGCAGGAAGAGGTTCACCTTGGCGGGCGCCGGGACGATCAGCGTGTGTGGCGGAACGGGGGGCGCCGGCTCCCCTGCGGGTTCCGTCACCGCGCGCTCCGGCCGCTCTCTCGGGACGCGAAATCCGGCGGCCTGCGGGCGAGCACCGCCGCGGTCAGCCGCCCGAACTCGTCCAGGCCGAGCTCTTCCGGGCGCGCCATCTCGTCGATCCCCGACTCGCCGAGCGCCGCGACGGCCTCGTCCCGCGACAGCCCCAGGCGCGTGAGGCCGCTCCTGACGGTCTTTCGTCGCTGCGCGAACGCCTCCCGGACGACGCGGAACAGCGAAGCTTCGTCGACCTCGACGGGGGGGGTGTCCCGTCGATCGATCCGAACGAGCACCGATTCGACTCCCGGCGCCGGCCAGAACACGCTTGCGGGAACGCGCCGCTCGACGCGCGCGTGCGCGTGGTACGCCACCCGCAGGCTCACCGCGCCGAACTGCTCGTCGCCGGGAGCCGCCGCGAGCCGGTCGCCCACCTCTCGCTGCACCATGACGAGCAGCCGGCGGATCCGCGGCTCCTCCTCGAGCGCGCGCAGCACCAGGCGAGCGCCGACGTTGTAGGGAAGGTTCGCCGCCATGACCCACGGTGCGGCCGCCGTGCCCAACAGGTCGTCCCACGAGGCGGTGAGGGCATCGCCGGAACGCACGCTCACGCTGTCCAGGTTCCCGACGACCTCGTCGAGCGCCGGCAGGAGCCGCGCGTCGACCTCGACGGCGACGACGCGCGCGCCTGTGGCAGCGAGCGCGACCGTCAGCGAGCCGAGCCCGGCGCCGATCTCGAGGACCCGGTCCCCGACGCCGACGCCGGCGAGGTCTGCGATGCGTGTTGCCAGCTTCGGCTCGATCAGGAAGTGCTGGCCCAGCGACTTACGGGGGGTGATGTCGTGGCGGCGAGCGAGCGCCCGGACCGCCGCCGGGGTGAGGCTCGCCGTGGCCGGGCCGGTCACTGTTGCGCCAGGGGTCCCCGTCCCGGCCGGCGAGCGTCTACCAGGTGATCTGAACCCTCGCGACGCCCTGGGAGAGGGGCGCGAGCGCTGCGAAGGCCGGCGAGCAGAGGTCGAGGATCCGTCCCGCTCCGTAGGGGCCACGGTCATTGATTACCACAGTGACCGATCGCCCGTTGGCGAGATCGGTCACTGTCACGGCCGTGCCGAACGGCAGCCACGGGCTCGCGGCGTGATAGCCCGAGCAGCCGTACCAGGACGCGACCCCCGTCTTGGACGTCGGCGGGTTCTTCGCCGAGCCCTCGTAGAGGATCTGATCCACCGGCGCCACGATCACCTGCACGGCGACGATCTCGCGAGAGATCAGCCGCCCGTTCCTGTACGTCGCGACGACGGTCTCCCGACCGACGCCGTTCGATCCACTCCTGTTGACCTCCGTCTCTCCCACCATCAGGTCCGGCGAGTACCGCACGAGCGTTCCGTACGGAAGCACGACCTCGACGACCTCACGCTTGCGCTGGACCTTCAGGACCCGCACCGTGAGGGCACCCGTGATCGGCGTGCTCGCCGAAGGCCGGAGGATGTCGTCGGCCCCGAGTCGCAGTCCCAGCGCGCGCACGAGGTCGCCAACGGATTCGGCGTTGGTGACGACGAACTCGGGCCGACCCCCCACGCGAACCTGAAGAGCGGTCGAGGGCCCGGAGTCCACCACCTCGCGGGCCGACCGCCGCATCAGCCCGTAGGCCGAGACGACGTGTCCGGACGGGACCACGAAGGCCCAGACCCCCGGCGACGGCTTGGCTGTCGCCGCGTCCAGACCGGCAGACGCGGCGCCGGTCGGCGCCGAGACGGTGGTCGCGGTATCGAGTGCCTGCGGGGTGGGATCGGGAGTCGGCGCGGGCGAGGCCGCCGGGGAGGCGGTCGCGTCGGTGCTCGACGGACCGGCCGATGCGGCGACCGTCGACACGCGGGCCAAGCTCAGCCCCGTGAGCATGGCCAGGAAAAGTACGCTTGCCCGCCGCTTCTCGAGCGACATCCACCCACTCCCATCGTCGTGAGAGCACGCAGCGGGGAAGCTGCTCCGAACGGGGCCCTGCGCGTTGCCAGCCCGCCGACCCTAGCAAAGCCTCAACCTTTACTGCAACCTGTGCGGCGAACGCCCGTTCGGGGCTGTTCTTGGGCGCGGCGAACCCTCTAGCGAAGCAACGGGAAGGCGCGGCGAGCGGTGTCCGCGGTGCGACGGACCATGAGATCGAAGTCGAGACCTCGCAGATTCGCGAGCGTCTCCACGACGTCACGCACGTGTGTCGGCGAGTTGCGCTCGCCGCGCATCGACTGCGGGGGAAGGAACGGGCTGTCGGTCTCGACGAGCAATCGATCCTCCGGCGCGGCCGACGCCGCCGCGCGGATCGCGTCGGCTCCGGGGTACGTGATGTTGGCGCTGAGCGAAAGGAAGTACCCGCGCGCCGACGCCTCGAGCGCGATGTCCTCGTCGCCGGAGAAGCAGTGGAGCACGACAGCCTCGGCCCGTTCCTCCTCGAGGATGCGCAGCGCGTCGGGCCACGCCTCGCGGACGTGGACGACGAGCGGCTTGCCGGACTCCCGCGCCAGGGCGATGTGGGTGCGAAACGCCCGCTGCTGGTCCTCCGCGGGAGAAAGCCTCCGGTAGTAGTCGAGACCGGTCTCCCCGACGCCGATCACCAGGGGGTTGGCGAGCAGCTCCTCGACCGTCGAGCCGGCGTCTCGATCGAAGGTCGAGGCATCGTGGGGATGAACGCCGGCCGTGGCGAAGACGCCCTCGATCGACTCGGCGAGCTCGAGCGAGCGCCGGCTCGACGCCGCGTCGACGCCGACGCAGACGAGCCGTTCCACGCCGACGGCCCTCGCCTCGGCCGCGACCACGGCGGGCTCCTGTTCCATCAGGAAGAGGTGACAGTGCGTGTCCACCACGCCCGCCCGCCCTTCGGGCTCGCCGGAAGGATCCAAGACGGCCGCTTCGGAGGATTCCTCAACCGCGGGTGGAGGGTTAGTCATCGAGCCGTGGGAACAGCGAAGGACCGCGGGCGACGGCGGTTCCCGGGCGCATGCCGCCCCACGCAGCCGCGTCCGGCAGCCGCTGGGCGGTGAGCGGCTCGGCGATCCCGAGCTGCTCCCACAGACGGGCGGCCGCGACGGGCATAACCGGTGAGGAAAAGATCGCGATGAGTCGCAGACCCTCCAGCGAGTCGTACAGGATGTCCGCGAGTTCCTCCCGGCGGGCCGGATCCTTGGCGAGCGCCCAGGGCGCGGTCTCGACGAGGTACCGGTTCATCTCCCCGACGAAGTCGGAGAGGGCCGTCGCCGCGCCGGTCAGATCGATGGAGTCCACGGCCGCGTCGTACCGGGCGGACAGATCGGCGGCCGCGGCGGCCAGCGGGCGCGGCCCGGCGGCAGCCGGCTCGGGCACGCGGCCCCCCAGGTTCGAATCCACCATCGCGAGGACGCGGCTCGCGAGGTTGCCGAGACCGTTCGCCAGGTCGGCGTTGGTCCGCGCGACCATCGACTCCCACGAGAAGTTCCCGTCCTGGCCCCACGGGATCTCGCGCAAGAAGTAATAGCGATAGGCATCGACACCGAAGTGGTCGATGAGCTCAAAGGGATGGATGCCCGTCCCCCGGCTCTTCGACATCTTCTCGCCACCGAGCGTGAGGAAGCCGTGGGCGAACACGGTCTTCGGGACCTCGAGCCCTGCGGCCATCAACAAGGCGGGCCAGATCACCGCGTGGAAGCGGATGATGTCCTTGCCGATGATCTGGAGGTCCGCCGGCCACACGTGGTCGAACAGGCTCCCCTCCTCGCCGTAGCCGGGTGCGGTGATGTAGTTCAGGAGCGCGTCGACCCAGACGTAGATGACGTGGCTCTCGTCCCACGGTAGCGGGACGCCCCACAGCGCTTGGTTCCGGGAGATCGACAGGTCCTTGAGGCCCCCCTTGACGAAGGCGACCACCTCGTTGCGCCTGGTCTCGGGCATGACGAACTCGGGGTGCTCTTCGTACAGGCGCAGCAGCGGCTCCTGGTACTTGGACAGGCGGAAGAAGTAGTTCTCCTCCTTGAGCCACTCCACCTCGCGGAGGTGAATCGGGCACAGCTTCCCTTCAATCAGCTCGCTCTTCTGCTTGAACTCCTCACACGACACGCAGTACGGCCCCTCGTAGGTCCCCTGGTAGACGTCGCCGTGGTCGTGGATCGCCTGGACGAACCGCCGCAGTGGCTCGGCGTGCCGCGGCTCGGAGGTGCGGATGAAGTCGTCGTTGGAGATCCCGAGCCGGCGCCAGACCTCGAGCCACTTGGGCACCATGCCGTCGGTGAACTCCTGCGGCGAGATGCCCGCCTCGGCGGCCGCCTTCACCACGTTCTGGCTGTGCTCGTCGGTGCCGGTCAGGAAGAAGACCCGCTCACCACGCATCCGGTGGTAGCGGGCGACCATGTCGCAGGCAATGATCTCGTACGCCGTACCGACGTGCGGCTCGGCGTTGATGTACGGGATCGAGGAGGTCACGAAGTAGGTGTCCTTCACGGTCGGGCCATCTTACGTGAGGCGTTCACGAGGTCCGAAGCGTCAGTGCCTCGTAGACGGCCCGCGCGGAAACACCGGTCCGCTTCGCGGCGCCTTTGGCGGCATCGCGCTTGCGGGCGCCGCCCGAGACGAGCTCGCGCGCGAGCTCGACCGCGTCGTCCACCGAGCCCGTCGGGGCTCGTTCCCCCAACCCTTCGACGACGAGCGTCACCTCTCCTTTGAGGTCGCGGTCGCGCGTCGCCCCCGCCAGCTCCGAGAGCGTCCCGCGGATCACCTCCTGGTGCAGCTTGGTGAGCTCTCGGCAGAGGACGGCGCGGCGGTCGCCGCACGCGTCCCTGAGGTCGTCGAGCGTGCGCGAGACACGGCGCGGCGACTCGAACAGGACGGTCGTCCTGGACTCGGACGCGAGCGCGGCCAGCCGGTCCCGGCGGGCCGTTCCCGACCGCGGAAGGAAGCCCTCGAACGCGAAGCGGTCGGTCGGCAGCCCCGAGACGGCCAGGGCGGCGATCGCGGCCGACGGCCCGGGCACGACCTCGACGGGAATCCCAGCCTCGGCGCAGGCGGCCACGAGGCGGTAGCCCGGATCCGAGATCGTGGGCATGCCGGCGTCGGTCACCAGCCCGAGGTCCTCTCCGCCGCGGAGCAGCGCCAGCAGCTCGGCAAGCCGCTCCCGCTCGTTCCCCTCGAAGAACGAGAGCAGACGCGGGCGCGCGCCGACGTGCTCGAGGAGACGGCCGGTTCGCCTGGTGTCCTCCGCCGCCACCGTTCTGACCTCGCCGAGCACCCGACGGGCCCGCTCGGAGAGATCTTCGAGGTTCCCGATCGGGGTCCCGATCACGAAGAGCGTCCCGGACGCGGCCACGGGCCGAATTATCGGCCTCCCCCGGCGACCTTGGCCCACCAGGGCGACGACCGCCGGTATGCTCGGACGTCATGTCCGGGTCCTACGACTTCCCCGCGGCGCCGGACGAGGCCGACGAACTCCAGGTTCGGGGAACCAGAGCCGAGCGGCACCGCGCCCAGGGCCCGTCCAAGGCACGCGCCTGGGTGGTGATCGGGCTCGTGACGCTGCTCGCCGGCGGCCTGCGCCTGTGGCATCTGTCGAGTCCGCACGCCTACGTCTTCGACGAGGTCTATTACGCGAAGGACGCGTGCTTCGACGCCGGCTACCCCTACAAGAAGTGCGGGCTGTCCAGTCCGGGGGAGCAGACGATCACGGTGCATCCGCCGCTGGGGCGGTGGATCATCGCGGGTGGCGAGGCCGCGTTCGGGAACCGCCCGTTCGGGTGGCGGATCGCATCCGCCATCTTCGGGACGATCTCCGTGACCTTGCTCGCAATACTTGCGCTGCAATTGTTCCGGAGCGTCCTGTGGGCCGGTGTGGCGGGGCTGCTTCTTGCGACCGAAACCTTGAACCTCGTGCAGTCCCGGGTGGCGATGCTCGACATCTTCGTTACCGCGTTCGTCGTCGCGGGAATCCTGTTCCTGGTGCTCGACCGATCGTGGATGCAGGCGCGAACGCCGGAGGCCGCCGCGCCCGAGGTCGGCGACATGCTCGGGCTTCCCCCCGACCGGGTTCCCTCGCCCCTGTTCCGCCCGTGGCGAGTAGCGGCCGGCATCGCGCTGGGCGCCTCGATGGCGACCAAGTGGTCGGGCGCGCTGGCCTTGGTCGCGGCGTTGCTCTTGACCTGCGCCTGGGAATGGGGAAGGCGCCATCGGGCCCGGCTGGTGCACCCGGTCCGGCAGGCGGTCCGCGACGAGAGCTTCGGGATCATCCTGTTCCTGATCGTCGTGCCGCTCGCCGTCTACCTCGCGAGCTACGCGCGCTGGTGGGTCGACCACGGAACCGACTTCTCCGGGTGGCTCCATCTGCAGAGGTCGATGCTCGAATACTCGATCCACCTGCGGGCCACCCATCCCTACGCGTCCCCCGCGTGGAAGTGGCTGTTCCTGATGCGGCCGGTCTCGTACTACTACCAATGCACCCACGCGACCGGAACGGCGGCCTGCGCGAGGTCGGCCGAGATCCTCGGGCTCGGCAACCCGCTCATCTTCTGGGCGACCTTCATCACGATGCCCTATCTCGTGATCAGAGGATGGCAGCGGCGCGATTGGGTCGCGGGACTCATCGTGACGGTGTTCGCGGTCTCGTACTTCCCGTGGTTCCTCGTCGCGAGGACGAGCTTCCTCTTCTATATGGCGCCGATCACGCCGTTCATGGTGCTGGCGCTCGTCTACGCGATCCGCGACCTCGCCAGGGTGCCGGTCGGCGTCAAGGGGGGATCGATGGCGCCGGCGTCGTTCGCGGTGGTCGTCATCTCGGTGGCGCTCTGCATCTTCTTCTATCCCATCCTGGTGGGGCACTCGATCGCGCAGGTGCAGTGGCAGCACCGCATCTGGTTCAACGGCACCGGGCTGTTCCATCTGTGGAACTGGGTGTAGTCAGGCGCGCCCGCGCTCCAGCCGCCGCACCGACCCGTCGGCCTGCCCGACGAGCACCTCGGAGACGAGCTCCGGCGGGAACAGCCCGTGATCGACGAGGCCGGGAACGGCAGAGAGCGCGGCCGACAGCGCCGCGGGGTCGCCTACCTCTCCCAGGAAGTCGGCGAGGACCCCGCCGTCCGGCGTGGGCGGGGCCTCCCGGATTCGCACGGGGCCGATCTCGCCGATCCGCCGGAGCGTCGCCGGGAGGCCGAAGCGCAGGAGCTCCATCGGCACGGGCGGATCGAGCCGGTCGACGAGCTTGTCGGTGGAGACGATGACCACGAACCGCGCCGCGGCCGCCGCGACGATCTTCTCGCGGGTGTGCGCGCCGCCGCCGCCTTTGACCAGCCATCGGTCGGGCGACACTTGATCGGCCCCATCGACGGCGAGGTCGAGCCCATCGAGCGCGCCCGCGAACGGCTCGACCGCAATCCCAAGCTCGCCGGCCTCGGTCTCGGTGGCGGCCGACGTTGCGACGCACCGCAACCGGAGTCCCCGGGCCGCGAGCGCAGGCAGGAAATGTGCGACCGTGCTCCCCGTTCCCAGGCCGACGGCCATGCCGTCGTGGACCTGCTCGGCGGCGGCCACCGCCGCGGCCCGCTTCGCCGCCTCGGCTCGGTCGGTCGCGTCGATCCCGTCCGTCACGCGGGCACTCTACCCGGCGCGCGGTGCGGGAGCCCTGCGCCTGCGACCGCCCCACCTTTTCGGGGCCCGCGCGATAGGCTTTCCGGCCGTATCCCCGCCGCACAAGGATCTGGATCTCCGTGCCCGACGACGAAGAGCACTTGCATTCCCGGCGAGCGTTCCTGCTGGGCGTGAGCCGCCTCGGCGTCGGAGGTCTCGCCCTCGGGAGCCTGGGGCTCTCGGCCCTGGCCGCGGCCTGCACCCAGGACTCGTCGGCCGGGCCGAATGCGACGGCCTCGTCGCCGGGTTCGCCCTCGTCGCCCACGCCGCCGGCGCAGCCGGGCTCGATGGCCGAGATGCAGCAGACCGCCGCCGTGCACCTGTCGATGCTGAGCGGGGCCGACGAGGAAGCGCCGTTCACGCCCGGGAAGTTGCTGCTGTCCTTCGCCCTCGCCGCGCCCGGCGCATCCTTCATCACGGACGAGTCCCCGCAGGTGTACATCGCCAAGGACCGCTACAAGAAGGCCCTGGGGCCGTTCACGACGTCGTGGTACCCGTTCACCGGATACGACAAGACGCACGACCACTCCCCGGAGAGCCCGCTGACCGCCGGCGGAGTCTATTCCGTTGAGCTCGACGTCCCCTCCACGGGCAACTGGGGCGTGGCCGCGGTGCTGACGGCCGAGGGCAAGCACGGCGTCGGGGAGAGCGCGTTTCCCGTTGCGGCGCACGCCGACAACGAGATCGGAAGCAAGGCCGTCTCGGTCGCGACCCCGGTCGCAACGAGCGAGGCGGGGTTGAAGCAGATCTGCACGCGCGAGCCCGTATGCCACATGCACACGCCCTCGCTCGCCACCGCGCTCAAGAACGGGAAGCCGACGGTGGTCGTCTTCTCGACGCCGCTGCTCTGCCAGAGCCAGTTCTGCGGACCGGTCACCGACGAGGTGATCCTGGTCTCGGAGAAGTACCGAACCAGGGTGAACTGCCTGCACGTGGAGGAGTTCCTGCCCGGCCCGAACCTCCAGCCGCCGGCTCCGACCGCCCCCAACCGATCGCCCGCGTTCAAGGCGTGGCACCTTCTGTCCGAGCCGTGGGTGTTCGTCGTCGACCGCAAAGGGGTCATTCGCGCCCGGCTCGGACCAGGCCCGACGGTCGCCCCGCAGATCGAGCAGGAGCTGAAGAAGGTCCTGTAGCGGCGCCTCAGCCGGTGACTGCCGGAGGCGGGGGCGGCGCGGCGGGCGGCGCGTACGTCCCGGCCTGGGGTGCCGGCATGCTCCCACCGGACGCGGCCGGCCCCCCGTACGTCGCCTCGCCGAACCCCAGGATCGGATAGAAGATGAACGGAAGGACGATCAGCCCGACGGCGAAGCCGCCCCCCTTGCCGAAGCTGTGCGCGAGGTCGACGGCGACGATGATCCAGATCACGAAGTTGACGAATGGGATGAAGTACAGGACCAGCCACCACCCCGGGCGTCCGACGATCTTCAGCATCACCCAGAGGTTGTAGATGGGGATCAGGCAGGCCCACCCCGGCTGCGACGCCTTCGTGTACACGACCCACAGCGAGGCGATCAGCAGCACGGTGATCGCCAAGAAGATGAGTGACACGAGTCCGCTCACGTCCCCGTCCTTTCCGATGTCGTCGGGGCCGTCCGGAATCGTAACCTGACCATCGGGGCGAGTCGAACATTCCGTCGGAATGTTTCGGGAGTCCCGAGAGACCTCGAGGCTACGCCCGGGCGGGGGCCCCCGGCGGCGGGGGATCGAACCGGGCCCGGTACGCGAACGCCGCGACCTCGATGAGGCGCTCGTCGTCCGCGGGAAGCGGCACGGGCCCGCTCAGCCTCCTCCGGATCCGCTCGGCGATCTGCGCGGCGAGGGCGGCGCGGGCCGCCGGTTCGAGACCGTCGCGCCGCAAGAGGAAGCCACGCATCACCTCGTAGTCACGATCGCCGAGCGCCGTCGTGTCAACGCGGTCGGGAAACGGCGTCCCGGCCGGCGCGGTCGCCAACGCCTGCGGGGGCGCGAAGGCCCGCTCGCGCACGACGACCGTGCCGGCCGCGTGGTCGCCGAGTCGCTGCGCCCTCTTGCTGACGACGATGGCCGTGATCCCGACGACGGGGAACATGAACTCCTCGGGGATCCTGATGAGGTTCCGCACGATCACCGGGCTGCCGCCGACGGGCTGACCATCGTCTCGCACCACGCGGATGCCTTGCGCCCGCTTGCCGATGGTCTGCCCGTTCCAGAGTCCCTCCAGCAGCGGGTAGTAACCCCAGAGGACGGCGAAGACGACCACGAGCAAGACGATCACGCCCCACGTCGACCCCGACGAGACCTGGAGGATGACGAATGTCGCGACGGCCAGGATGGCGAATTGAATCGAGAGATCGATGATCGCAGCGATGGATCGCGAGCCGAGCTGTGCGACATCGATGTCCAGCGCAACCGCTTCGGGAGTGACGATGCTGGCCTGCTCGCTCATCGATTCCTACACTAGCCCGCGTGGACCTCGACTCGTATATCGGCACGCACCGCCCCGAGTGGGAGTGGCTCGACCACGCGTGCTCCGATGGATCCGCGGGGCTCGCACGGCTGTCCGGCGAGGAGATACGGGAGGTCGTGCGGGCGTACGAGCGCGCGTCCGCCCAGCTCGCCGAGGTCCAGACACGCTTTCACGACCCTGCCACGCGGGCGTACCTGAACGGCGTGGTCACCAAGGCACACGGCGCCATCTACTCGTCGCGCCCCCGGACACTGGCGCAAGGGGTGAGCGCCTTCGGATCGAGTTACCGGGCGGCGGCGCGGCGGACCCTTCCGTTCATCCTCGTGGCGGCCGCCGTCGTCGTGGCGGTCACCATCGCCTCGATGCTGTGGGTGATGCTGTCCCACGACGCGCGCGCCGGTCTGCTGCCGGCGTTCGCCGCGGAGCGGATCCGCCGCGCAACCGGCAGGACGACGGTCACGGTTCCGCCGCCGGCACTCTCGACGTTCATCTTGCTCAACAACGTCCAGGTCGCGTTCCTCGCCTTCGCCTTCGGCATCACCGCGGGGATCGGCACCGTGTACATGCTGATCCAGAACTCGCTGCTGCTCGGTGTGCTCGCCGGCGCGTTCACGGCTTTCGGGAGGGCCGGCGCCTTCTGGGCGCTGATCCTGCCGCACGGACTGCTCGAGCTGACGGCGATCTGCATCGCCGCCGGAGCCGGCCTGCGGATGGGTTGGAGCCTGATCGACCCGGGCGACCGCCCACGGAGCCGGGCGCTCGCCGAGGAGTCACGCGACGCGGTCCTCGTCGTCGTGGGCGTCGTTCCCGCGTTCGCCGTGGCCGCCTTCATCGAGGGATTCGTGACCGGCCGCGTTCCCGCCGGCGTGTCGATCTGCCTCGGCCTGGTCGTCTGGGCCGGATATCTCCTGCTGCTGTTCGGCCGCCCCGAGCGCCGCTCGCTCCACCCGGCGGCCGCAGCCGTCAGAGCCGGCCCAGCGATTTGATCCGCAGGTACTGATCGGCCACGCCGCCCGCAAGTGACCCGGGCGGGCCGTCCACGACGGGGACGCCCATCAGCCCGAGACGACTCGCCGTTCTTGCCCGGTCGGCCAGCGTGCCGACCGCCGCGGCGGTGAGAAACGCATCCTCCGACGAGGTCGGTCGCGAGCGCGACAGACGGTCCGTCTCGGGGTCCCGCACGGCGCCGACCACCACCAGATGCCGCCGCAGGAGGATGGGCAGCGCTTCGAACAACGGATCCATCGCGCGTTCGTGCGCGAGCTCCGTCAGCACGAGCAGCAGGGCTCGCCGGCGCTGCCGCGCGAGGAGCGAAGAGAACGCTCGACGGTAGTCGGGCGCCTCAAGCGTCGGCTCCTGGTCGAACAGCGCGTCGACGAGCCTCCGCGCCTGTCCACGACCGCCGCGAGTGGGTACCACGCGTGTCACGTCCGCGGAGAACACGAGGCACCCCACCTGGTCGCCGGCGTGCCCGGCGAGCTCGGCCACGGCGACGGCTGCGTCGATCGCGTGCTCGAACCGGGAGACGCCGTCGACCGATGCGGCCATCGCCCGTCCCGCGTCGAGGATGACGACGACCTGTTGGCTCTGCTCCTCCCGGTATCTGTTCACGACCGGCCGCGCGGAGCGCGCCGTCGCGCGCCAGTTGATCCGGCGAAACTCGTCGTCGACGTGGTACTCGGCGAGCGAGTCGAACTCGGTTCCGCCGCCCCGGACGGCGGCGGACCGCTCCCCGGTCTGGAGCAACCGAGCCCGCGCGATCCGAAGTTCGACCTGTCGGCGCCCGCGCAGGACTGGGTAGACCTTGACGCGATCGACGATGGGGAGCGTCGCCTGCCGCCCCGCAAGACCGACCGGCCCCGCGACGCGCACGGTGAGTGGGCCGACGGTCGTCCACCCGCGGCGCCCGGGCCGGATCGCCGCCCGTGCCTGCCCGATCGCACGGGCACCAAGGCGAAGCTTGTGACGCGCGGGCGCCCTGCCGAGGGACGGCGCGGAGCGATCGCGCAGGACGATGCGCAGCGCGTGGTCGGTCGGGTTGCGCACGCGCACCACGACCTCCGCGTCCTCGCCCATCCGGACCACGCCCGGGATCGTCCGCCGGGCACCCAGATCGCGAGGGCGAGGCGCCCGCAGGACGTCGACCGCGGCAAGGGCCACGACCAGCGCCAGGCCGCAACCCAGCGCGAGGCCCGGGCGGGGGGCGAGGAGCGCGACGGCCGCCACCAAGACCACCGCTGGCGGCAGGCGGCGGCCGAGATACACGCGCGCCTCAGGCGGGAACGGGCACGGCGGCGACGAGCCCGTCGAGCACGGAGTCGGGCGTCGCCCCTTCGAGCTCGATCTCAGGCCGCAGAACGATCCGGTGGCGCCAGGCCGGCTTCGTCAGCGCCTTCACGTCGTCGGGGGTGACGAAGTCGCGGCCGGCGAGATAGGCCCAGGCCTTGGCCGCGGTCAGCAGCACGGCCGCCCCTCGAGGGCTGACGCCGAGGACGAGGGAGGGCGCGTTCCTCGTCTGCCACGCCAGGTCGACGACGTAGGCGACGAGCGAATCCTCCACGCGGACGGCGGTGACCTCGCCGGCCGCCGCCCGCAACTCCGCGCGCCCGGCGACCGTGCGAACGCCGAGCCCGGCGAGATCCTGCGGCGGCGTGCCACGGTCGTGCATCCGCAGCACCTCTCGCTCTCGCTCCGCCTCCGGGTAGGAGACCTTGAGTTTGAACGCGAACCGGTCGAGCTCGGCCTCCGGCAGCGGGTACGTGCCCTCGTACTCGACGGGGTTCTGCGTGGCGATGACCATGAACGGATCCGGGAGTGGGTGCGACTCGCCCTCGATGGAGACCTGTCGCTCCTGCATGGCCTCCAGGAGCGCGGCCTGTGTCTTCGGCGGCGTGCGGTTGATCTCGTCGGCGAGCAGCAGGTTGGTGAACGCAGGTCCCTGACGGAACCGGAACTCGCCCGTTTGCGCCTCGTACACGACGTTGCCGGTGACGTCGGACGGCATCAGGTCGGGCGTGAACTGGACACGACGGAACTGGAGATCGAGCGAGCGCCCGAGCGCCTTCACCACGAGCGTCTTCGCCAGGCCGGGAACGCCCTCGAGCAGGACGTGACCGTCGACGAGCATGGCCGCCAGGAGTCCCCGGACGACGGGCTCCTGTCCCAGCACGGCCTTCGCGACCTCCGACTGAACGGCCGACAGCGGCTGCCGGGCATCGCTCATACGGCCGCCCCCTCCATCGCCCGCTTCGTGTCCTCGATGTCCCGCGCGTACGAGATCAGTTGGTCGTCGGAGACCGGATCGGGTCGCAGGAGCAACTCGCGCGCGCGCCCGGTGGCGGCCGTCGAATCCGAGGTGAGCATGGCGGCAACCCTATCCGGATCGGCTCCGCGAACTCCCATGCCGCGCCCGATCCACGCCGCGAAGTCGTCTCGCAGCAGCCGCCCCGCGAAGGCGGTCGCGTGGCCGCGGCGGTAGAGGCCGGCGGCGGCCCGCACCAGCTCGCCCGCGGGGATGGGACTGAGGGCGCGCTCCTCCGACGGCTTGCCCAGCCGCCGCGCGCGCATCAGCGCGAACGCGACGACCGCGAGGGCGAGTCCGAACAGGAACGCGCGCGCGCGCGGCGGGAGCGCCGACCAGACGCTCTGTCTCGTGGCGGCCGCGGTCGGGAGCGCGGCGGGTCCGAAGACCACGGGGCCCGGCCCCATCGACCGAAGTGCGAACATCGCGTTGCCCGATCGCGCGAGAAGGGCATTCGTGAAGGGCGACGGGCCACCGACGAACAGCACCGTCCCGGCGCCGCGCCGGATCTGTATGACGAACGGCCCCTGGGACGCGGGAAAGCACCCGACGGCGCCGGGCGGCGCCGTCGGGTTGAACACGGCGTCCCCCGAATCGGCCTGCACCCCAACCACTCCGGTCGTTTCAGCCGACACGCATCCGGGCGCGAGCGTCGCCGAGACCGCAAAGCCGCCGACGTTCCCATCCGGGGCGATCCCGAGGAGGGTTGCCATGGCCGACGCGGGATCGGTCACGACGAGACGTCCGCCCCGGCGCACCCACGCAAGCAGGCTCCGCTCCTGATCGGGCGTCCGGAGGTCGGACAACAGGACGAAGGTGCCCGGCGGCGAGGGAGGCACGGCCCCGTCGCGGACGACCATCCCCGACCCCACGAGCAATTGTCGCAACGCCAGCGTTCCTGAGGGCCCCGCGTCGTTCGGCCGCACGCCGGCGCGGGCGGCCGCGAACACCACAACGAGGACGAGGACCGCTCCCACTGCGGCCGCGATGCCCAGCCGCCGCGCGCTCATGCCGACCTGGCCCGAAGCTCGGCCTGCCGCACTGCCTCGACCTCCTCACGGGCCGGGGTCTCTCCGCCGTACACGACGCGTTCGTACACTTCGGTGGCGGGCACGATGACCGGGGCGAGCGCGGGCCGCGATACACGCAGGGCGACCCGGCACTCCCCCGCGGTGACGCTCGGCGAGTCCTCGACGACGCCGCGCGACTGGAGCGATCGGAGCATCGCCCGATACAGCGCGCGAACGCCGTCGGCCGAGTCTCCCCGGGCCAGAGCGGCCAGTGCCTCGGTGAGCGGGTCACGTTCGTCTTCGCCCGGCGAGGCGGGCGCGGAGCGCTCCCGCACGAGGCCGACGCGGACCTCCCGGAAGGCACCGGCCCGGTACGCGGCATACACGAGCACCCCGAGGATCAGCAGCAACACCAGCCAGGTGAGGAGCGTCGCGGGCCCTTGAAATGAAAGGAGATGCTCCAACAGCCACCACCGGAGGCCATCGATCCAGGCGCGAACCCGTTCCGCGAACGACGGCGAGCCGACGACGATGCCGCGATACGCCTGCGCAAGTGCCGCGCGGACCGCCGCCGGGTCGGTCGTGGTGGAACGCCCGGCAGCGCTCGCCGCGCCGGCCAGCGCCGTCAGGCGCGACGACGCCCGTAGGAAGTCGGTACGGCTCGTGCCGCGCAGCGAGTCGAGCAGAGGGTCGGAGGCGACGCTCACCTGCCAGCCCGGGCCCGTCACGACCGTCGGCAGGCCGAGGGCACCGCGCACCTCCCGCATCAGAAAGGGCGAAGGTTGCGACTGCCCCTGCCGCGCGACGGCGAGGCTTCGCGTGACGTTCTCTTGGAACCGCTGCAACGAGACGACGTGCTCGGACCAGGCGGCCGGCGTGGTCCCGACGGCGACTGCGACGGCGACCGATACGGCGACGGCGGCGACCCCGACGCGCCGCGCCGGGCTCACCGCGCGGTCGCGCCCATGCGCTGCGCCATCACCGCGAGATCGAATCCTTCCTTGCGGACGCGCAGGTCGAAATAGATGAGCGTGGTCACCAGAGCGGTGAAGGGGCGCGTCACGATGGCCGCGACCGTCCCGCCGAAGAATGTCCAGAAGTGGAATCCACCGGGGGAGTTGATCGTGGTGATCGCGAACGGCGCGGTGAAGATCCCGGTCACGATCCCCGCGATGAGCGCGGCAAGCAGCGAGATGCCGAACACGCGGCCCGAGTAGTCCTTGACGAGGCGCCACGAGCGCCGCATGGCCTCTCGTCCCCGGACGTCTTCGACGACGAGCGCGGGCACGGCCACCGTGAAGCGGATCGCGAAGATGATGCCCGGCACGATTAACAGCAACAGCCCTCCGAATACGGCAAGGCCGACGAGGACGCTCACGAGCAGGATGGAGAGCAGCCGGCTGAGGCCGAAGCGGAGGACCTCCGCGGCGGTCGGCTTCTTCCCCGCGTACAACTGGTACGTCACCCAGGCCATGGCACCGGCGAGGAGCGGCGCGACGAAGAAGAACTGCACCAGCGCGAGAACGATGGACGTCGTCAGTGCCGCCGAGGAGAGACCCGGCTGCGAGACGAACACGTGCCCGTTGATCGTGGTGGTCTGGAAGGGGCGCTCGGATACGCCCGAGGTGCTGGCGACGACGGCTTGGAGCAGCTGAAGAGGAACCTCGACGACGGCCACGACGAGCATCAGGGTCTTCCAGTTGCGCTGATAGATCTTGAACGCCATGTCGATCAGCTCGCCCACCCCCATGGCGTGCGGAACCGACTCCGACGACCATCCGGGCGGGGGCGGTGGTGCTCCGGGCACGGCGTCGGGCCTCGGAGGAGCCGGCACGGCCGGAGGCGGCGCGGGCGGCGGAGGGGTGCCGGCCGGCGACGCCGAGTCGGGGCCGGCAGGGACTTCCCAGGGCGCGCCCGAGGACGGAGGCGGGCCTTCCGATCCCTGATCGCTCATGTGAAGGTCGTGATGTGTGGCTCGGCCGGATGAGTCGGGCGAACTATAGGACACGGGTTCTGACGGAGCAATCAGCCGGATGGATCAAGCCGGCCTCCCGGTCCGCCGCCCCGTCTCCGGGGGCGTCACCCCGCGGCGCCGCCCGCGCGGTTCCGGCGGCTCTCGAGCACCTGTGCCGTGATCTCCTCCGCCGACACGGGTCGTCCGAAGAAGAAGCCCTGACCGAAGCCGCAACCCTGCTCCACCAGGAAGTTCCACTGCGCCTCGGTCTCGATCCCCTCCGCGAGCGGCTGCATCCCGACGCTGTCGGCCAACTGGATCATGGCCCGCACCATGCTCGCCGCCTCCTGGTCGAGCGGCACGTCGCGGACGAACGCGCGGTCGATCTTCAGGATGTCGACGGGGAGGTGCTTCAGCCGCGACAGCGACGAGTAGCCGGTGCCGAAGTCGTCGATCGCGAGCCGCATGCCCCGCTCGTGCAGGTCCCACAGCACGCGTTGCGTCCGGTCGGGGTCGGTCATCGCCGCCGACTCGGTGATCTCGACGACGATCCGCGTGGGGTCGATGCCGGCCTCTTCCAGATGGTTGAGCACCCGGTACACGAGGTTCGGCTGATAGAGCTGCCGCGGCGACAGGTTGAAGCCGGCCTCCAGGTGGATGCCCTGCGCTTCCCAGTCGGCGGACTGGCGGGCGAGCTCGGAGATCACCCAGTCGCCGATCGCCTCGATCAACCCCATCTCCTCGGCGAGCGGGATGAACTCGCCGGGCGCGATCAGGCCGCCACGCGGGTCCTGCCAGCGCAGCAACCCCTCCACGCCGGTGAACTCCGCGGTCTGCAGGTCCACGACCGGCTGGTAGTGCAGGACCCAGTGCCGGCGCTGCACGGCCTTGCGCAGCCGCGTCGCGAGCGAGAGCTTGCTGACCGACCCCGACCCGTCGCTCGCATACAGGAGCGAGCCGCCGGGCGCCGTCTTCTTGCTCTCGTACATCGCGGCGTCCGCGTTGCGCAGGAGCGACTGCGCGTCGGCCGCGTCGTCGGGGAACATGCTGATGCCGATGGAGGCCGAGACGTAGAACTCCGTGCCGTCCAGCTCGAACGGCGCCTGCAGGGACTCGTGCACCCGGCTCGCCACCGACTCCGCGACGAGCTGCGTGGCGCTTCCCGCCTCCGGAACGGGACTGTCGCCGTGCCGCTCCATGTCGGCGAGCAGTAGCAGGAACTCGTCTCCGCCCTGCCGCGCGACGAGGTCTGTCTCGCGCGTCGCCTCGCGGAGGCGGTCGGCGACGGCCTTCAGCAGCTGGTCGCCGGCGGCGTGTCCGAGCGAGTCGTTCACGAGCTTGAAGTCGTCGAGGTCCATGTACAGGACGGCCACGCCCAGGTCGTGGCGCTTCGCGCGGGCGAGCGCCAGGTTCAGCAACTCCTCGAACATGTGCCGGTTCGGCAGGCCCGAGAGCTCGTCGTGGTACGCGAGGAACGCGAGCTGCTCCTCGGCCGCCTTGCGCTCGGTGATGTCGAGCATCACGCCCTGGACGACGCCGGGAGCGCCGTGCTCGCCGGGGATCACGACGAACTCGTCGCGAAACCAGACCGTGCGGCCGTCCCGCGCGAGCATCCGGTATTCCTCCGTGAACGGCTCACCCGCGTCGCGGGCCCGCAGATACGCCTGGTGGATGCGCTCGCGATCCTCCTCGTGCACGTGGCGGAGCCACAGGTCGTTCTGGGCGTACCAGTCCGCGGGGGAGATGCCGAGGAGCGACTCGACCTGCGGACTGATGTAGGTGGTCGTCATCTCGTCGTCGATGGCGTCCGTGTAGGTGATCGCCGGGATGCGCTCGACCACGGCGCGGTGCTTGGCTTCCGCCTCGCGCAGCGCCCGGTTCTGCTTGGCCATCCGCTGCGAGATTCGCTGCATGAGCGGCAGGAGGAGCACCCACAGAAGCGCGAGCCCGAGGGACAGCACGTAGAAGATGGAGTTGCGCAGGTGGTTCACCTGCGTCTGGATGCTCGCGTAGTCCTGGTAGATCTCGATGACCATCTGCACGGGACCGGTCGATGTCCCGCTGATGGTCACCGGCACGTACGTCTCGAGCAGCTTGGGAGCGAGTGCGCGATCGGTCACGTTCTCGGCAGCCGTGAGCGCCGACACGTCGGTCTGGACCTTGCCGGTCGCGAACGCCCGGCGCAGCCCCTCGTCGAGTGGGAACGCACGGCCGACGAGGCTCGCGTCGTCCGAGTAGACGACCGTGCCGTCGCCGCGCCAGATCTTCACGCGCTCGACGGGCCACCTGAGGACGTTCCTATTGACGTACAGGTCCATCTGCGTCTCTGCCGCACCCGTGATGGGCGAGACCCACATCAGCTCCCTGGGCGAGAGCTGCGTGCGCCGGATCGAGCCGGCGACGACGGTCGCGTGGGAGCGTGCGGTGGCCTCCGCGCGCCGCACGAACTCCCGGGAGATGTACGTGGACAGGCCGACGCCGATGGCGACGAAGAGAACGAGGCTGGCAACGGCGAACTGCAGGACGAGCCGAGGCGAACGCTCCTCACCCCTGCGGTCGCTCCCTCCCTGGCGTCGCGACACCCAGCCTCCTACGACCTCGAAACGGCCACTTCGCCCCCCTCACGGGCTCACCAGGAGGTATCGGCAAAACGGCGGCTGAGACTTGACGACGCACGAAGGCGCGTTGGGGCCTTGCGAACGGCTTAACCGCCGGCCGGCGGGGCGAGCGCCTCCACCTCCGAGGCCTCGGCCGGCGTGAGCTGCCAAGTCGCGGCCGCCACGTTCTGCCGGACCTGCTCGGGGGTCGAGGCCCCTGCGATCACCGTCGCGACCGCGGGACGGGCGAGCAGCCAGGCGACGGCCAGCTCGAGGGTCGTGTGGCCGCGCTCGCCGGCCCAGGCCGAGAGCCGGTCCACGGCGTCGAGGTTCTGCTCGGTCATGTGCTCGGCCACGTCCTCTGCCGAGTAGGTGCCCAGGCGGGTCCCGGGAGGCGGCGCCTCGCCCCGACGATACTTCCCGGAGAGCAGCCCGCTCATCAGCGGGAAGTACGGGATGAACGCGAGCCCGAGCCGCTCGCACTCGGGGAGGACCTCGGCCTCCGGGTCCCGATGCAGCAGGCTGTACTCGTTCTGCACACTGACGAACCGGGCGGCGCCGGCAGCGGCGGCGTCATCCGCCTCCACCAGCTGCTTGGCGTCGAAGTTGGAGCAGCCGATCTCAAGGACCTTCCCGGTTCGCACCAGGGAGTCCAGGGCACCGAGCGTGTCCGCGATCGGCGTGTCCTGGTCGGGAGTGTGGAGCTGGTAGAGATCGATGTGGTCGGTTCCGAGGCGGCGCAGGCTGTCCTCCACGGCCCGCAGGACATAGTCCGGCTTGGCGCCGCGGCGGTCCTCGTCGACGGGCATCCCGAACTTGGTGGCGACGGCGATCTCGTCCCGGCGCGAGCCGAGCGCCCGACCCAGGATCTCCTCGCTCCGTGTTCCACCGTAGATATCGGCCGTGTCGAAGAAGGTGACCCCGGCATCCAGCGCAGCGTGGACTACCGCGCTCGACTGCTCCTCGTCGAGCCGCCGGCCGAAGTTGTTGCAGCCCAATCCGATAACCGAAGCCTGCAGGGACCCTACCGCGCGCGTCTGCACCGTGTCGCTCCTGTTCGTCGAGGAACCGTCGAGCTCGCACGCCACCGTAGCGGTGGCGGGCACGAACGACAAAAGCGGCATAGGCTTGCCGGCGGATGCGACGCGACGACCACGACCGCGGGCTGAACCCGGAGGTGACGCGCATGATCGGCATCGTCGGCTGGGCGGTCCTGTTCGCCGCGATCCTCGCCTGGGAGGGCATCGGGCTGCGGCTCCCGCACGACGCGTGGCCGACCCTGAGCGACATGCTCCGCGTGGTGATGCGCTCTCCCGTGGGCCGCTGGGCGATGTTCGGCATCTGGGTGTGGCTGGGTTGGCACCTGTTCGTCCGTGGCTGGCATCTCTTCCTGCGGGCTTGACGATGGGCTGGATGCGGGTGCACATCGCTGCCTCGGCCAGCACTTCTGCTCCGAACCTCATGCGGAGCGACCTGATTCCTCTCCTGATCTCCTACGCACTGTTCGTCGCGCTGCTGGCGACCTGGTGGCGAACGTCGCCGCGCCCTGCGCCCGTGCGACCGGACCCCGGCGGACCGGCCCCGCCGTTCCTCAGACTGATGCGCTACGTCGCCGTCACCGCCGTCGGTGGCTACGCCGCCTTCCTCGTGCTGGTGGGCGGCTACTACGCGGCAATCGCACGGCAGACCCCCCGGTTCCTCCGGCAGGCGATCAGTGGAGGTGCCGTCATGGCGTTCCTCATCGGCGGGCCTGTCCTGCTGGCCGCCGGCTGGCTGGAGGGGCGGATCCGCTCCCGCTGACGCTCACGCCCTGGCCCAACCTGCGGCCGAGGAACGTCCCAGCCGGGGAACCACCCGGGGGAGCCGCGGCTCTAACGGGACATGACATGGAGACGGACCTCCACCGCCGCTCGCCTGATCGGTCCCGTTGCCCTGCTCGCCCTCCTCACGTCCTGTGCGGGTGCGTTCGCACCCGCCACCTCGCCGCACGATGGAAGCCCCGCCCGGCCTCCCGGGCCCGGCACGGTTCGTCACAGCCGCTTCGTCGTCCCGGTCGAACTGGACAACGGCCGGCTCTTCGTCGAGCCGGCTCCGACCTCGATGCGCCCCACCTTCCCCCAGAGCCGGGCCGCGGCGGAGATCTGGGCCGATCCGGCGGTCGCGGGCGGAGGCGGCGACACGGTGTTCGGCTTCGGACTCGTGACGACCCGGGTGTCGGCGCCGGACGTGGTCCGCGTCCGGCGGGTGCCCGCCTGGATCGGCTTCTCGTGGGGTCGCGTCGTGCTCTGCCCGATGGAGCCGATTGCGAGCAACCGGCCATCGCCGACCGCCCTCCCCAGCAACGGCTACGTCGCCGTGGTCGTCGGCGCGAACGACGGCGTGCCCGCGTTCACCTACACCGCGCGATCCGCGTTCTGCGGTCGGCGGCCGACGGGACCCAGCGTGACACTCGCGACGAAGACGCTGTCGATCCCGTGGCACCCAGTCGGCCATCGCGAGGGGACCACGCTTGCGATCGCGTTCCGGCTTCCGCCCTGCGGGCAACTCGTCTCGACGAGCGTCGCGGGCGAGTCCGAAGAGGCGACGATCGAGGTGGACGCGACCACGCCCGACGAACCGCTTCCCTGTCCCGCTCCCGTCACGCGGACGGCGCGCGTCGACGTCGGATCGGCTTCCGTGATTCGCCACGCGCCCCTCGGCCCCGTGCCCAGGACCGAACGCTGATACGACGACGCGGCACGCGTCGAGACCCGCCCGGGCGGTTCCTGTACTCGGACCCTGTGGAGTGGTCGAATACCCCACACCTCTAGCAAAAGGAGGACGCATGTCTTTGGGGCGGACACGTCACCCCGTCACGACAGTCATCGCCCTCGCTGCGTGTGCGGTACTCGCGGCCGCGTGCGGCTCGTCCTCGCCACCCTCGGCGTCGGCGTCCTCGCCCGCCGCGGGCGGGGCGGCATCGACCGCCCCGCCCACGGCCCCCTCGGGAGGCACCCTCCCCTCGTCGTGCGATCAGCTGAAGTCGACCGTGGGCACCTACATCGGCGGTGTCGGCATGACGAAAGCATTGGTGCAGAAGGCCGGCCACGTCAGCTGCGAGTTCTTCAATGGGGGGCTCACCAAAGGCGTGATCCTCAACATCGGCGCGAGCACGCCCGCGGCCCTCGCTGAGCTCGAGACGAAGACGCGCGGACAGGGCAGGACGACGGCGGCCGTCGGCGGGCTGGGAGCGAAGGCCTTCTCGACGACCAACCACGGAAAGCCGGCGGGCATGGCGGTGTTGACATCCGGGGACGACCTCTTCGTGGTGACCACGAACCTCACGTTCGCGCAGGACGAGGCGCTGCTGAAGCAGCTGATGAGCCGGTTCTGAAACGGTTCGACGACCCGGAGGGCGCGCCCTGCGGCAGCTAGGCCGCGGTTCGATCGGGCAGCAGCAGAATGATGATGACCGTGATCAACGGGAAGAACACGGCGAGCAGTCCCCATAGCAACGGGCTGTGACCCTTGCTCCGGGCGATCGACATCGTGAGTGTCAGGAAGACGATCCAGAAGAAGACGATGACGATCCACCACAGGAACGACAGGACTGCGACCATGTGCCTCTCCTCCCCCTTCCGAGCACGCTGCCGACGCGCCATCCTCTCATACCGGCATGGCCGGCGACACGGAATGAGCCGACGTCACGGTCCACGGGTAGCATGCGTGCGATGCCGCACCGCAATCGCGTCACGCCGTTCGGCGACGTGGTCGCAACCGAAGCGAGAGGGCTCCTCTACGGCAACCGGGGTGTGCTGCACGACGATCGCGGGCGAATCGTGCGCCCCTTCCAAGGACGGCGGTGGATCGCCTGCCGGCTCGCGTTCAAGGGTCGCCGCCGCCGACTCCTGCAGCCCGGGCGATTCACGGAGCTCTTCTTCCTGGACGAAGCAACGGCGTTCGCGGCCGGGCATCGCCCGTGCGCCGAGTGCCGTCGCGAAGACTTCGACCGCTTTCACGCGGCGTGGGGCGCAACGCACCCCGGCGCCTCGTCGCGCGTCGACGACATCGACCGCGAGCTTCACGAACAGCGCGTCGGCCCCGGACGGACGAAGCGCCTGCACGCCTCCGTTACGGGGGAACTGCCGGACGGCGCCATGATCGCCGACGACGGCGCGGCATGGCTGATCCAGGACGGCACGCTCCTGCGCTGGACGCCGGCCGGGTACGGCGACCGTCATGTCGCCGACCCCGCCGAGGCCGTGCAACTGCTCACGCCGCCGTCGATCGTCGCCGTGATCGCCGCCGGTTACACGCCCTCGATCCACTCCAGTGCCGAGAACGACGGCGGCTGACGATTGCGGCGCAGACCTTTCCGACGAAGGGGGGTTGCTGCGGATTGCATCCAATCGCCTCGCAGGCAGCGCGGTGGAGTCGCTCCCGCCACCCACGCGAGCCCGGTTCAGCGAACGGCAGCCCACTGCCGATACCGTGGTCATGGCACGCACCTACCGGTCGCATCCCACGTTTGCAAGGGTCGGCCGGGTCCTCGCCCCCGTTGCGCTGGTGGGGTGGCCCGTGTTCGCCGTTTTCAGCTCGTGTGGGGGCGGCGGCGCCGGATGCTCGCGCCCGCAGGCATTCGTCGCCGGCCTCGCGGTGGGCGCGGTCTTCGCCTTCTTCTTCTGGGCGCTCGGACGCCCCCTTGTGATCGCGAGCGATGAGGATGTGGTGATCCGTGGATATGTCCGGACGTTGACCCTGCGGTGGGACGATGTCGAACGGTTCGAGCTGCGGCCGCACGACACGTGGACGGTGGTTCTTCTGAGCGACGGCTCGTCCCATATCGTGGTGGCGTTGCAGACCGATCTGGTGACGTGGATGACGCACCGCACTCCGCGAGCGCTGCCCATGGTCGACGAGTTGAACCAGGCGCTCGCCGAGCGGCACTCGGCGGCATCACCGACACCTGCTCCGGTGCAGACACGCCCGGCGAGGAGCTACGGACTCCTCGTGGCCCTGCCGGTCGTGTGCGGGGTCGGAACGGGATGGCTGGTCGCAGCGTCGGCCGGCTGGCTCAAGGGGCTGCTGTTCGGACTCCTGTGGCTCATCCCGATCGCCGTCAACCTGACGGTCGTGCGCCGCGCCATGAACCGGGCCGGCGGCTACGATCCGTTCGCGTAGATGGGAACATTCGACTCGTCGGTGGTCTGGTCCGTTCGAGCGAGCTCGGCGCGTACGGCCCCGCGAGAGGCAGGCGCCGCTCAGGCCTGGCGGCCGCGGACCCGTTCCACTTCCTGTGAGGTCAGCTTGGCGACCACCGCCGCGCGCGTTGCCGGATCCAGCGCGTCGAGCTCGTCGTCGATGTTCTGCACGGCGGTCTCCGCCTCCTGGCGCCTCTCGCGAAGCTGATAGAGCACCGCGATCAGGACTGCCACGGCTCCCGCGAGCAGCGCCAGCCAGATCATTCGCTTCGATGAAGCCACGCCCACACCTCCCCTTCAGAAATCCTGCCGATGGTCGACCAGTCTAGGCCCGACCCCGAATTCCCGCTGAGGCGGTCGTCGGTTCCGAAGGACTCCCTTGCATGTCGGGCCGCCGCTCAGCATCATCAACAGGGTGAGCGACGTGCCCGAGCGCTGGACGCAGGCCACCGTCTACCCCGACATGTGGGTCGACCCCGGCGAGGATCCCCGCAACAGCGAAGGCGTCAGCCCGGACGGGGAGCTGGCGACGTTGCAGGACTACTTGAGGAGCTATCGACTGACCCTGCAGATGAAATGCGAGGGGCTGAACCCGGAGGAGCTCGCTCGCCGGTCGGTGCCTCCATCGACCATGTCGCTGCTCGGTCTCGTCCGCCATCTGGCGGAAGTGGAACGGGACTGGCGCAACTGGATCGCGCCGGGGGATCGTGCACCAAGGCTGTACGGAACGCGCGACGCGGACTTCGACGGAGCCGCCGCCGAGCGGGCGCTCGTCGACGAATCGTTCGCCGACCTCGCGCGCGAGCAGGCGGCGACCGACGCTGCCTTGGTCGAGCATGCCGATCTGGGTGAGCGGGTGGGGAAGGACGGCATCGCCATCCGAGAGCTGTGGGTCCACCGGATCGAGGAGTACGCGCGCCACTGCGGCCACGCCGACCTGCTCCGCGAGTGCATCGACGGCCGGGTCGGGCAATAGCCGGGACTGCTCTTCTACGGCCTCATGTCGACGTGCCTTCTCCCTCGTCGGCGGTCGCAGGGATCGGCGACGCTCGGCGAAGGGCGCTGGCCGCTTGATCGCGGCTGGTTCGGAGCGCCACAAGCGCGGAGCGGGGCAACGTCTCGTTCCCGTAGCGCACGCTCTCGTACGCGCGGGTGAGCTCCGCCATCCCGGCTCCGCACTCCGGGTAGGCGGCGGACGCCACGGTCAGGAACTCCGACGGCGTCTGCTCGTCGAGCTTGGCCAGGCCCAAGCCGCGCAGCGCCAGCAGCATTTCCGCGTACCAGCGGCGCACGGTGTCGGCGGGAAGCTCATGCCGGCGCGCGCCCGATCCTCGCGCCCACCGGCTCTCCCGGGGCGGCAGCGGCACGGCCAGAACCTCGCCGTCCACGTCCGTACGCGCCCTGGTCTCGTCGGGCGACCCATGCCGGCCTCGGATGGCGCGCACGAGGAGCCACGCCACGACCACGAGCACCGCCAGGCCGAGCAGGCGCTCCACCGGTCCGAATTGCGCGGGCGCCCCGCGCGGCAGGTGCGTGCGGCTCGCTGCACTGTTGCGGAGTTGCCGCAGGGCTCGCTGCAGGGCGGCGGGATCGATGTGAATCCGGCTCGCGAGCCAGAAGACGGGCCGCAGGAGCTGGGCGAGCACCAGCGCCAGGACCGACACGACGGCGGCGCCCGCGGGGAACATGATCGCGCCGACGATGCGCACGGGGCCGCCCTTTCCCCCGACCATGAGAGCGACCACGATCGCTGCTGCGTACCCGAACAGCAGGCGGACCGCGAACCGGCGCCGCTGCGCCGAGGCCGAGGCGTCGGGAGCGGACAGCCACAGGCTGCACGCGCGCGAGGCGAGGGCCGCCGTGAAGAAGACCGGGATCGCCACCGACACAGCCGACGGCCATCCGCGATCGGTCGCCGGAGACAGGAGGATCTCCGCAAGCAGCATCAGCGAGCCCACCAGGAGTGTCGCGTCGGGCGGTTCCCGCCAGTCGCGCAGCGCCAGCGTCACCACCCGAAACGCCACGAGCAGCGTCACGATGACGACCACCACGGCCGGCCCCGGGCCGGCGGGCGGGCCCCATACGCGCGTCTGCGCGATCCCGAGCGCCACGGCGGCCGCGGCCGCGACGGCCGGCATCGCCGGGAACCGCCGAAGGTCGGTTGCAAGGGCGACGGCACCGACGACCACGACCAGGAACAGGGACGGGTCCGCCATGGCACCCGACGCTCCTGGAATGACCTGCAAGACGATGCCCCGAACGAATGGGAACGCGACGGCGGCCTCCGCGAGCGCCGCGAGAGACGCGCCGGCCACCGCGAGCCCCGGCGTGGCGGGCCGAAACGGGCCGCGAACGCGTTCGACCCGCGACCTCGCGCTCATGCGCCCGCCGCGGTCTGGGCATCCGACAGCGGGGACAGCTCCACGACGGCGGTCCCACGCCCGCGGAGCTGCGCAACCTCATGACGGAGCCGCGGACCGGGACGCGGGGTGATCAACACGACCGTTGTCTCGTGACTCAGGCGCCGCCCGGACTCGCGGAGCACCGGCCCCATGTCGGCGGTGGGTTCGCTCGGCATGCGGGCCAGCGCCGCGAACACGGCGCCCTCGTGCCCGCGGGCGAGCGAGGATGGGACACGCAGCGGGCCGCGCCCGCGCGTCAGGTGGGTGTTGGCGACGAGGCCGATCCGCCAGCCCGATTCGAGTGCGATCCGGCACAGGAAGCTCGCCCAGCCGATCGTGTCCTCAGCGATCTCAGGGTAAATGGAATCCCAGAAGGGCTCTCCCACAGCAAGATCCAGGGCGAAGAGCACGTCCGCACCGCGCGTCGGCTCGAACAGCTTCGTCTGCAGCTCACCGGCGTGTCCCGTCAGCCGCCAGTGGATGCGGTTGAGCGGGTCCCCGGCCTCGTATGGCCGGACGCCGGCGAACCGTTCGTGTTCCTCGAAGATCCGCGCCGCGCGCACGGGCATCCCGAACGGCAGACGGCGCCGCACGGACGCGGGCACCGCGATCCGCGGTTCGGGCATGACCAGCAACGCCGCATCCGGCGTGATCTCCTGCGCCACCGGCACCAGGTCGAACGGGTCGGATGCCTGTGCATCGATGCGCCGCAACCAGTACTCGCCACGCCCGGCGACGCGCACCGGGAACGCCAGCCGCACCTCCGACCGTCCGGCCAGGAACAGCCGTCGGCGGTATCCGCGGATGGCCGACGAGACTTCGCGCGGGGCCAACTCCGGCGGCAGCCACAGTCCCCGATACCCCACGCCGTCCTCGGACGGGTCGTCGGTCGCCGGGAACATGCCTGGTGGCAGCCACACGCCGAGCGACAGCACCGGGATCGGCACGCGTTTGTGATTGCGCACCACCACGTTGAGCGTGACCGGTTCGCCGACGAACACGCGCGCCGGCTCGAACGCGGCCTCGATGGTCACGGCTCGCCACGCCGACCTCGCCCACCAGATCGCACCGCCCGCGAGGCCGAGCACGGCGACGGACCATGCGAACAGCTTCGCGTCGCCCCCGGCGATCGCGGCCACGGCCAAGAACACCGCAACGAAGAACGCGATCTCGCGGCGGTTCGCGGTGTCCACGCGGTCTCGGGCCTCCGCCGCTACTCGGTCTCGAACTCCACGGGGACCGGAACTTGCGCGATGACCTCGGCCAGGATGTCCTCCTCGCGCCGATCGCGGATACGCGCGTCGGTGCTCAGCACCAGCCGGTGCGCCACAACCGGCTGTGCGAGCGCCTTTACGTCGTCGGGAAGCACGAAGTCCCGGCCCTCCAGCAACGCCATCGCTCGGGCCGCGTCACCCAGGTGCTCCACCGAGCGCGGGCTGGCGCCGACCTGCAGATCGGGGTGGTCGCGAGTCGCGCGGACCAGCGACACCGCGTACCGGCGGACGGGTTCCTCGATCCGGACCTCGTCCGCCATCGCCCTCAGCGACGCCAGGTCCGGCGCGCCCGACAAGGGCTCCGGTGCGGACTCGCGGCTGCCGCGGGGCTTGACCAGGATCTCCTCCTCCTGTTTCTGGTCGGGGTACCCCAGCCGAACCCGCAGCAGGAAGCGATCCAGCTGGGCTTCCGGCAGCGGGAACGTTCCTTCGAGCTCGACCGGGTTCTGTGTGGCCAGCACGAGAAACGGCTCGGGGAGTGGGTGAACGACGCCGTCCACCGTTACCTGCCGCTCCTGCATGGCCTCCAGAAGCGCCGATTGCGTCTTCGGCGTGGCCCGGTTGATCTCGTCGGCCAGCAGGATCTGGGTGAACACGGGGCCCGGGCGGAACTCGAAGTCGTGCGTCTTGAGGTTGAGGATCGACGTGCCGGTGATGTCCGAGGGCATCAGGTCGGGCGTGAACTGCACACGTGCGAAGTCGAGGCCGAGCAGGCCTGCGAGCGTCCGCACCAGGGTGGTCTTGCCGACGCCGGGCACGTCGTCGATCAGGACGTG